>NZ_JBFTOQ010000028.1:0-98516 GCF_056398045.1 Cupriavidus sp. 05L411 | reverse complement strand
CAGCAATGGCTACCAGGTAGCTACTAGCGCAACGAAATGGTCGAAATAGTACCGACATGGCAACTGGGGTCAATATACCTGATAGATACCTACGAGCTATCGTTTAGTGGGCACAACGACGAGCACAGCAGGATTCCTCCGGTGCCGAACAGCCAGTGCAGCTACTTGGTAGCTACCAATAAATCCGACTCGCCATGCCGCGGGGGCGTAGACTTCCAAATCTCTGCAGCGGACAGAGTGGGACATCGATTCAAGCTAGCTGGTAGCTAACCAATAGCTTTTGGTGCGAGATGCGGCGATGCTCGATTGCCACCTGGCAGCAATAGCTACTAGCGCAACGAAATGGTCGAAATAGTACCGACATGGCAACTGGGCTCAAGATAGCTGATAGATACCTATGAGATATCCTTGAGTGGGCGTAACGGCGAGCACAGCGGGATTCCTCCGGTCCTGGAACAGCCAGCGCAGCTACTTGGTAGCTACCAATAAATCCGACTCGCCATGCCGCGGGATCGTAGACTTCCAAATCTCTGCAGCAATAGAGTGGAACATCGATACAAGCTAGCTGGTAGCTAACCAATAGCTTCTAGTGCGTCTAGTGCGAGATGCCGCGATGTTCGATTGCTATTGGGCACCAATAGCTACTAGGTAGCTACTAGCGTAACGAAATGGTCGAGATAGACCTTCAGGGTGATTGGTATAAAGATACCTGATAGATATCTAAGAGATATCTTTGGATATACACAACGACGAGCACAGCAGGATTCCCCCGGTGCCGAAACAGCGCACCGACTGTCGATGGGATAGCTAGTAGCTACCACTGTGACAGCAACCAATGCTGCTACCTAGTAGCTACCAATAAACCCAGCTCGCTTCGGCGCGGGATTGTGGTCACTCCAAATCCCTGTAGCAGTAGGTTGGAATATCTATATAAGTTAGCTGGTAGCTAGCTATTAGCTAACTGGACCAGTCGGCGTAATACCGACCGGTCTGGGCATACCTTAAAGATACCTGATGGGTATCTTTAAATGGGCGCTCCGGCGAGCAACGCTGGAAATTGCCGATGCTAAAACGGCGGATCGGCCCGTCGATAGGATAGCTAGTGGCTACCAGGTAGCAGCAATAACCAATGCTGCTACCTGGTAGCTATCAATTAATCCGACGCGCTATGGCGTGGGATCGTAGACCACCTAGTCTCCGTATTCGAACAGTTGCCCTGATGAGAGGGCGGCCGAAGTACATCTCGGTCGGCTATCGGATAGCTATCAGCTAATCGCATTGGAGCGCGTTCGCGTTGCGGGGGAGGAGATCTTGATTGTTGGACAGCTACCAGATATCTGAGGATATGCATTACCAGTTGATACCCCAACGCGGTCCAAGGGGAAGTACGTGGACGTTCGAGTGAGAGATAGTAGTACTAGTTACTTATCTATCCGTCGGTAGTAGCCACCAGTTGATCTCGGATTCAGGGAGCGTCCGCCTCCGATGGATACCAGATGGCTATCCTTGCGGTTGAGAAGAGTAGCTCGTGTTCTTCTCGCTAGTTGGCAGGGGCATTTGTTCCCTAGTGCAACGTAGCGCCCCAACGAAAAAATGCGTAATCGAAGTACTAGATAGCTACTAGATAGCTTGGCGCCGGAATCTGATGAGTGGCCCTGGTGAGACCTCCGTGCGGGACAACGTGTGCCACATAAGTGCACCTTTCGGGGCGGAATGGAAATAGGCTTCGCTGGAGAGCGATCGTGGTCATAGCTTGTCAAATATGGACGCCGGGGAGGGCTGTCCTTTAGACAGAGCCCCGGCATGCTGCCGTGGGCTGAGTGCGTTGGGAGACCCACCATCAGCAGCAACCATTTGGAAAGTTGATTCACCGAAAATTACTATTTGTTTTATGTAGCTAATAGCTAACAACTATTAATCTCCCTCAAGTCCACATATGGGGTTGCTGCAAATGCTGCTGTGCTTGGTTCGCCGGTCCAGTCCACACTTAAGCACCATGTGTCCCTGCGGCGAGGCAATCCCAGCAGACAGATCGCCATTCGTGATCGCTGGCGAAGAAGCCTTGCCGCGCGCCCCTTCTGGCGGTTCGATGTCTGGCGACAATCTGAAGAGACCGAGGTCCCCCCACGTAGCCGAATCAAGCAAGGGGAGTGGCAGATCAACACGCAACCAGAGGTCCCGCGGAGCCGGCATCTGGAGGTACACCCCGCAGCGCCAGGGGGCGCTCGACGCAAGTCCGCTGACACTGTCCCACGGGTGTAAGTCTTTGATTTTTAATATTTACTATCTAGTGCACCAATCATCCGCTCAAAAATGACGAGCGAAATGCTATGCCGATAACTGTACGTCTTGCCCGGGAATTCCATTGCGATAACGGAGTCGCACTGAATACGGAGGCGTAGGGAGACGTGCCTGGCCAGCTATGACCTGAGCCGCTATCCGGAGGACACAGGCGACAGCTTCACTGCATTCCACTATCCTGACCCGTACGCTGCCGGACTACGACTCGAGCAGTCATCGGCGGCGCTATTCATCAAGATGGCAAGAGCGCAGGCGAATGCTGCTGCCTGGATGCTTGCGGCGATGCATTGGTGCGGCTGCCGCCATCCCGAGGCCCTCTGGCGTCAGCCCCTGTATCCACCGATAGGGCTTGTACGCGGGCTGAGCGGCTTTGATGTGCTCCAGCAGAGCCAGCACCCGCGGGACTTTATGACAAAGCTAGCGGAAAGGATAGGGTGTGTCGAACAGCAAAGCCGCAAGCTTGTCAGGGCAATGAGAGCCCGAAAGCGAGTCATCGCGTTGCTGCCCGCAATGCTGCTGTGATGGTCGGAGCCGGATACAGAATCCACCGATCCACGGGATGGTCGCAACCTTACTACGCAAAAGTCGCGTCTTTACTACACTTCACGGCTAGGGTCGCAATCAAATCAAGTGGCAATCCAGGTGATCGCGTCCGTGCCACTCTTGCCGTGCAGGGCCTACCCGTCGATCAGGCGGCACGTAGTTGTAGTGTGTCAGCCGGGCTGCTATCGAAGCTGGAAAACGGGAAGAGCGTGAATTTTGAATCTGTCCTTCGAGCACTCGAAGGGTTGGGGATTGCGCGGGGAGAAACGACATAACGGGGACGGGGCGCTACCATGTGTCTAGCGCCGGGTCAGGGTAAAGCCGTCTCCAGCGCGACCCCGTCGCGCCCCGGATCCGCACCGCCGTCGAGTTCTCCGTTCGCCAGCCGGATCGCGTGGACCCAGGCGATCGTGTAGTTGTACGGATTGCGGACCACCTCGTAGCCTTGCGCCTCCAGCTCTGCGGTAAGGTAACGCGGGATCCGGTTGCATACGTCGATGGTATTGCTGGTCGAGGAGAAGCGGGGCGCCGACACTGCCGGCTGCATTGCCATGCCGAAATCCACGACGTTCAGGATGGCCTGCAGCACACCCATGGCAATCTGGGTACCCCCCGGGGCGCCGAGGACGATCTCGGGCTTGCCGTCCCGAAACACAATCGAAGGACATGACGACGTGAAGCGCCGCTTGCCGGGGGCAATGCTGCCCGCGCGGCCCGGGCGCGGGTCGAACACGCCCATGCAGCCGTTGTGCAGGAACCCGAGTCCCGGCGTGATGACACCCGATGGCATCGCCAGCGAATGGGTCAGCGAAATGCAGTTGCCGGCGCCGTCTACCACCGACAGGTGCGTGGTGTCGCGCGGCACCACGTGGCCGGGATTGATGCGGGGAATGTCGATTTTGTCGCCGGCACGGATGCGTTCGGCAAGCTCGCGCGCATAGCCTTTGTCGAGCAGCCGGGCGAGCGGCACCTCGACAAATGCCGGATCGCCGACGTGGAGGTCCTTGTCGCGCGTCGCGCCCTTCATGGCCTCGCAGACGATGCGCAGGTATTCCGGTGTGTTATGGCCGATCTGCGCCAGGTCGAACTGCTCGAGGATGTTAAGCATTTCGACCAGCATCACGCCGCCGCCCGGCGGCTGGTTGGTGGTGATCGTGCGGTCGCGATAGGTGCCGGTCAGCGGCGCCGTCCGTTCGATGCGGTATGCCGCCAAGTCCTCGCGCGACAGCAGGGCACCGTTCGCTTCCATGTCGACGACGATCCGATTGGCGATATCGTGCAGGTAGAACGCGTCCGCCCCCTCGCGCGCGATCTGCTCGAGCGTGTTCGCGAAATCCGGATTGTGCAGCGGCGTGCCGATCGTCTTTGGCGATCCGTCCTCGCGACAGTAGAGGCGCCGGCCGTTCTCGCTGTACGCCAGGCGTTCCAGATTGCTGGCACGGCCAAGCGTGGCCACGTCGATCCAGAACGCATACATACCCGGCCGCACGAAGTATCCCTCGCGCGCCCAGCGGATGGCGGGCGCGATGACTTCACGCCAGGGCAGCCTGCCGTAGCTCTGGTGAATCGCCTCCAGCCCGCGCAGCGTCCCCGGAGTGGCTATCGACTGGTAGCCGATGTCATTGACGCGATCCTTTACGAAGAAGCCAAAGCCGTCGCGGGCCTCGCCGTCGAGCTTGTCGGCCCACATGTCGGGCGTGGCGCGCGCCGGCGCGGTCGCGTGAAAGTCGATGTATTCGTGCGCCTGTTTCGACGGCATATACACCGCCGCGGTGCCGAATCCCCCGATCCCGCACATCAGCGGATCGACCACGGCCTGGGCAAACGCGCAGGCGACCGCGGCATCCGCCGCATTGCCGCCGGTCCGCAGGATTTCAATGCCCGCTTCCGCTGCTTCGGGTTGCGGACAGACGACCATGCCTTTTTTCATTGAGTTCTCTGGATCTGGGTGGTTATGACGCTGAGCTGCGCGAGCGGCGGTCGGCAAGCGACCGAGCTCGCTTAGCTGGGCTTAGTTGGTCTTAGTTGGCCCGCAAATTCAGGTCGCCGATGGCGTTCTTCCACTTGACCGTGTCACGGACGGTCAGCTCATGTAGCTTGCCGACCGGACCGGGCATCGGCGTGACCTGCATCGAGCGCAGCTTGTCGACGACGGCGGGATCGGACAGGAATGTCTGCGTGGCGGCATGCATGCGCTGGATGGAGGCGGCCGGCGTGCCGGCCTTGGCGGCGATGCCCGACCAGCCGATGTCCTCAAAGCCGGTCAGGCCGATCTCAGATGCCGCGGGCACGTCGGGTAAATCCGGCACGCGCTTCGCTGCAAACACCACCACGGGCACCAGCTTGCCGGCGCGGATCTGCGGCAATGCGGTGCTGAGTACCGGCGCCATGACCTGCGTTTCTCCCGAGACGGTGGCAATGACGCCGTCGGGCTCGCCCTTGTAAGGCACGTGGGTCATGCGGAAACCGCGCTGCTTGAGCAGCATTTCCACCACCAGATGGGTCGAGTTCCCGAGTCCRGAGGAGGCGAAGTTGATGGCGCCGGGTTTCGCGCGCGATGCCTCGACCAGGTTATCCAGCGTGCGGAACCCGGTCTGTGAGTTTGTCACCAGCACGAACGGCACATTGGTCAGGGTCGCAACCGGCGTGAAGTCCTTCTCGGGCGAGTAGGACAGCGGGGCATAGGCGAACTTGTTCAGCACCATTTGCGACACGCCCGCAAGAAACAGCGTGCAGCCGTCCGCGGGTTGGGACAGCACTGACTTGGCGGCGATAACGCCACCGGCGCCGGGCTTGTTCTCCACCACCACCGTGCTGCCGAGTTCCTTGCCGGCATGCTCGGCCCACATGCGGGCAATCGTATCGGTGCTGCCGCCCGCTTGCTGGGACACCACCAGCCGGATGGGCCGGGTCGAACCCGCCTCGCCGCAACTCCAGGCGGGCGCCATCAGGCCCAGGCCGACCGCGGTCACCGCCAGATGCGAAAAAACTGAGAATTTCTTCATAGGTAGAAAATCAGAGAACAACGTAAGGGAACCGAGCATGTTAGGAATTCCCGCACATTATTGGATTGGTTTACCATGAGCACCAGTGAATTGTTCCGATGGATGTATTAGTAAATACTCATGATTGAACCTGCAGATAGCGTGGCCTGGGCGCGCCGGCTGCGCATGCGGCATCTCGAATCCTTCCTGATCCTGCTGGACGCCGGGACGCTGTCCGCCGCCGCCCTGCGGCTGCACATGACGCAGTCCGCGATGTCGCACTGGCTTGGCGAAATGGAAGAATTGGCCGGTGCTCGGTTAATCGTGCGCGGCCGCAGGCTGCAGCTGACGCCGGCCGGGGACGCGGTGCGCAAGCTGGCGATCCGCGTGCTGGGCGAGGTGTCCCGCGCACATGATGAGTTGGGCTCCATTGCCAAGGGGGCGGTCGCACGCCTGCATGTGGGCAGTGTCTTTGCCGGCGTGGCGCACCTGATCCCGCGCGCCATCGTCAGCTTCCAGCAATCCCGCCCCAATGTGCAGATCGAGGTCACGGAAGGCGTCTTCAACACGTTGCTGGAGCGGCTCGAGCGGCGCGACTACGACGTCATCGTCGGCTCCATCGATGCGCGCGCCTATGGCCCACATCTGGCGCACGAGGTGCTGTTCGAGGATGGCATCGGTGTGGTCGTGGGACGGAAACATCCGCTGGCCGCGCGCCAACGCATCGCCTGGCGAGACCTGTTTGCCTTTCCCTGGGTAATGCCGCCGCGCGAGACGCTGATGCGCAAACGGCTCGACACGGTCCTGCTCGAACGCGGCGCGGCCGGCCTGCAGCCGCGCGTGGAAACAGGTTCCGTGCTGACGATCGAAGCGGTGTTGCGGGACACCGACTACATCGGCGTCTGCTCCGACGCGATGGCGCGGCACATGGAAGCGCTGGGGCTGCTGCGGGTGCTGCCCGTGGCCGACGCTGAATCGTTCGGCCCGGTGGGCGCCGTGTGGCGCCAGGGCGGGGCCGATGAGGTCGTGCATGCGTTCGTGCGCAGCCTGCGGGAGGAGGTGGCGCGCATGGGGCTGGGTAAAGAAGCCATCCAGCCGATCTGATGTTGAGGGAAGCTGTTAACCTGGGGGCGCTTCGTCCAGCCGGCCACACGTGAGCAATGGCAACCCCTATGCGGAGTCGCTGTTCCGGACCTGCAAATGTCGGCTGACTACCCGCGCCAGGCGCTCGACAGTGTGGACGAGGCACGCGCGTAGACGCAGCGATTCGTGCGTTGGTACAACCACGAGCAAAGCATAGTGGGCCGAGATTCGAGACACCGGCGTAGCGCGTGCGAGTTGCACGACCTCGAGACGCCCAAGGACAAAACACTGCATCTGATCGCCGACAACTACGCCACGCACAAACATCCCGCGGTGCAAGACTGGCCGACCAAGCATTCGCGATGCAATATGCACTTCACGCCCGCCTCGGTGTCGTGACTGAACATGGTCGAGCGGTTCTGTCCCGCTATCACGACCGAGCGACTTCGCCGCAGCATATTCACCAGCGTGCCGGAACTGGTCGCCGCCATCAATATTTACATCGCTCACCACAACACCAACCCCAAGCCGTTCACCTGGAGCAGGAAAACTCGCGAGAGTTTGCAGAAGGTCATTCGCGCCAATCGCCAGTCCAAACGGGATGGAACAATGTACTAGGAATCACGTGGATTAGAGGTCACGTCATTCGCCGAAATGGCGATATGCAACAGGATCACCCGCTCGGAAGTTTGCTCGCACAGAGCCGCCTGGCACTCGGAAAGCAGAATTCCTTCCCCCAAGTCAGTCTTTGTCAAGGGCAGGGGGCTGCTGGATCACGCATCCGAAGGAGGAGGCTCCGAAGCGCTGAAATCCAGTTCAATTCTTGCCCCGTTGGGATCGTGCAGGAACAACTGCCAGAGGCCGGATCCTGCTTGCCGCCCGAGCTTGAAGGGGATATGCAAACGCTGGAGGTGACGCACGACGTGCTCGAGGCCGGTCGCGCTGAATGCCATATGATCCAGCACGCCCGCTGAAGATGCCGGTAGTTCGCTTCTTGCGACCAGATGAACAAGGGGAGCTCCCGCGGCATAGAGCCATGCACCCGGGAATGCCAGTGGCGGACGGACACCGGATTCGAAGCCAAGCACCTCGGTGTAGAAACTGACGCTGTCTTCCAGTGCTGCGGTCAGTACTGTGAAGTGGTTCATCCCTACAATCGACATGTTTCGCTCCCATAGATCAGTTTGGCGGCGTCGATCCTGCAAGCTGGTCCAATTGTCTCGACACTCGGTAATATGATGCATGATATATTATAAGAGTGTCAACGTCTGTCCGTGCCGCGAAGCTGACGTAACGTCACCGCTGGATCGAGCTAAATCAAGGCCGGCCTGCACCGACGTGTCTCATAGGCAAGTAACGCCCTTAGGGCAAAGGATGTCTCGATGAAGTACATCAGTCATGGCCCCAGCACAGGGGCGGATACGCTAGTTCTGAAGGAGGTCGACGTCCCCCGAGTTGCCTCGCACGAAGTCCTGGTACGTGTCGCGTTTGCGGGGGTCAACCGACCGGACGTGCTGCAACGGCTTGGGCTCTACAACCCGCCGCCGTCGGCAAGCCCTTACCTGGGCCTGGAGATTTCAGGCACGGTTGAGCAGGTCGGCGAGGCGGTGACCAAGTGGAATGTTGGCGACAAGATCTGCGCCTTGACACACGGCGGCGGCTACGCCGAATTCTGTGTCGCCGACGAGCGGCATTGCCTGCCGATACCGAACGGGTTGACGCTGGAGCAAGCCGCGGCACTGCCGGAGAACTACATCACGGTATGGGCCAACTTGTTTGCCAAACAACTCGTGTCGCAGGGAAAGTCCGTCCTGATTCACGGCGGCAGCAGCGGCATCGGCATTACCGCCATCCAGCTATCCCGTGAGGTCGGCGCTGAAGTCATCGTTACCGCTGGCAATTTGGAGAAGCTGACGATTTGCCAGCAACATGGCGCGGCTCATGTCGTCAACTACCGCCAACAGGATTTCAACGACGTCGTATTTGACGTGACGCAGGGTAGGGGTGTTGACGTTGTCCTGGATATGGTCGGCGGGCGCTATATCGAGAAGAACCTGCGCGCGCTCGCACTGGACGGTTCGCTCGTTCAGATTGCGTTCCTGGAGGGCAGTCAGGTCGAGATCGACCTGCTGCCTATTATGCTAAAGCGGCTCAACATGACGGGTTCCACGCTGCGGGCTCGTACACCCGAGAACAAGGCCGAGTTAATTAATGGCTTGCGCAATACCTTCTGGCCCGTGCTGGAGCAGGGCCGGTGCCTGCCGCTCATTCACACCATCATGCCGCTTGCCGAAGCCGGGAAGGCACATGCACTGATGGAGTCAAGCACGCACGCCGGGAAGATCCTGCTCAGGGTGGCATAAGAAGCCAGCATCCCAGGTGGGATTGGGGGGGGGGCTGCGACTCGCATGGCTCCCCGCGACTAGCCTCGGTCCTTCCGGGCTGGTGTGCTTTCGGCGAGGAAGTCGATCAACGCCCGCGATGCGGCGGATAGCCGTCGATGCGGCGCGAAGACCAATGAAAATGGCCGCGTCCGTCCCCGCGTATGCGCAAGGACCTCAACGAAATGGCCCTGTCGGATACGTTCGTCCGCGATAAAGCTGTAAGTCTGGCAGATTCCCAGGCCTTGCGCGGCAAGGGATACGACGCCAAGCACATCTTCCGACACTTGCAGGCCTGCCGACGGCGTCCAGTCAATATCACGACCGTTGTCGCGGAAGACCCACGGCGCCACCCGACCTGTACTCGGCATCACGAAGTGCAGGCAGGCATGGCCCGCCAGGTCGCCGATGACCTGGGGTGTTCCCGCAAGCGCCAGATACCCTGGCGTCGCAACCAGGCAAAGTTCGGCATCTTCCAGCTTGCGCGCCACCATTCCGCTGTCGGGCAGCTTCCCCAGGCGTATGGCCATGTCGAAGCTCTCCGCAACCAGATCGACGTTGCGGTTGGTGATGTTCAGTTCAATCTGCACGTGTGGATAGCGTTGCGCAAAGTGCCGGAGCATCGGCGCAAGTCGGTAGTGGGCGTAGGTCGTGGGCACGCTGAGACGGACCCGCCCAGTCAGCTCGCCATCCTGCGCCTGGATGGCGCGTTCGGCATCGTCGATCAGCGCAAAGGCGGTACGTGTGCTTTCCAGATACAGGCGGCCCGCCTCAGTTAGGTTGAGCCGCCGGGTCGTGCGGCGCAGTAGCTGGATGCCCTGGCGGGATTCCAGTCTTGCAATAGCACGACTGATGACCGATGGGGTCGTGGATAGGGCGATCGCTCCAGCCGTGACCGATCCCTTCTCGACTACGACGATGAATGCCTCCACATCGCCCAGATGATCAAATCGACGGCTCATTATTACCTTTGAAGAACAGGTGATTTCCCCTGATAACAGTTTATCGCCGGCGTCAGCCTAAATAAAGTGTGGCTAGCCGCGACGATCCAGCGCAAACCGTTCGACAGGACTTCTTTGGAGATATCGATGAACCCTATTGACATGACAGAACCGCAGACAGGAATCAAGCCGGTGCTAATGGTGCTTACCAGCCATGGTATCAAAGGCAACACCGCTCAGCTCACGGGTTTCTTTCTCGGGGAGGTCACCCATCCGCTAGCCGTGTTCGAAGCAGCCGGCATCGCAGTCGAGTACGCATCCGTCCAGGGCGGTAGTCCGCCCGTGGACGGCCTCGACCTGGAAGATGCGATCAATTTACGTTACTGGAACGACAGCCGTTTTCGCAAGGCTATTGGTGCCACGCAGCGTCTCGAAGACGTAGACTTTTCGACGTACGCGGCCATCTTCTTTGCCGGCGGCCACGGCGCCATGTGGGACTTCCCGACTTCCTCGGCGGTGCAACGCGCGGTTCGTCAGGTCTTCGAAGGTGGTGGCGTCGTGGCTGCGGTGTGCCATGGCCCCGCAGCGCTGGTCAACGCGACGTTGAGTGACGGAACCTACCTGGTCGCCGGCAAGAACGTTAGCGCTTTCACGGACGATGAGGAGCGCGCGGTGCAACTTGACCACGTCGTCCCTTTCCTGCTGGCAAGCACCCTCGGCGCACGCGGTGCTCTTCACCATCCGGCGCCGGCGTGGAGCGCCAACGTCGTTGTCGATGGCAGGTTGGTGACAGGCCAGAACCCACAATCCGCCACTGGTGTCGGCGAGGCCGTGCGCGACCTCGTCCTCGGCGGGGGTCGTTCCTGAGCATCGCGTGGGCGCGACTTCTATTGCTCTCCTGCAAGTTCGTCAGTGTTGTTGTTACCTTTAAAGATCGAAAAATGAAACTAATGAGCAAGTTTGCCATCGGCGTGGTGGCTGCAATGACAGCGCTTGGCGCGCAAGCCGGCAATGTCCTGGTGGTGCTGTCCGATGCGGATCACCTCGACCTGAAGGATGGCAAGGTGTACGAAACCGGGTTCTACCTGAACGAACTGATGCAACCGGTAAGGCGCTTGCTTGACGCCGGCCACTCGGTGACGTTTGCAACGCCGAAAGGCAATGCGCCCACGCTGGATAAATCATCCGTGGACAAGATGTATTTCAACGGCGACGAGGCAGCGCTGCAGGCGCACAAGGCCCTGATGGAACGGATGGACATCACCTCGCGAAGCAAGTCGCCGGTGATCAGCCTGTCGCGCGTCGAGCAGATCGGGTACGGGCACTTCGATGCCGTCTACATTCCCGGAGGTCATGCCCCCATGCAGGACCTGCTGCAAAGCGAGGAGCTCGGGAAGTTGCTGAAGAACTTCCACGCGAACGGCAAGACCACGGCATTGGTTTGCCATGGACCCATCGCTCTTCTCTCTACGCTGCCGGACGCCAGGAGATATGCACTGGGGCTCCAATCCGCGTCGGGTGTTCAGCCAGTACCGGCATGGACTTACGCTGGCTATCGGCTTACGGTAATCAGCAACGAGGAGGAAGAGCAGGCCAAGGGGCTGTTGAACGGTGGGGCGATGAAGTTCTACCCGCAGACAGCGGTGGAACAGGCCGGCGCGCGCTATAGCAGCAACTTGGCGCCCTGGACGTCTCACGTAGTTGTGGACCGTGAACTGATCACCGGCCAAAATCCGGCGTCCGCGCTGGACGTGGCTTCGAAGCTGATCGAGAAGTTGGAATAGAACACCCGACCGAGCACGCGGTATGCCGGTCGCCCTCGGTAAGGGGAGAGGGGCCGAGTCATTCTTGCGCCGGAATCAAATGTCTTCTGCGCAAGGCACGGTTTTTCTCCCGAGGAGCCGCGCCGATACTGGCGAAAGGCTTATTCAACGACTGCGGAACCCGATGCTCAATGTGATTGCCCACATCAAGACCATGCCCGGAGCGCGCGACCGGGTGCTGGCTTTGCTCGATGCGCTCGTGCCGACCGTGCTGGCCGAAACCGGCTGCGGCGGCTACCAGCCCTTGATCGACCTGCCACTGCATTTGCTGGCACAGACGGCCGGCGAGAACGACATTGTAATTGTCGAGAAGTGGGAGAGCGTTGCGGCGCTGGAGGCGCACCTGAGAACGCCACACATGCTGGCTTACCACGCGACGTCGGCCAGTTGGGTCGAAGAGGTTTCGGTGCGTCTGCTCGGCCGCTGAGATTTGCCGCGATGCATCCTTCGCTGCTTCACCCATCCGCGTTCAACATCGGAGTACTGCCGTGCCGCTCGCTCTCTCTTGGCGCTAACCGTTGGCGCCTTTGCCATCGGGACTACCGAATTCGTCATCGTGGGTCTGATCCCTACCATTGCCGGCGACCTTGGCGTGAGCCTGCCGTCCGAGCGGGCGGGGCTTCGTCAGCGACATGGCAGCGCATGCTTCGCGACGGGCTGTTTCAGTTGTCACCAGGCGTGATTTCGCCGAGTCTGGAACTGGCATAGTCAAGGAAGCAGGTAATACGCGACGACAGTTGCGTATTACGGTAGTAGACCGCATGGATAGGTTGCCGGACATCCACCGTGTCATGGACCAGTACCTGGACGAGGTCCCCTCGGGCACGGTCGCTTTGCGTCATAAAGTCGGCGAGGCAGGCGATACCTTCGCCGGCGAGTGCCAGCTTGAGTATGGTTTCACCGCTGGAGGCGCGTACGCTGGGTTCGATGCGCAAGGTATTGCCCGTATCGTTGCGAAGGGGCCACTGGTTTAACGTCTCCGGTTGCGTGAAGCCCAGCAGGCTATGAGCAGAGAGCGAATCCACATCCTTGGGCTTGCCGCGGGCCTTGAGATACGCTGGGCTGGCCAGCAGGCGCAGTCGGCTATCGAACAGCACGCGGGCGTGCAGGGTCGAATCCCGCAGGCTCCCGATGCGGATCGCGACGTCCGTTCTCTGCTCGATAAGGTCGATGATCTGATCGCTGGTATGCAACTCCAGTTCGATTTCCGGGTAAAGCGTGCGGAAGTCGCCAATGAGGGGGACGATTACATGATGCATGAATGGCGTGGCGGCATTGACTCGCAACTTCCCGGCCGGCTTATGCCGACGTACCGCCATCTGTTCCTCGGCGGACTCGACTGCGTCCAGTATCCTGCGAGCGTGGGCTAGGAAGGCGCATCCCTCCTCGGTCAGTTCCAGCCTGCGCGTGGTTCGCCGCATCAGCGTGGTCTCCAGTTTCTCTTCCAGCCGGCCGAGGGCGCGGCTGACAGCGGACACGGTTTGTTCCAGTCGTGCGGACGCCGCAGTGATGGAACCGGTGTCCACCACGATTGTGAATGTAAGGAGCTCGTCGAGTGTCGTCTTCATGGTACCGGGCATAGTCAGCCGGATGCCGCGGCTGGCGGAGTGGTAAGTGATGTTGGGTGGGCGCAGACGCCCTGCATATCGCCAGCAGAGTGATGGCAAGCGTCTGCGGCAAGGCAGCCCGCGCGGCCAAGCAGTATCGCGTGTTCTGCCTTCCGGATTAGCCTGCCCGGCGCCATAACATAGTTGACTAGCAAGCAACAATCACCGCGAGGTATGCTCCTGTCCCGCGAGGTTGCCCAACAGGTAGTCCAGTAACAGGTCAATCTGCGCCGTCACCATATGCTCGCCCCGGTGAATCCTGCTTCCACGCGCTTTCGCTGCCAGCAGCAGTGGTGTCTCCGCCGGCTGCATGATGACCTCCGCCACGATGCTATGAGGATCCAGCGTTGCGGGATCCATCGGCAATGGATCGTCGGGCTTCAGCCCGAGCGAAGTCCCATTGACAATGAGATCCCAGTACCCGGCCGTACTCTCGGCGGATGTAACGGCCGCATCCGGCCGGCTTACCTTCAACTGCGCGACTAGGACGTCAGCCTTGTCCCGTGTCCGGTTGACGATCGTTAGCTGACGCGCCCCTGCGTCGAGCAGAGCGGCGGCAACTGCGGTAGCCGCGCCGCCGGCGCCCAGCAGGAGCACTCGCTTTCCGGCTGGGTCGATTCCCTGACCGCACAGGCCCGCGACGAAGCCGACGCCGTCATACATGCGTCCGACAAAGCGGCCATCAGCCGTGCGGCGGGCCACATTGCAGACTTCGAGATCCGCGGCTATGCCTTCGAGCGCGTCGCAGAGTTGGGCCATTCGCTGCTTATGAGGCACCGTGACGATAACGCCGGCCAGATTTTCGACCTGACGTAGACCCTCCAGTGCCTCGGGCAGCTGTTCGGGCGAGACCTGCCACGGCACGAGAACGGCGTTTAGCCCCAGGGCGGCTGCACGCGCGTTGAAAAACGCCGGCGTGCGCACATGATGGGTGGGGTAGGCAAGGATGACGACGACGCGTGTGCGGCCGTCGATCAGCGTCACGGGTAGCTTGCTTGATTCTGACATCGTTGGTGTGCTCCAGAAGTATCAAAAGGACTAAGAAAACGGCGCGAGCAAAAAAGCCTCTTGCCCAACGCTGATAATGATGTAGGATATATCCTATATGATGTATTTGGAAGGCGCAGCTACATCGTAAGGTTACGCAGCCCATTAGGTCAGCAGGCCGGCATTCCGCAGATCGGCGCTATAGACGGAGGAGAGAACGTGCAAGCAGTATTTGGCGCGCCCGGACGCTATGTCCAGGGCGTGGGAGCATTGGACCTGCTGGGCAAGCAGGCGGGTCGGCTCGGCCACGATGCCGTGTTGGTCGCGGACCGAATGGTAATGGCAATGATCGGCGAGCGGGTCGAGCGGCAATGCAGCGCGGAGCTGGTTACGCTACGACGCATCAGCTTCGACGAAGACCTGACCCCGCAACTGGTCGCCCGCCTGGTCGATGATCTGGGTAATGCCACCCCGGATGTGATCATTGCCGCAGGCGGCGGTCGCAGCATCGACGCGGGCAAGGCGCTCGCGGATCATTATCAGGTGCCGGTCATCACGGTGCCCACGGTCGCTTCCAACGATGCGCCCACCAGCAAGAACTACGTCCTGTACGACGATCAGCATCGGCTGCTGGCGGTCAGGCATCTGCCCTACAGTCCCGCGTGTGTCATTGCCGACACCGCGCTGATCTCGCAAGCGCCCGCACGAATGTTGTTAGCTGGTATCGGGGACGCGATCTCCAAGTCCTTCGAAGCCGCGCAATGTGAGGCGGCTCCGCAGGGGCTGAACATGTTTGGTACCCGACCCTTGTTGTCGGCGCAAGCGCTGGCGAGGGAATGCCACCGTGTGCTGATGGCCGATGCACAGGCTGCGCTGGCGGTGGCCGGTTCGGGTCGGCCTGATGCGGCGTTCGAACGGGTGGTGGAAGCCACCATCCTGATGTCCGGACTGGGTTTTGAAAGCGGTGGTCTGTCGATCGCACATGCCTTGACGCGTGGGCTTTCTGCGTTACGCCAAGCCAGGCAAGCTCCGCATGGCCTGCAGGTGGCGTATGGCCTGCTGGTGCAGCTAGAGCTGGAACGACGCCAGGACAGCGCGCGGGTGGAAGTCGAAGCGTTATACCGGCGTATTGGCTTGCCACTGTGCCTGGCGGACCTTGGGCTTAGCGACGCCTCGCGCGAGGAACTCGAGACGACCGCGACCCTGTCGCTTACCGCGGCGCATATGAAGAACTTCTCGCGTGAACTGGGCGTCGTCGACATCGCAGATGCGATGCAGCATGTCGAAGCGCGCGCGGTACAGACCCCCCGATAAGCTGGAGAAAATATGAAGCTGAAAGACGCGGCATTGATGCGCATGCAGGCGTACATCGACGGCGAATGGGCCTCTGCGGACGACGGCGCGCGATTCCCGGTTGCCAGTCCCGCGAACGGCGCAGTGATTGCCGAGGTGCCCGACATGGGCGAAGCCGAAACCCTGCGGGCGATCGCGGCGGCCGAGCGTGCGCTGGCCACGTGGCGTGCCACCACGGCAAAGCATCGGTCCGATTGCCTGCGGCGCTGGTACGACCTGATTCGCCTGCATCAGGGTGATCTTGCAATCCTGATGACCGCAGAGCAGGGCAAGCCGCTGGCGGAGGCCGAGGGCGAAGTCGCCTACGGCGCCTCATTCGTCGAATGGTTCGCCGAGGAAGCAACGCGAACCTACGGCGAGCTGATCCCGGCTTCTACCGATAACCGCAGGCTGATCGTCATCAAGCAACCGGTGGGCGTTGTCGCCGCCTTGACCCCGTGGAATTTCCCTGTGGCCATGGCAACCCGAAAAGTGGCCCCGGCATTGGCAGCAGGTTGCACGGTGGTGCTCAAGCCCGCATCCGAGACGCCGTTGTGCGCACTAGCTCTGGCTGAGCTGGCTCACCGCGCGGGCATTCCGCGCGGGGTCTTCAATGTCGTGACGAGCGCGCGCGCCGCGGTCATCGGTGCGGTGCTGGCACAGAATCCTGCGGTTCGCAAACTTTCATTCACGGGTTCCACACGCGTTGGCCGCCTGCTGATGGAGCAATCCGCCGCGAACATCAAGAAGCTGTCCCTTGAGCTTGGCGGCAACGCGCCATTTATCGTGTTCGAGGACGCTGATCTCGACGCGGCGGTGCGGGGGGCGATGGCTTCCAAATACCGCAACGCTGGGCAGACCTGCGTCTGCGCAAACCGGATGTTCGTCCACGCGGTCGTCTACGACGAGTTCGCGCGCCGGCTGTGCGATGCCGTGGCCGACCTAAAGGTGGGGGACGGCAGCGAGCCCGGCATCACCATGGGCCCGCTTATCAATGCGCGTGCCGCCGGCCGAGTGCACGAGATGGTGGAAGACGCGGTGGGGCAGGGCGCCCGCTTGCTGGCCGGTGGCAAGCAGCCGGATCCCGCCAGCGCGTTCTATCTGCCAACCGTGGTCGGCGAGGTCACACCCGCGATGCAGCTGGGGCGCGACGAAATCTTTGGGCCGGTGGCTCCGCTGCTGCGCTTTGAGTCGGACGAGGAGGTTGTGCGGATGGCCAACGACACCCCGTTCGGCCTAGCCGCCTATTTCTACACGCGCGACCTGAGCCGTGTATGGCGCATCGCCGAGGCTCTGGAATGCGGCATGGTCGGCATCAACGAAGGTTTGATTTCCACCGCCGTCGCGCCCTTCGGCGGCGTCAAGGAATCGGGCCTGGGCAGGGAAGGTGCCAGGCAGGGCATCGAAGACTACCTGGAGCCCAAGTACATGTGTATGGGCGGTATTTAAGAGGAGCATAAGCGATGGATTTTCTGTATTTCACCACAGGATGCATGATGTATCGTGCATCTAAAAAAGTAGGAGACGCTAAATGAACAACGCCGTTGCGCCGGTCATCCCGGCTGCGTCCGGGAACGCGTTCGCGCCAAGCGCGGGACAGGTTGCGCTGCTCAAGGAGCGCGCGACCTTCGTGCGCCTGGAGACCATCAGGCTGATCGAGATTGCCAAGACCGGCCACTACACCTCGGTGTTCTCGGCCGCCGAGACGTTTGCGGCGCTGTACTACGACGTCATGCGGCTGCGCCGGGGCGAGCCTGCCTGGCCGATGCGCGATCGTTTCCTGATGGGCAAAGGCCACGCTGCGGTGGGCCTGTTCCCGATTCTGGCGGATCTGGATTTTTTCCCGAAGGCCTGGCTTGACGAATACACCCGACTGGGCAGCCCGCTGGGCGATCACCCCGATATGCGCAAGGTGCCAGGCATTGACTTCAGTTCCGGCTCGATCGGGCACGCGCTATCGGCAGGCCTGGGCATGGCGCTTGCGGGCCGGCACGCCGGTCTGGATTTCACCACCTTCGTCATGCTGGGCGATGGTGAAATGCAGGAAGGGCAGGTGTGGGAGGCGGCCATGTCCGCTGCGCACCACCGCGCCAATCGCCTGATTGCCATCGTCGACCGCAACGGCTACCAGCTCGATGGCGCCGTCGACGAAGTGATGGGCATCGAGCCGCTCGATGCGAAGTGGCGCGCGTTTGGCTGGGAAGTCCACGTGGTGGATGGCCATGACGTGGCCGCCCTGACCGCCCTGCTGCGCAGGCTGCGTGCCGACGATACCCGCACCACGCCGGTTTGCGTCATCGCAAAGACGGTCAAGGGTAAGGGCGTTTCCTACATGGAGACCGAGCCCGGATGGCATCTCGGATACCTTGCGCCCGAGGATGCTGAGCGCGCGGTCGAAGAAATTCTTGCAAAGGATCGATAGCATGAACCAGCCACTTTCCAAGGATTCCTGGCAATACCGGGGTCTGAACGCCATCACGCCGGGCCTGAGCTACTTGTCCGACGGCCTGACCGACCTGGTCGAGGCCGGCGCGCCGGTCCTCGCGGGATCTGCCGATCTGCAGTACTCCAATGGTCTCGCGCGTTTCGCGCAACGTTTTCCCGAGCGCTACATCCAGTTTGGCATCTCCGAACAGAACATGGTGACCGCGGCCGCCGGCATGGCCAGCGTGGGCTATACGCCTTTCGTCGCTACCTTCGCGTCCTTTCTGGCACTTCTGTGCTGCGAGCAGATCCGCATGGACGTGGCCTATTCCGGTCTGCCAGTGAGGCTGATCGGCCACCATGCGGGCATTTCGCTGGGCTTCTATGGCACGTCGCATCACGCGACCGAGGATCTGGCCATCATGCGCTCGATCGCCGACCTTACCGTGGTGGCGCCGGCCGACGGCCCGCAATTGCGTTCCGCGATCAAGGCTTCGGAAGGTCATGCACAGCCGATCTACTTCCGCATTGGCCGGGGGCGTGAGCCGGCGGTCTATGAAGAAGGCACCACATTCCAGTTCGGCAAGGCCATTGAGCACGTGCAGGGCGACGAGTTGACGCTGATCGCGACCGGCTCTTGCGTGCACCCCGCGCTCGAAGCCGCGAAGCGGCTCAACGCCGCAGGCCATTCGGTGGGAATGATCGACATGGCGACCGTCAAGCCGCTGGATCGCGAGGCCGTGCTGAAAGCTGCCGCGCGTTCGAGCGTACTGATGACTGTGGAGGAGCACAACGTACTGGGAGGACTCGGCGGTGCCGTGGCTGAGGTGCTGGCCGATGTCGGCGCAGGGGTACGCCTGGTGCGTCACGGCATCCTCGATGAGTACAGCCTGATCGCTCCACCTACGCATCTCTACAAGCACTACAAGCTCGATGCCGACGGCATCGAGCAACTCTCCCGGCAGGTCCTTGCGTCCTAACGGAGAGTGTATGACCCGCATTCGATAGTGCGGTGGCGGACATTGGCATCAGCCTGTCCGCCGGGAATTGCCTCATTGATATCTAAAACAAGACAGAGTCGACTCGACTCAGGAGACGGTATGCGTACCCTTATTTCACGGACCCGGCGAGGGCTCTTGCTTGCCGCCGGCGTCGGCGCCGCGCTGGCATGCAGCGCGACATTCGCCCAGGTCAAGGAAATCCCGATTGGATTCGTGCTGCCCCTTTCCGGGGGCGCGGCCACCATTGGCAACCAGACCAAACTCGGCGCGGAAATCGCGGCAGAACAGATCAACAAGGCAGGTGGCATCCGTTCGCTTGGTGGCGCGAGGCTGAAGCTTATCTTTGCCGACAGCCAGTCAAAGCCCGATGTGGGCGTCGCGGAAACCGAGCGCCTGATCCAGCGCGAGAACGTGCCTCTGATTGTCGGCGCCTACAACAGCGCGGTGACCTTCCCGGCCTCGGAGGTAGCGGAGCGCTACAAGGTGTCCTGGCTGGTGACCGGCGCGGTCAAGGACGAGATTACCGAGCGTGGCTTCAAGTATGTCTTCCGTCCGAACAACAAGGCCATCTACGACGCGCGCGAGCAGATCGATGCGCTGGACCTGCTCAAGAAGGAGACAGGCAAGGGTCCCAAGACGCTGGGGCTCTTCTATGAAGGCACCGACTGGGGACGATCGCACGCCGCCAATGTCAAGAAGCTGGCGAAGGAACGTGGCTACGCGATCTCCCTCGACGAGTCGTATCCGCCCAACCAGACTGACTTGTCCGCTCAGTTGCTCAAGATTCGCAGCGCTAAGCCGGACGCCCTGATCGTGGTTGCGTACACGCCCGATCACATCTTGTTCACGCGCCAGTTGTCCGAGAGCCGTCTCTATATTCCCTTCGGTGTGCATTCTGTCGGCGGTGGTTCGGAGGATCCGAACTTCTACAAGGCCGTGTCGCCCAAGGCCGTTGAGTATATGTTCGTGCAGGATGATTTCCAGGTCGACATCATGAAGGCGGCCAAGGACCCAGTGGTCATCGAGGCGGACGCGAAGTTCAAGGCGGCGCTGGGGTACGGCATGAACTCCTACGGCGCCCAGGGCGTATCCAACGTGTATATCCTCAAGGATGCGCTGGAGCGCGCCGCCTCGATCGACCGAGAGAAAGTGCGCAACGCACTGGCCGCGACGGACATCGCTAGCGGCCCCGCGCTGGTTACCGGTTACCAGCGCATCAAGTTCGATAACCAGGGCCAGAACACCTTTGCCCACGGCGTGATCTCGCAGAACCTGAACGGCGAGCGCCGCACGATCTGGCCGGCGGAGAACCGGCTGGCCGGTGTCAAGCCGGTGTGGCCGCTACCGGCTCCCGGGTCGCACTAGGCCTAGGCACGCAGCTGCACGATCCGGCATGACTGCCGGAGCGTCACATACCGCACGGCTGCCGAGGCCGGCCGCCGTGCCCAACCGAGGTAAGTAAATGGACCCAATCATTTTGGCTTACGCCGTGCTCAACGGCGTATTGCTCGGCGGGATCTATGGAGGAATCGCGCTAGGCCTGAGTCTCATCTTTGGTGTACTGAGGGTGATCAACTTTGCGCATGGTTCCTTCCTGATGCTCGCCATGTATCTCAGTTACCTGATCTGGTCGGTCTTCGGCATTCATCCTTATGCCACGGCGTTGCTGACGGTTCCCCTGTTGTTCCTGCTCGGCTATTTCACGCAGGCCGTCGTCATCTCGCCGCTGTTCCGGCGGGAAACCACCATGGTAGTCGAGCCGCTTGGCGCCTTGCTGCTGACGACGGGCGTCTTCCTTGTCATCGACAACGCGATCCTGATGAGCTTTGGCCCGGATGTGCGCACGGTGACGACCGAGCTACTCAGCGGATCGATCGACATCGGAGGGCTTCCGATCAATATCCCGCGCCTGATCGCTTGCGCGGCGGCGGTCGGCGTCTCCGCAGGGCTGGCGTATTGGCTGCGATTCACCGACACCGGGCGAAAGATCCGTGCTACCGCGCAGAACAGGGAGGCTGCAGCGCTGTCGGGCATCAACGTCGGGCGCGTCTACAACGTGACGTTCGGCATAGGCGCCGGCATCCTAGGCTTGTTCGGCGCGATGCTGGTGCCGTTTCTTCCGGTTTCGCCCACTACTGGCCTGGGCTTCGGTATCAAGTCTTTCTTGGTGGTCGTGCTGGGAGGCATTGGATCGATTCCCGGTTCCCTGCTCGGCGGGCTGGCGCTAGGTGTGTTCGAATCCGTCGCTTCGCAGTTCGTCACCGCCACGTCGGCATCGGTGTTCTCGTTCTGCCTGTTCATCGTTGTCCTGCTGGTCCGGCCGAACGGCCTGCTAGGCCGCAAATGAGGAGGGCCTCTGTATGAGTTCGTCAAGGACCAATATCAATCTGGTGCTCGGCATGCCGTTGCTGTGCATCGCCGTTGTTCTGCCGCTGTTCGTCAAGGATTCCTACGCGCTGCACTCGCTTGTCATGGTGCTCTACTTCGCCTACATGGCGTCAGCGTGGAACTTTGTGTGTGGCTACGTTGGGCAGCTCTCGCTCGGGCATTCGGTTTTCGCTGGGGTTGCCGGCTATGTCACCGTACTGCTGTTCACGGGGCTCGGCCTTTCGCCTTGGGCCGGCATGTTTGCCGGCGGGCTGGCGGCAGCGCTGCTATCCGCGTGCATTGGCTATCCAACTTTCAAGCTTAAAGGACCGTATTTCACGCTGACGACGATCGCTTTTGCCGAGATCGTCCGCATCTGGATCGAGAACACCGACGAGTTCGTCGGCATACCGCTCAAGGGCGCGCAAGGCCTGGTGATCCCGCCATCGGCAGGCGGATGGGCAGCGTTCCAGTTCGACGAGAAGGTGCCTTACTACTACATCATCCTGGCCATGCTGGTCGTGATGTTATTGGCCACGTTCGTGCTGGAACGCTCGCGTCTGGGCTACTACCTCAAGGCGATTCGAGGCGACGAAGCCGCGGCGCAGGCAGTCGGAGTGAGCACCACCAAGTACCCGCTGATCGCGCTGGCGATCAGTGCCTTCATGACCGGACTCGGTGGCGCGTTCTATGCGCAGTTCTTCCGCTATATCAACCCGGAGCGGAACATGGGTCTCGACTTGTCGATCGATGCCGCCATCATGGCGATCGTCGGGGGGCAGGGGACCATCATTGGTCCTGTGATCGGCGCCTTCGTGTTGCATCCGATCGCGGAGTTCACGCGAACCTATTTCGCGGGTCGCTTCCTCGGCCTGCATCTGGTGATCTACGGGCTGGTGCTGATCGGCGCGGTGCTCTACTTCCCCAAAGGGATTATTGGACCACTCGACCGATTGCTGCAGCGGCGTGTCAAGCGGCGTCTCGCGGTTGAGCTACCGCCGCGCGCAAGGCCTGGCGGAGAGAAGGCGCAATGAAAAACATTCTGGAAGTGAAATCCATTGGCAAGCGATTTGGCGGTCTTCAGGCGGTGAATCAGCTTTCATTCACCGTGGGCAGGGGCGAGATCCTGGGCTTGTTGGGCCCGAATGGCGCGGGAAAGACAACGGCATTCAATTTGATCGCCGGCTTCATCAAGGCCGACGAAGGTGAGATTCTGTTTGCCGGCGAGCAAATTCGCGGGCGCGAGCCATACCAGATCTGCGCCAGCGGCATTGCGCGAACCTTTCAGCTCTCAAAGCCGTTCGGCGGACTGACCGCGCTGGAGAACGTCATGGTTGGCGGATTCGCTCGCGGCGGTTCGCGCGCCAAGGTGCGCGACGAGGCCTACAACTGTCTGGAGTTCCTTGGTCTGGCCCAGCGCGCGGACACCGACGCTAATGACCTGACGGCGTTCGACAAACGCAAGCTCGAACTCGGCCGCGCGCTGGCTACCAAGCCACGCCTGCTTCTCATGGACGAGGTCGTCGCGGGGGCGACACCGAGCGAAGCGGGAGAGATGGTGGAACTGGTCCGGAAAGTGCGGGACCGGGGCATCACGGTACTGATCGTAGAACACGTGATGAAGGTCATCATGGGCTTGTCGGATCGGGTCATTGTGATGGAGCAGGGACGCCTGATCGCCGACGGCGTGCCGTCAGAGGTCGTGAAGATGCCTCAGGTACTCAAGGCCTACTTTGGAGAGGGCTATGTCAGCACTAGTGCTTGAAGTCAGCGATATCTGGTCGGGCTACGGTGAGCAGCAGGTCTTGCGTGGCGTGAGCCTCTCGCTTGCCCCGCGCTCAATTACCGCGCTGATCGGCGCAAACGGGGCGGGCAAGACTACCTTCCTGCGCACGGTGTCGGGCCTGTTGCGCCGCAAACGCGGCACCGTACGCTTGAACGGCAAGGATCTCGATGGCCTTGCGCCGCATCAAATAGTAGCGGAGGGCTTTGTCCAGTCGCCGGAAGGCAAGCAGTTGTTCCTCGGCATGTCGATTCTGGAGAACCTGCTGATCGGCGCTAGCAACGCGCGTGCGCGCCAGCGACGCGCGCAGACCCTGCGCGAGGTGTTCGAGCTGTTCCCGATCCTGGAGGAGCGACAGAAGCTGGCGGCCTCCACCTTGTCCGGCGGGCAGCAGCAGATGCTGGCCGTTGGGCGCGCGCTGATGGCGATGCCCCGTGTGCTGGCCCTCGATGAGCCATCGCTGGGGCTGGCGCCGATCATGGTCGACCGGCTGTTTGACAGCATCCGCCGTCTGAAGGAGCGGGACCTGTCCATCCTGGTTATCGAGCAGAACGTCAACCAGGTGCTGGATATGGCGGACTACGGCTATGTGATTGAAAGTGGCACGATCGCGCTGGCGGGAACGGGCAGGGATTTGCTAGCCAACCCGCACTTGCGCGCAACTTATCTCGGCGTCTAGCCGAAGTGATCTGAAATCTGGAAAGGAGCCTTCTAGTATGGAGCAACGTGTTGCAGTGGTGACGGGCGGTGGAACAGGCATCGGCAGGGCCATTGCCGAGGAACTCAACGCGGCAGGCATGCGGGTCGTCTGCCTTGGCATGGATGCGGATCCGGACCTGCCTGACGCGCTGACCTACCGCAAGCTCGACGTGACCTCGGTTGAAGCTGTCCGGGCGGTGACGGAAGATCTGGATGACGTATCGGTGCTGGTCAATGCCGCTGGCATCATCCGGCACGAGGGCAAGGAGTTCACGCCAGAGGGATTTCGAGCCGTCGTCGATGTTAATCTGAACGGGTCGCAGATCCTGACCAGCGTGCTGCAGGAGCGCCTGGTGCGTGCCCAGGGGGCGGTGGTGAACATTGCCTCGATGTGGAGTTACTTCGGCTCGGCGAACAACCCCGCCTATGCTGCGAGCAAGGCCGGCATTCTCGGCTTGACCCGTTCGTATGCCGTGGCCCTCGCACCGCACGGCGTCCGGGTGAACGCCGTCGCACCGGGCTGGATCCGCACGCGGCTGTCGGCCGGTGCGCTCGACAATCCTGAGCGCAGCGCCGCCATCATGGCGCGGCTGCCGATGCGCCGCTGGGGCACGCCTGGCGATGTCGCGCGCGTGACGCGGTTCTTGTGCTCGGAAGACGCGCACTATGTGACGGGGGTAATCCTGCCTGTGGACGGAGGATTCGGCATCGCCTGATTGTGGTGCTCGACGACAGCCGCCCGCAGCCGGCTGTCGTCGCATCGGACTCGACTTCGTGTGCAGTAGAGGCGTCCAGGTACTGACGTGATGCGACTGGACGACGATCTTCACCGGTACCAATTTACCTAGTGACCCGATGACCGGCTCTGAAAGCCCGCAATTCTGAAGAATGTCGGGATTTCATCCCGACACGTAGCCGCCGTCGACAGGAAGCGTAACGCCGGTAACGAACGCTGCGGCGGGGGACGACAAGAACAACGCGGCTCCGACCAGATCATCCACCTCGCCCCAGCGCTTCAACGCACTACGCGCGGAGATGCGCTCGGCAGTCTCCGGTGTTTCCCAGAAGACACGCGTCATGTTCGTCCGGTGATAGCCAGGCGCGATCGCATTGACGCGAACGCCGGCTCCGCCAAATGCATGCGCGAGCGATCGCGTGAGGCCGACTATCCCGGTCTTGCTCGCGCAGTAGGCGGGCACGTCGCCATCGGCGAGATAGCTCAGCATTGACGCGATATTGATGATCGATCCGCCCGACTGTTCCAGAAGTGGCCGGACCGCCATCGAGAGACGCATTGCACTGGTGAGGTTCACATCCAGCACGTCGCAAAACACATCGTCGCGATACTCCTCGAAGGGACGCGCGACACCTGCAGCATTGACCAGGATATCAAGCCGGTCCAGGCTCCTTGCGAATGCCTGGATGGCTCCCGCATCGCGAACATCGAGCTGTTCGAATCGGATTGGCTCAAGCATGCTATTCGAGCGCAGCGTATCCAGCTTCTGTTGCGAACTGCCTGTGGCAAAAGCCTCAGCTCCGAGCGCGGCGAAGCCCTGGGCTATTGCCAGTCCAATGCCGCTGGACGCACCGGATACAAGAACCCGGCGCCCGGAGAAGAGGGTGGGGCGAAAGCTATCGGTTATGTGTTCCAATTCGTTGGCTCCAGAGAGAGAATCGAAGTAAAGATGTGAGAAGGAAAGTCTCGCCGATCACGGAAATACTGGACAGAGACGCCGTGCCCTTAATGCGACCATGCGCGGCGACGCGGCAACATATGAGATGTCGCCGCGTCTTCCGCGATCACTTCGCTGAGGCATGCGCGCGGATTTCGGGAATCGATTTCACCGGCGGGATGGTGTATTTGAAAAACTGATTGGCCTTGTTCGGATCAATCATCTGATCGACGTTATCCCTGGTGATGATGCCCGGCGGAAAGCCGGAACCCATCGGCAGATTGCTCGCGTCTAGATGCTTGTTAAACACGTCGTTGACGAACTCGATCGCCGCGACGCCATTCTGTTCACCTGAATTCTTGCCGGTGACCAGAATGTTGCCCTTCTTGATCTCCTCCAACTCTCTGCGAAAACCGCCCGCAGCATTCGCGATACTGATCTGCCGCACTTTGCCCATGCCATTGATCGCACGCAATGCACCCAGGCCCATGAAGTCGTTCTCCGAGAGGATGAAGTTAAGCTTGTCGCCCTCCGCGGACAGGATGTCCTCGGTAGCGGTCAGGCCACCCTCTTCGGTCCATTTCCCTACGCCCATGGAGGCGATCCTGAAACCCAGGTCGGGGGCATCTAGCTTCCCGGTCTTCTTCAGCGTTTGGAAGAGATTGAAGCCGCGCAACATGGCAGCTTCCTTGTTTATGGGGGCGCCTAACGCCTGGGAGCGGCCATACACAATGCCGGAGATCATGCCATTGATGCGGCTTTCGGAAGTCGAGTTGCCCACTACGCCAATGATGACCGCCGCATTGATCGGCGCGCTCTTGTCGGTGGCTTGTGCTACATAGCGCCCCGCTTCGAAGCCGTTTCCGTATGCATTGGCGAGAATCGTCGTCAGCACGCGAGCGCCGGCGTCTGGAATCGTTCCAACGGTAACCACGGGAATGCCGGCGTCGACGGCGCGATTGATGCACGCGGATACGCCTAGCGTATCGGTTGGATCGACGACTATGACGTCCATCTTGCGCGTGACGAAATTGTCGATCTGCGAGCACTGGCGCTGCAGGTCACCGTCGGCCACCTGCACGTCAAGGGCGAAACCGTACTTCGATGAGGCTTGCCGCGCGCCCTTGATGAGTTCGACAAACCACGGGTTGCCCATTGTGATCTCGGTCCAGCCGATCTTCAGGCTCCTGGGGTCTACCACCTTCTTTGGCCATGCCTTGTTCACGCCGATACGATCCGCCATGTCTGGGTCGAGGACACCGGACAAGGCGGTACTGGGCAGGAGCGTATAGATCTTCTCCTTCGCATTAACGGCGGAACTTGCAGTGAGCGCCACGCCCAAGGCCAAAGCCGCACCGAGCCTACTTCGTTTGACTCTCATTTTTGTCTCCTCGATTGATGGCAAACATGTAATGCGCTCGCGCGATCTGGATCTGCACCTCGGCTAAGCATGCCGGCGTACCGGATTGCAGGCGGGTCGCAAGAGGACGCCGGTCAATGTATGGCGATCACCGGCTCCGTGTCACATATCGCCTAGCGGTTGCCGATACGCTGGAGAAGGACCGCTAACACGATGATCGCGCCCTTGATGATCTGCTGCGGGTAGACCGGCACGCTCATGAGATTCATCACGTTTCCGATCAGTCCCAGTACCAGTACGCCGATGACGGTGTTTACAACGGTGCCCTTGCCCCCCGACAGCAATGCGCCGCCGATCACGCATGCCGCGATGCCATCCAATTCGAGTCCCACGCCGGTGATAGGCGTGCCGACTCCGGTACGTGCGGTGTATATCATCCCGGCAAGCGCGCTTAGCGCTCCAGAAATCACGTAGACGTAGAACTTGTACTTCCGTTCCGAGATGCCAGCCAATCTGACCGCAGTCTCGTTGCTGCCGGTCGCGATGACCATGCGTCCGAACGTGGTGCGGGTCGTAATGAAATAGAAGGCGAGGATGACGAGGATGGCCAGGACGACCGGCCAGGGAATGCCGGCTACGGGCAGGCCGCTGCTGCCAAATGCGTTGAGCATCTCTGCCGACGGCAGGTCGTACGGCAACATCATCGGTTGCCCGTTGGACAACATGAACGTGATGCCGCGTACGATGGTCATCATCGCCAGTGTGACGATAAATGGTGCGAGGCCGAACACCGTGACCAGACCGCCGCTCACCGCGCCAAATAGCGCACCTAGCAGAAGCGTAAGACAGACCGCGAGAAGTAGTCCGCCTGCCCCCTCGGCTGGCATGACTGGCAGCAGCATCGCGACCAACAGGCCTCCGGCCGCAGCAATCGAGCCGACAGAGAGGTCGATGCCGCCAGTGTTGATGACCAGAAGCATGCCCACGCTCACGAACAGCAGCGGCGTCAGCTGCCTGAGGAGGTTGAACAGGTTTCCCTGGCTCAGGAATGCGCTTGACATCATGCTGGATACGACGAACAGCGCAACCAGCATGATCAATGCGTTATGGCGAACCACCCCTTTCAAGAGCGGCGTCCGCGGACGACTTGCTTGCATGACACCTTCCATTATCTGACTCCCATTGCGAGCGAGATCAGCGATTTTTCGTTGATTGCAGGACCGCTGAGTTCCCCTGCAATCGTGCCCGTCCGCATCACCAGAACGCGATCGCACAGGCCTATGATTTCCGGCATGTCGGATGAGACAACAATGATCGCGACGCCGCTCTCCGCTAGCTGATTGATGATTTGATAGATCTCGATCTTGGCGCCGATGTCCACGCCACGGGTGGGCTCATCGAGTATCAAGACTTTGCATTTCGCTGACACCCATTTCATCAGTGCCACCTTCTGCTGGTTGCCACCAGACAGGCTCGAGACCTCGATCTCGGTGTCGCGCGCCTTGACGCGCAATCGCTTGAGCAGCGCTTGCGTTTCCTGAAGTTCGGCGTCGTGATCGAGCCACCAGCCCATTCGCGCCTGGCTGTTGCGTGGTTTCATCATCGCGTTCTCCCGGATCGACAGGTCAAGCAGTGCGCCTTGCTGTTTGCGGTCTTCGGGCAGCATGCCGATGCCGTTTAGGACGCCGTGGCGCGGCCGCCTGCACTCGATTACCTGGCCGTCAAGCCGGATCTGCCCGGCGTCCTTGGGGTCAGCGCCGAAGATCGCCCGCATTGTTTCTGTGCGTCCGGAGCCGACCAGGCCGCTGAATCCCAGCACCTCGCCGGCACGTACTTCGAACGACACGTCGCGGACCCTGTCCCCCGCAAGCAGGTTGCGCACCTCCAGCACCGGCTTGCCGATCGTCGCGTCGCGCAGTGGAAAGAGGTCGCCGAGCTCCCGGCCGACCATCAGGTGCACAAGCTGAGCTTCGTCGATATCGCCGATCTTGACAGTTGTGACGTAGGCACCGTCTTTCAACACGGTCGCTACGTCGCACAGGTGGAAGATCTCCTCCAGCCGGTGCGAGATGTAGATGATGCAGACTCGATCGCGTTTTAACCGCTCGATCAGTTTGAAGAGCCGCTTGGTTTCGCGTTCTGTCAGTACAGCGGTGGGCTCGTCGAATACCAGGACGCGTGACGGTCGCGACAACGCCTTGCAGATCTCGACGATCTGCTGTTCAGCGATTGACAGCTCGGATACTGGTCTCGATACGTCCAGTTCGCCAAAGCCGAGTGCGTCGAGTTGCTGCTGTGCCCGCGCTTTCAGTTTGGACCACCTTACGATCGGGGTGCCTGCGCCAAGGTCATGAAGGTAGATGTTCTCGGCCACGGACAGGTGTTTAGCCAGCGAGAATTCCTGGTAAATGACCGAGATGCCATGTTCGCGCGCCGCATGAGGGCTGTCTATCGAGAGTTGCTGCCCGCCAAGCAAGATCTCGCCGTCGTCGGGCGCGTACGCGCCGGACAGGATCTTCATCAGGGTCGATTTTCCAGCACCGTTCTCGCCCATCAGCGCATGTACCTGGCCGCCTTCGGCTTCGAGGCTGACATTTCGCAATGCCTGCACCCCCCCAAAGCGCTTGCTGATGCCGCGCATAGTCAATTGGTTGTTCATTGTCTCCCCGGTGAGGCTGCTGTGAGGCGGCGTCTATGCTTAGTGGGACGCCGCGCTGGATGTCAGGTAGCTTTCGCTTCCGCGCGGAGCTGTGGGATCGTCTTGACCGGGGGGACCGAATACTTGAAGAACATGTTGTTCTTGTCCGGATCCATCAGCCGCTCCACGTTGTCACGCGTGATGATCCCGGCCGGGAACGTGGAGCCCATCGGCAGATTGTTCGCGTCGAGGCCCTTGTTGAAGATCTGGTTGATGAACTCCACGGCAGCTACGCCGTTTTCTTCACCCGAGCACATTCCGGTCACTAGCAGATTGCCTTTCTTGACCTGATCGAGCGCAATGCGAAATCCATCCGCAGCCGAGGCTATGTTGATCTGGCCTTTGCGCCCGGAGCCGCCGACTGCGCGAAGGGCGCCGAGCCCCATGAAGTCGTTCTCGGCCAGTATGTAGTTGAGGCGGTCGCCGTGCGCGGAAAGAATGTCCTCGGCCGCAGACAGCCCGCCTTCCTCGGTCCACTTCCCTACGCCGATCGCCGCAACTTTGAAGCTCAGGTCGGCCGCATCGAGTCGGCCGGCTTTCTTCAGTTCCTGGAAGAGGTTGAAGCCGCGTAGCATCGCACCTTCCTTGCTGATCGTCGTGCCCCGCTGGACCGAGCGTTCATAGACGATGCCGGATATCATGCCGTTCAACCGGCTCTCGGACGTTGAATTGCCGAGCACGCCGATGATGGCCGCCGCATTCAACGGTGTTTGCTTGCCGGCATCGCGTGCCACGTAGCGGCCGGCTTCAAATCCGTTGCCGTAAGCGCTGGCGAGGAGCGTGGTGAGAATGCGGGCGCTGGCGTCGGGAACCGTGCCGACGGCGATGACGGGGATACCCGCATCCACTGCACGGTTGATGCAGGCGGCGACGCCCAGCGTGTCGGTCGGATTGACCACGATCACATCCATCTTCCGCGTCACGAAGCTCTCGATCTGCGCGCATTGGCGCTGCAGGTCGCCGTCCGATACCTGTACGTCCAGCGCAAAACCGTATTTCGCCGACGTCTGCTTCGCACCCTTGACGATCTCGACGAACCACGGGTTGCCCATCGTAATTTCGGTCCAGCCGATCCGGATCTGCTTCGGGTCGGCGGGCTTCTTCGGCCAGGCCTTGCGGATCGCGTTGCGATCCGGCATATCCGGGTCGACCACGCCCGATAAGGCTGTATTGGGGAGTAAGGTGTAAATCTTCTCTTTTGCCTGCACGCCATGGGCCATGGCTAGCGTAGCGACCAGCGCCATTGCCGGCAATGCGCGGTCGAATCTGTGCTTCATTTGTGTCTCCTCAATCGATTGAATGATGCAATGGACCTGGGTCGTTGGAAGGCGCCATCCGGACAGGGGACGGGGTACGCGTTGCGCGTTCGCTCCACCGTCAATGGTGCGATTGGTTTTGCCCTATACGACATCGAATGCATGATATATCATCCATCATCAGGCATAACTGGGGTTTGCCCTGACGTCCGCCCAGGGTCGCGGCGAGACAGGTGTGTCTTGCCGCGCGGCTGGGTGCGCAAGCATTGAAAGAGACGTCCGCGGGAGAAGAAACTTACGTAACAGGCAAGCGTAGGCCCTGCGTAGGCCTCGCAATAATCTGCATAGGAGACACACTCAATGTACGACTACATCGTGATCGGCGGCGGCTCTGCCGGTAGCGCCGTGACTGGACGTCTGATCGAGGCCGGCGCCCGGGTGCTGCTGCTCGAGGCAGGTCCTAGAGATCGCCATCCGCTGATCCACATTCCGGCAGGCTTTACCCGGCTCTTGTCGACGGATTTGTTGTACCACTATGAAACCGTTCCGCAACCGGGGCTCGATTCGAGATCGCGCATCGTGCCGCAGGGACGAACCCTCGGGGGCGGCAGCTCGGTCAATGCACTAATCTATGTTCGCGGACAACGAGAGGACTACGACGAATGGTCGCGTCTTGGCTGTGCCGGCTGGTCATACGAGGAAGTGCTGCCGTACTTCAAGCGGGCTGAAGACAACGAGCGGCTGAACAATATCTACCACGGCGTCGGCGGACCTCTTGGGGTATCGGATCTGGGGCAGCGCTGCGAGCTGTCCAGTGCCTTCGTGCGTGCCGGGCAGCAAGCTGGCATTCCGTTTACGCACGACTTCAACGGCGCGCGGCAGAACGGGGTGGGCTTCAACCAGGTCACGACGCGAGACCAGCGCCGCTGCAGTGCCGCGGTTGCCTATCTAAGGCGCGCCGAAATCAGCGGGAGACTTACCATCCTGACCGGTGTGCGGGTGGATCGTATCCTGATCGAAGGAGGACGGGCAATCGGCGTCGAGTATCGTCATAAAGGCCGTACGGAGCAGCTCAAGGGCTGCAAGGAGGTGATCCTGTCGGGTGGCTCCGTGCAGTCGCCGCGGCTGTTGATGCTCTCGGGCATCGGTCCGGCGGATGCCCTGTGCCGTCACGGCATACCGGTAACGCAGGATCTGCCCGGCGTTGGTGGCAACTTGCAGGATCACGCGGAGTTTCCGACGGTCTCCTACTGCACGGGCCCATACGGATACTACGGCCAGGACAGTGCTCTCAACATGGTGAAGAACGGCATGCAGTACCTGCTGTTCAAGAGCGGCCCGGTGGCGTCGAACGTCACTGAGGCGTGCGCCTTCGTGAATGTGGATGACCCGAACGAAAGGCCGAATATCCAGATGCATTTCGTGCCCATCGTTTTTCTCGACCTGGATCAGGAGCACATCAAGAAAGCCGGCGCGACCATCAACCCGTGTGTGTTGCGGCCAATGAGCCGCGGCGAAATCCAGCTTAACAGCGCGAATCCCGACGCGCCGCTGTCGCTGGATCCGAAATATCTGCAGCACCCAGAAGACTGCCGTCTCGCCGTCAAGGGCTTGCGCAAGGCTCGCGAGATTCTCGGGCAATCCGCATTGCGTGCCTATACGAGCGAAGAGGCGTTGCCAGGGCAAGGATCGCACAGCGACGAAGACCTCCTTCAGTACATTCGCAAGCGTGCCAAGACCGTTTACCACCCTGTCGGCACGTGCAAGATGGGGATCGATGGCGAGTCGGTCGTAGATCCGGAGTTGCGTGTCACGGGCATCAGTGGCCTGCGTGTCATCGATGCGTCGATTATGCCGAATCTGATCTCGGGCAATACCAACGCCGCGTCCATCATGATCGGGGAGAAAGGGGCGGACCTGATATTGGGCAAGCCGGCACTCGAAAGAATCGCGGTCTAGCGGACGGCATGTTCAAGCGCGCATGTGCGCTTACAGATAGCCACAAACGAGGCGAGATATCGGGTTCGCCGTTTGTGCAAGCGTAGACGGATGGCTCACCTGCATGGAAATTTCGACTCATATTTTAGATGCATGATTACAAGGTTCAATCATGCGACGCGGCCGGCAGCGGCGCGGCACGCAGCCGGCCGAAACACCACTCTGGAGAATGGCATGGTAGACACAAGAAAATTCTACATCGACGGACATTGGCTATCCCCAAATGCGACCGCGGAGATCGTGGTCGACCATCCCGGTGACAAAGAGATTATCGCGACGATCTCTGCGGCATCGGCGCAAGATGTCGACGACGCGGTGGCAGCCGCAAAGGCGGCATTCCGGACGTTTTCGAAAACCTCCCTCGAACAGCGCGAGCAGTGGCTCGTAAAGCTGCTGGAAGTCTACAATCGTCGCTACCAGGAGGTGGCGCGTATGATCTCCGAGGAAATGGGCGCGCCAATCGACTTTGCAGTCGAGCAACAGGCACGTACCGGTCAGGGGCATCTTGAGGCTGGGATCAAGGCACTGCGGAGTTTCCGCTTCCGGCGTGCCGTGGAAGGCGGCGAAGTGGTCAGGGAGCCGATCGGCGTGTGCGCGCTGATCACACCATGGAACTGGCCGGTCAATCAGATCGCCTGCAAGGTTGTGCCCGCATTGGCTACCGGATGCACGATGGTGCTCAAGCCCAGTGAGATTGCGCCGCTGAGTGCGCTGCTCTGGACGGAGATGATCGACGAGATTGGCTTGCCACCAGGCGTCTTTAATATGATCAACGGTGAGGGAGCAACGGCGGGAACCGCGCTGGTGGCGCATCGAGACGTCGATATGGTCTCTTTTACCGGCTCCACACGCGCAGGCGTCGCCATTGCTATGAGTGCGGCTCCGTCGGTCAAGCGGGTGACCCAGGAGCTAGGCGGCAAGTCGCCGAACCTGATTCTGGAGGGCGCCGACCTGCAACGCTACGTTGCCGCCGGTGTTCAGCATTGCATGTCCAATAGCGGCCAGTCCTGCAACGCGCCGACGCGTATGCTGGTGTCGCACAAGGACTACCACGCGGCGGTCAGGATTGCGCAGGAGACTGCGGAGTCAATCCGCGTTGGCCGGCCGCGCGAGCGGGGCAACCATATTGGACCGGTTTCATCGGCGGTCCAGTATGACAAAGTGCAATCGCTGATCGGTGTGGGCATTGACGAAGGCGCGTCGTTGATAAGCGGTGGGCTAGGACTGCCAGAAGGCCTTAGCGACGGCTACTACGTGAAGCCAACGGTGTTTGCGGACGTCCACAATGACATGCGGATCGCGCGCGAGGAAGTCTTCGGTCCGGTTCTGGCCATGATTCCCTATCAGGATCTTGATGAAGCGATCGCTATCGCCAATGACACGCCATATGGACTGGCAGCGTATGTGCAGGGCGACGATGCGATCGTGAAGTCAGTAGCGAAGGATCTGCGAGCGGGGATGGTCCACCTGAACGGTGCCGGACAATCGTTCGATGCGCCGTTCGGCGGCTACAAGCAGTCGGGCAACGGGCGGGAGTGGGGCGAGTACGGATTTGAGGACTTCCTGGAAACCAAAGTCATAAACGGAGCTTGACGCGGTAATCCGTGGAGTCTCGACTTCTGCGGAAGAGGCAATGCCGGGCGTACTCGCGTGACGCCCGGCTCTCGACGCGAGGCCCGTTAGGCGTCGCGTTTACGGCGGTCAGGCAGTTTCTTCTTCTTCCCGTGTGGCCATCCAATTCAGCAAAACGGTCCTGCCCCACTGAATGTCGTCGCGTATTGCGCCCGATGCCATCTTCGCGTCGTGCTTCGTTAGTCCTTCTAGCACACGGTAGTGCGGATGCTCGTCCAGGCTTTCCCGGCTGGCTTGCAGTTCGGTGTGAAAGACGTGTAGCAGGGGGCCCATGCGTACCCACATGCTCTCGACGACCGAAAACAGGTTCGGCAGATGCGAGGCCGCCAGCAGTTCGAAATGGAATTTGCGGTTCTGGCTTGCTGCTTCGCGCGGGCTGGTTGCCACCGCCTTGATGAACGCTTCATGCGTCTTGCGCAGCCGGGCGATTTCCTGCGGCGTCACCCGAAGTGCGGCCGCTTCCGCGGCGGCGCCTTCGAGAAGGGTGCGCATCAACTGGATCTCGGACACCGTATCCGCATCGAGCTCGGGCACCGTGATTGATGTTGCCGCTGTCATCGTCAGGGCTTGTTCGCTGACGAGCCGGAAGATTGCCTCACGCACGGGAGTGCTGCTCGTTCCCAGCGATTGGGCCAGTTCCGCCACGCGCAATCGTTCGCCTGGAACGTACTTGCCACTCATCAGTGCGGACCGGATCTGGTCATAGACGCGTGAAGACAGATTGCTCTTCTCCACACGCGCTAGTTCTCTCATGACGTCTTGCCTCGATAGGGGATGTTTAAGGACACATCATATATCATACGCAATGCCCATCTACCCGTCATCCCGGAATCTATCCCATACGGCCGGCTGGCCAGGACGGCAATTGCCGGTTCCAGGCCGAGTGGCTTACTGGTGGCAACGAGACTCCAACACACCGCAGCCGTGCCCATCTTGGGGGTGGGCACGGCCTCGGCGACGCTACGGAGCGGCGGTCAGAGTCGGATCAGCTGCTTGCCTTGGGCATCCCCTGCCTTGAGGGCTGCCAGTGCTGCGGGCAGCGCAGCGAAATCGTACATGGTGGTCTCCGGCAACTGCAGATTGCCGCCGCGAAGCTGCTCGAACAGCCTGAGGCCGGCGCCCCGCCACTCTTGCCAGTCCTGTGCGGCTGCGAAGGCATGGGCGCTGTTGAGCGCTACCTCATGAAGCGAGATCGCACTAGTGAAGGCGGGCAGTGGTGCCTGCTCCTGGCGGTCCTGGATGCAGACCAGATGCCCGTTGTAGCCGAGTCGAGCGGCCAGCGAGCGGGCATGGTCGCCGCTGACCGTATCGAATGCGGCGTACAGCCTGCGCGTGCCGAGCACGGCCTGTAGTCGGTCGAGCCAGCCCAGCTCGCGGTAGTCAAAGGCGCCGGCCACGCCAAGGGCGGTGAGCCGGGCGTGATGCCTCGTCGAGGCAGCGGCCCAGACCCGCCAGCCGCGCGCGAGCGCCAACTGGACGAGGATCAAGCCAACGCTGCCGCCCGCGCCGCTCACCAGCACGTCGCGCGCCGGCGCGTCGGGCACTTTTTGCAGCGCTTGCCAGGCGGTCAGCCCAGGACAGGGCAGGCTAGCGGCGAGTTCGTCGCTCACGTTTTCGGGCACCGGCAACAGGCATTCGGCGCGCAGGCAGGTGTATTCGGCAAAGCTGCCGTCGCGCGCCAGGTCCTGGTGGTAGGCAAAGCGGGCTCCGACAGGCAGCCGCACGCCGTCTCCCAGCGCTGCGATGCTGCCGAGGCCGTCGACGCCGGGTACGTGGCCTGGGCGCCACGCGGCGTGGCCCCATTCGATCATCTTCCAGTCCACCGGATTCAGGGCGATGATGCGGTTTGCCAGCAGTACTTCGTCAGCCCCGGGCAACTGCATCGCCTTGCGCTGCAGCTTCAAGGCCGAGGGCTCGCCTGTCTCGGACCAGGTCCAGGCAAGGTATTCGTGCGGGGAGGACTGGCGATCGTCGGTAGGTTGATGCATCTGGGGTTCCTCAGGCGGTTTCTGGCTGAGCATTGGCGATGCGCGCGTCGTCGTGAAAGTGCGGCAGTACATGCGCCGCGATTTCCTCCATGACTTCCCGCACCGGCCGGTGGCTGCGGCGGAAGTGCAGGCCGATATGTCCGGCGCCGGCTTCGCGCATGGCATGGAGCTCGGCAATCAGGCCGTTGCGGCCAACTGCCGCGCCAAAGCGCTGGCGTTGCAGCGGCGCGTTCGCATGGTCCAGCAAGTCAAGATGGATAAAGCTGATGTAAGGCTTCGCGCCGGCCACGCTGCGCCAGAGCACGCTGCGGCGCGTATGGTCTTCCGGCGTGCCGGGATAGGCAAGCCACCCGTCCATATGCTCACCTACCCAAGAGGGGGTCTGCTGGGCCAGTCCTGCTACCAACAGGGGCAATGGCTTATGAAGGCGCGGCAATACCTTGACGCCAGCGGGCAACTCGGCCGCGCCCGCGTCGCGCAACAGTGCTACCTGCTTGCGGAAGGCCTCGCCGCGGTGTTCGAAGTCGCGGCCGAAGACCGGGTATTCGATGGGGCGATCGCCGCTGGCCACCCCTAGCAGTAGCCTGCCGTTGCTGAGATGATTTACTGTGGCGGAGGATTTCAGTGTCAGCACTGGTTCGCGCAGCGGCAGCACCACCGCGGCCGTGCCGAGCAGGATGCGCTCGGTCACGCCCGCCAGGTAGCCCAGGTAGCTGAAGGTCTCGAAGACCTGCGCGGCATCCCCGAACTGCGGGTCATAGAGCGGTACGTCCCGCACCCACAGCGCGCGAAAACCGAGTTGATCTGCCAACCTGGCCAACTCACCGTGCCGGGCCAGGTCCGGCTCTCCGGGCAGGCGGCCGGCCTGGCGGCGCGCAAGGTCGCCGGCAGGCGACCAGTCATTGTCCAGCGGCAATTCGGCTCCGATGCTGAAGCCGCCGGCGGTCAGTTTTTCCAATGCGGATGGCATGGCGATTCCTTGTGTGCCGGCCTATGCGGCGGCCTTGGTTTCGAGCGAGGCGGCGGTGTAGCGCGGGTAGTCTGTATAGCCGGCAGCAGCACCCCCGAAGTACTTGGAGCGGTCGCCCACACTGAGCGGCAGCTTGTGCTGCAGGCGGTAGGGCAGATCCGGGTTGGCGACAAACGCGCGGCCGAAGCCGATCAGGTCCGCCCAGCCATTGGTCAGCGCTTGCTCGGCACGCGCCAGGGTGTAGTTGCCGGAATAGATTAGCGTGCCCGGATAGATGGCGCGCAACGCTTCCTTGAACGCCGCCGGCATCACCGGGGCATCTTCCCAGTCCGCCTCGGCGATATGAATGTAGCCAACACCGATCTGCCCGAGCGCATGCGCAGCGGCGAGGTAGGTGGCTTCCGGCGTGTCGTCGACCGCGCCTTGCAGGGTGGTCAACGGCGCCAGCCGCACACCGATGCGTTCCTTTCCAACCACGTCGGCCACGGCCTGGGCCACTTCCTTGAGGAAGCGCAGCCGATTGGACAGCGAACCGCCGTATTCGTCATCACGGGCATTGGCTTGCGAATCGATGAACTGGTTGATCAGGTAACCATTGGCGCCATGTAGTTCGACGCCGTCGAAGCCAGCCTCCAGCGCGTTGCGCGCGGCGCTGGCATAGTCCGCGACGATGCTCCGGATTTCGTCGACGGCAAGCGCACGCGGCGTGGAATGCTGGATCATCTCGCCGACGCCGGCTTGCGGGCCGCGTCCCTCCGGATCGACGAATACCTTGACGCCATTCGCGACCAGCGCCGATGACGAAACCGGCGCGGCATTGTCCGGCTGCAGTGACGTGTGCGAAATCCGGCCCACATGCCAGAGTTGCGCGAACATTCTGCCGCCGGCGGCATGCACCGTGTCGGTGACCCTGCGCCAGCCGCGCACCTGCTCCGTGCTGTAGATGCCGGGGGTCCAGGCATAGCCCTGGCCTTGCCTGCTGATCTGCGTGCCTTCGGAAATGATCAAGCCTGCGCTAGCGCGCTGGCTGTAGTACTCGGCCATGAGGTCGGTGGCGATGTCGCCGACGCCAGCCCGCGAGCGGGTCATAGGAGGCATGACGATGCGGTTGGGCATCTCGATGTTGCCGAAGCGGTAGGGAGTGAAAAGCATGGTTCTCTCGCAAGTAGGAAGGGTTAGGCTGAAAGCCGCCACGAGGAGCCGGCCAGCATGAAGACCCTTGGGGTTGCTCCGGCCGCGTTGCCGGCAAGATGTGGCGATTATCGGGAGAACCCGGGTTCCGAAAAAACCCCGCTGCGGGCAAATGATTCTTGCGTCCAGGTCAAGGATATGTCGATGTGCGCCCTGCGCTGGAGAACAGCGGAGCGCGGGAGAACGGCTAGGAAGCTGGCGGCTTTGGATGTGCCTCCGCGGCAAGGGCCGCCGGGCATTGTTGCCTCGGATTCAAGTCTCTTCTGCGCGCGACACGGTTTTTCTTGTGGCGCGGACTGACCATACTTCGTTCCGCAGCGTACGGCAGGTCCTGATCCAGGAAGCCATGCCGGACAACCCGCTTGTAGCGAGCGGTCAAACACCGTAACCCGACACGGAGATCATCATGAATGCCAAGTTCCTTATTACCGCCGCCAGCCTTGCCGCCGCTCTTCTCGCGGGAACCGCGCAGGCAGCCTACCCAGACAACTCCGTGGACAAGGCCGCGCACAACACCGCCACGCATGGTGTTGCTGTGCGCGAGCGCGATCCCTACACCGATGGCGCTCGTACTCGCGTCGATCCCTTCACGGATGGTGCGCGTATCGAAACCATTGCGGGACTTGACCGCAGCGGGCCGTCTGCTGACCCTGCACGCGAGCGCGATCCTTACACCGATGGCGCTCGTACTCGCGTCGATCCGTTCACGGATGGTGCGCGTATCGAAACCATTGCGGGACTCGACCGCAGCGGGCCGTCTGCTGACCCTGCACGCGAGCGCGATCCCTACACCGATGGTGTCCGCACTCGCGTCGATCCGTTCACGGATGGTGCGCGTATCGAACGCATTGCGGGACTCGACCGCAGTGGACCGTCTGCGGACCCAGCGCGTCAGCGTGACCCCTTCACCGACGGTGCCCGTGGCCAGGCCGATCCCTTCACCGACGGTGCGCGTGCGTAAGCCGTCCCGATAGCGGGCGCACCGCTTCGCGGATCCGCCAGCACAGTGACATCCTGGGCAATCGTGCCGCCCGAATGTGCACCCTGCGCTGGCGACGGGGACGAAATCGAAAAATACGAAGGGGTGCGCTTGCGAGCGAACTGCATATCGCGCATGGGAATGCGTACAGGAATCCCAATGAAACAGAATCTATGGACCAGGCGGCTGGTGCGGGGAGCCGCGCTTGCCGCTTTGCCAATGGCTGTCTTGGCAACGATGTCCGGCTGCAAGTCGGACGACGCGAGCAGGCCAGCGCTGCAGACGGTCACGGTCAGCAAGCCGGTCGCGCGTGAAGTAAAGGACGTGGACATCTATACGGGCCGGTTCGAAGCCACCGATACGGTGGAAGTGCGCTCGCGAGTCAGCGGCTATCTCGAGAAGATCGCCTTCCAGGACGGGGCTTTCGTCAAGAAAGGTGACCTCCTCTTTGTCATCGACCCGCGGCCCTTTCAGGCTGCGGTGATGGAGGCGGAGGGCGCGCTTGCCAAGGCGCGGTCGCAACTCAGCCTGAGCGAACAGGAGTTTCAGCGGGCCAATGTGCTGATCCAGACCAACACGATAGCGACGAGCTTGTTCGACCAGCGCAAGCAGGCCGTGCAGGGTGCCCGGGCGGAGGTTACCAGCGCCGAAGGCGCGCTTGCCAGAGCCAGGCTCGATCTGTCCTTCACTCGCGTCACCGCGCCGATGTCAGGCCGGATCAGCCGCAAGCAGGTCAGCGAGGGGAACCTGATCAATGGCGGCAACAGCGCGGCCACGGCGCTGACCACCATTGTTTCGCAGGATCCCATCGATATCTATTTCGATGTCGATGAGCAGAGCTATCTCAGGTACACCCGGGCACAAGGACCTTCCGGCCAAGGCGGGGGCGTGGGGACCGGGCAGGAAGTCTTGATCTCGCTGCCCGGTGATCTGCGGCCCACCCTCATCGGCAAGATGAACTTCATCGAGAATCGCCTCGACGGTTCCACCGGGACTCTCAGGCAGCGCGCCAGGGTGCCGAATCCGAAACTCGCGTTGAGTCCTGGCCAGTTCGGCCGCGTTGAGCTTTCCAGCAGCACGCCGCATGACGCGCTGCTGGTGCCCGATGCCGCCGTCGCCACTGACGCCACCCGCCGCGTGCTCTACCTCGTCAAGCCGGACCAGACGGTTGAAGTGCGTGCAGTGACGTTGGGCAAGTTGTTTGGCAACATGCGGGAGATTTCGTCAGGGCTGCATGCGGGTGATAACATCGTCGTCGAAGGTTTCCAGCGTGTGCGTGCCGGCGAGACCGTCAAGTCCCTGGTCCGGGCCCCGGAGCCTACACTTGCGAAGCAAGACGCGCCGGAGGCCAAGCCATGAATATCGGCCGCATATCCGTGGAGCAGCCGGTACTTGCCATCGTGCTGTCCATCGTCCTGACCATCGTCGGTGGCCTGGCCTACTTTTCACTCGCTGTGTCGGAGTACCCCGAGATCGCCCCTCCCACCGTGGTGATCCAGGCCAGCTATCCTGGCGCTTCGGCCGAAACGGTTTCAGAGACGGTGTCGACGCCGATCGAGTTGGAGGTCAACGGTGTGGAGGACATGATCTACATGTACAGCCAGACCACCTCCGACGGCGGCCTTAATATCACCGTCACCTTCAAGCCTGGCACCGACGTGGACAAGGCGCAGGTGCTGGTGCAGAACCGTGTCGCGCTGGCCACACCGCGCTTGCCGGAACCTGTCCAGCGCAGCGGGGTCTCCGTGCGCAAGTCGTCGCCGACCCAGTTGGCTACCATCTTCCTCTATTCGCCAGATAAGAGCTTCGACCAGCTCTACGTCTCGAACTACGCCATTCGCAACGTGGCCGATGCCCTCAAGCGCATCGACGGCGTTGGCGATATCAATCCGTTGGGTGCGCGTGAATACTCGATGCGCATTTGGCTGGATCCGGAGCGAGTTGCCTCGTTCAACCTCAGCCCGGGCGACGTGATAGCGGCGGTGCGCGCGCAGAACACGCAGGTTGCGGGCGGTGTTGTGGCACAGCCGCCGATCACTTCCCAGGCCTTCCAGCCGAACCTCATCTTCGAAGGGCGTCTGAAGGAACCCGCCGATTTCAGCAATATCGTCGTCAAGCAGGGCGAGGCCGGGCGTGTGGTCCGTCTCAAAGATGTCGCCCGCGTGGAAGTCGGCGCGCTCGCCTACGCCACCGACAGCTATATGCTGCGCAATCCCACCATTGCCCTTCAGGTGTTGCAGCGGCCGGGTGCGAACGCCGTAGCCACCATGGCGGCTGTGCAGAAGAAGATGGCCGAACTCAGCAAGGACTTCCCCAAGGGTATTGTCTACAACATCGGCTACAACCCGACGGAGTTCATCGGTGACAGTATTGACGAACTGGTGAAGACTATCTACGAGGCGGTGATACTGGTCGTGCTCGTGGTCCTGGTCTTCCTGCAGGGATGGCGGCCCTCCATCATTCCGATTCTCGCCATTCCGGTGTCGCTGGTGGGGACTTTCGCGGTGATGGCGATGCTAGGTTATTCGATCAATAACCTGACGCTGTTTGGCCTAGTCCTGGCGGTGGGCGTCGTGGTGGACAACGCCATCGTCGTGGTGGAGAACGTCGAGCGCCACCTGGCTACCGGCGCAAGCCCGAGGGACGCGACGCTGCTGACAATGAAGGAGGTAGGTGGCGCCTTGTTCGCCATCACGCTGGTGCTTTGCGCGGTGTTCGTGCCCACCGCCTTCATCACCGGCATCTCGGGGCAGTTCTTCCGGCAATTTGGCGTGACCATCGCCGTATCCACCGCGATTTCGTTCTTCAGCTCGATTACGCTGTCTCCGGCACTGGCGGCGGCGATCCTGAAGCGGCACGAGCATGGTGAGGAGCATGTGGCCTCAGGTGGTCAGCTGGCCGGGCTGCGCCGGCGCGCCCAGCGCGTGGCAGCGGGGTTCAACCAGGGATTCCAGCGCTTGTCCGAAGCTTACGGGCGGCTGGTTCGCCGCGTCGTGGCCGTGATACCGGCGATGCTGTGCCTGTATGTGCTGCTGATCGGCGCGACTATCTATCTGCTGGCATCGACGCCGAAGGGCTTTATCCCGCAGCAGGACCGTGGCTACCTAGTGGTACTTGTCCGGATGCCGGACGGCGCCACACTGGAACGCACCAGCGGAATGGCGAGAAAGATCGAGGACATTGCCCTGCAAGTTCCGGGTGTGGCGAGGGTGCCTGTTTTCTCCGGCGTCTCTGCGGCAACAGGCACCAACTCCGCCAACAATGCCGGCCTGTTCCCCGTGTTCAAGCCGTGGGCCGAGCGTAAGCCGCTGGGTCTCACCATCGAGAAGATCGCTGCAGATTTGCGCGGCCGTCTTGCGGGAATCACGGAAGCGTCGATCGTGGTCGCCATGCCACCACCGGTGCAGGGGCTCGGGAGCACGGGCGGTTTCGCCATGCGCCTGGAGGACCGTGGCGGTCTTGGTACCGCGGCCCTGGCCAAGGCAACCGAAGACCTGATCGCGGCGGCTAACAAGACTCCCGGTATGGTCGGGGTTTACTCACCCTATTCCGCTGCCACGCCGCAAGTCTTCGTCGAACTGGATCGCGAGAAGGCGGAAATGCTCGGCGTGCCAAGCCAGGAGATCAACGATGCGGTGGAGACGTACTTCGGGTCCACCTATATCAACGACTTCAACATCATCGGTCGCACCTACCGGGTCACTGCACAGGCAGACTTGCCGTTCCGTGTAACTGCCGAAGACCTGGCGCGCCTGAAGGTGAGGAACAAGGACGGGAACATGGTGCCGATCGGAAGCGTGACGCGTATCGAGGAAAAGCCGGGCGTAGATCGGGCCCCGCGTTACAACCTCTATCCCGCCACCGAGATCAGCGGCGATACCGAGCCTGGACTTGGTTCCGAGTATGCGATCAAGACCATGGAAAAACTTGCCGGTGAAGTCTTGCCTCCGGGCATTGCCTTCGAATGGACGGACCTGTCCTATCAGCAGACCACGGCGGGAAATTCCGGCCTGCTGGTTTTCCCGCTGTGCGTGCTGCTGGTCTACCTCGTGCTTGCCGCGCAGTATGGCAGCTGGAGCCTGCCGGTATCGATCCTGCTGATTGTGCCTATGTGCCTGCTAGCAGCCTCGCTGGGCGTTAAGAGCATGGGGCAGGATATCAATATCCTCACGCAGATCGGTTTCATCGTGCTGGTCGGGCTGGCGGCAAAGAACGCGATCCTGATCGTGGAAGTCGCACGGCAGCTCGAGATGCAGGGCGTCGCCTTGATCGAGGCGGTGGTGGAGGCATGCCAGCAACGGCTGCGCCCCATCATCATGACCTCGCTCGCCTTTATCCTGGGGGTGCTGCCGCTGGTGCTCTCCGAGGGGGCGGGTGCCGAGATGCGCCAGGCAGTGGGCGCCGCCGTATTCTTTGGCATGATTGGCGTCACGTTGTTTGGCCTACTCTTTACGCCCGTTTTTTATGTGGGCATTCGCAAGCTGGCTACGCGTCGGAAGACGCCACTGGCCGTCGGGCCGATGCTGGCGAAGGAGGTGGCGGAATGAAAGCGATACGCTTGATACCGGCTTTACTGGCAACGGCGGCACTGCTGACGGCCTGCGCCAGTCCTCAGCTGACAACGCCCACGCCATTGCCGCTGTCGGATGACTATGCCAATGCGTCGTTGACCAGCAGTGCGAGCATTCCGGACCTCGCCAACTGGTGGCAGGGCTTCAAGGATCCCGTGCTGGACAAGCTGGTTATGTCCGCCCTGGCTGAGAACCTGGACCTGAAGACGGCGGTTTCCCGCATTGATGCGGCCCGTGCATTGCGTGCCGGTGCCGCCGCGCAGGGGCTGCCGGACATCGGTCTGACCCTTGACGCCGGGAGGCAAAGGCAGTCCGCCGCGCAAGCGCCATTGGGCTTCCCGAGCACCGCCAACACGTTTGGTGCAGGCCTGGACGCAGCGTGGGAGATCGATATCTTTGGGCGTATCCGGCAGGGCGTGGTAGCGGCGGACGCCGATGTGCGTTCCGCACAGGAATCGGCGCAGGCAGTCAGGATCGCCGTGACCGCCGAGGTGGTGCAGACCTATCTCGCAGCGCGCAGCCTGGAGTACCGGCTGGCGCTGGTCAGCGAGAACGCACGCAACCAGACGGAGACGGAGAAGCTCACCCGCCTGATGTTCGAGGCCGGTGCGCTGCCGCTGGCGGATGTCGACCGCGCGCAAGCCCAGGCACAGACGACCCTCGCCCAGTTGCCATTGCTCGAACTGGAGCGGCAGAACGCGCTGCATCGTCTGTCCATCTTGGTGGCGGCCACGCCAAAGGACGTCTACGAGCAGATGGAGCCGCTCTCGGCGCGGCCGCGGTGGACGCCGCCGGCGGGCATTGGCACGCCAGCGGACCTGTTGCGCCGGCGTCCGGACGTCAGGGCGGCCGAGGCCAGAGTGGTCGCTGCGTACGCTAGGGTTGGCGTGGCGGAGGCGGACTTGCTGCCGCACCTGCAATTGGTTGGCGCAATCGGCGGCGTGGTCGACGGATTTTCTGGCGCGACGCTGGCTCGCTCGATTGCCTGGATGCTGGGCGCGGGCGCAGGCGCTCCAATCTTCGATGGCGGCCGCCGCCGCAGCGTGGTCATGCTGCGGCGCGCGGAAGCGGAGCAGGCGCTTTTCGCGTATCGTGCGGTTGTGCTCAGGGCAGTCGCCGAGGTCGAGAGTGCAGTTGCTGCGTCGGCTCGGAACCGAGACCGAGTGGCCCGGCTGGAAAGCGCGGCCTCAAGCGCTCGGTCTGCCTACGAGCAGATCAATCGCGCCTGGCGGGCAGGGGAGACGCCGTTCATCGATACGCTGCAAGTGCAGCGCGCACAGTTGGAGGCCGAGGATGCATTGTCCATCGCGCAGACGACGGAACAGCAGAGCCAGGTGAGTGTGATAACTGCATTGGGGCAGTAATTTTGCCGTTGCTGCGCTTGCGCAGTGACGGCAATGTCCGAAACCGCCGCTTAACCTAGGCACGTGCAGTGCCAGATCGAAGGACCATGTCATGAACTCACTCCGCCGCCAATTCCTTGGCCGTACCGTCACCTGCGTTGCCGCCGCCGGGCTGGTCAATGTGGCGCCACGCGCGCTAGCGCAGGCTGCGCCGCCGGTGGGCGGCCAGCGCGTGTTGGGCGTGTTGCCGATCGCCGAGCTTTCCCTGACGTGAAAGCTGTTTGACGAGATCGGAATTATGCTGCGCGAGCGCGGGTTGTTGATGAAGGAAGGGACCATTGTGAATGCCACCATTATCGCAGCGCCATCATCGACCAAGAAAGGCTGCACCCTGGTGAATGTACCTTCAGTTGGATGATTCGCTGGCGACGCCTGGTCATGGACCTCGTGCGGTGTCCCGATGTATCCGAGGCCATCTCGATGCTATCTTTTCCACCTCCGAACGTTAGAGTACATCTGCGGCGAATCTTCGAACGAGCTCGTAAAACCCGCTGCGTCCGAATGCCATCAGTTCCTAGCCGGATGTGGTCAAGGCGAGGCCATCACTTCTGTATATCCAGATGAACCTAGCCCCAAAGAAGATCTCACCTGCCGCCTACAACCCCAGAACATTTGCCCCAATGTTCGGATCAATCTCTCGTTCAAGACGTTGCGGATAAACAGTTACTGTAATCTCCAGCGATCCTGTCCCAACCTCCATCGCCAGGATATGCCCCCCGTAGGTGTCAAACAGCTTGTCCCCGGCAACCCCATGCGCATGAATAGAGGGTTTCCCATCTTTCCACGCCAGACTCCCTACAATACTCGCCATCTCCACATTCGGGAAAGTCTTCGGATTGAACGCCTTCTTTTCCGCATCCCAGAACCCAAAGGTCACATTGGCAAAGCCGATGGCGCTCAGGCTCGCGCTGGGCACGCGCTCACAGATGGCAAACGCTTCTATCTGCGCAAACACGTTGTCGCCCATACGCAGCACCAGCAGGTAGCCCGTTGGTGTTTTGATATAGCGCTTGACGCTGGCACTCGGGTAGGCGGGGTTCTGGCTGGCGGCCTGCGCGGCGGCGCATTCGCTCGATTGCGCGCGGGCGGGCGCGGACGAAAGGCCGAGCGCAAGGATGGCCACTGTCGCCAGGGCCATGCTGTGCCTTGGCAATTTGTTGGCGGTAGATGTTTGCTTCATGTGAGACTCCTTCTTGGGTACGTAGGTGGCAGTCATTGTTTGTATCGCGTCAGTCATGAAAGGGACTAGCGCAGCCAACTCGCGGGCACGAGGATGAGTTGGGGGAATAGTACGAACAGGAACATCAGCGCGGTGAGCGCCAGCAGGAAGGGCCACACGCCCGCGATCACACTATCGAGGCTGCAGCGCGAGGTTCCGGCCACCACGTTGAGCACGGTGCCCACCGGCGGTGTCAGCAGCCCGATGGCGTTGTTGAGGATGAACATCACGCCGAAGTACACGGGGTCGATGCCGGCTTTGGTGATCACGGGCATCAGGATCGGCGTCATGATCAGCACGGTGGGCATCAGGTCTAGCGCCGTGCCGACGATGATCACCAGGACCATGATCACGAACATCAGCAGGATCTTGTTGTCGATGAAGGGATCGAGCAGCGCCGTGACCTGCGCCGGGATATTGGCGATGGTGATGAGCCAGGCGGAGACCAGCGCGCAGGCAACCAGGAACAGCACCGTGCTGGAGGTCTTGGTGGCGGTGACGATCAGGCGGGGCAGGTCGCGCAGTTTCAGCTCTCCGTATACGAAGCGGCCGACGGCCATGGCGTAGGCAACGGCAACCACGGCGGCCTCGGTGGGCGTGAACACGCCGATCTTCATGCCGCCGATGATGACCACCGGCAGCACCAGCGCCCACACACCGTCCATCAGCGCCTGCCGCAGTCGGCGGAACTCGAAGCGTTGCGTGGCAGCAGCGGAGGCCGATTCCTTGCGGGCGCAGACGTACCACGTGGCGGTGAGCGTCAGTGCCATCATGGCGCCTGGCGCAATGCCGGCGAGGAACAACTTGGTGATGGATACCTGCGCCACCACGCCGAACACCACGATGGCGATCGATGGGGGGATAACCGGCGCGATGATGCCGCCCGCTGCGATCAATCCGGCGGAGCGCGGCACGTTGTAGCCGGCGTTGCGCATCATGGGGATGAGCAGTGCGGCCACCGCGGCTGTGTCCGCCACGGCCGAGCCGGAGATGCTGGCCACCACCGTAGCGGCGATGATCGCCACATAGCCGAGGCCACCGCGCACGTGGCCGACGGTAGCTTCCGCCACCTTGACGATGCGGCTCGACAGCCCGCCGGCGTTCATCAGCTCGCCGGCGAGCATGAAGAACGGGACGGCCATCAGCGGGTAGTTGTTCACGCCCTCCAGCATGTTCTGCGCAATGATCTGCGTATCGAAATTGCCGAGGTGGAACATCAGCGCGATGCCCGACACCAGCAGCGAGAATGCGATCGGCATGCCGAGCGCCATGGCGCCCAGCAAGGAGCCAACGAATACAACGATAGTCATGACAGGCTCCAGGAAATCATTCGCCGCTGACGCCGGACTCCGGCACCAGTTCCGCGCGTGGCATGCGCCCGCTCAGCAAGCGCCACAGCGAGTGCGCCAACAGGCCGGCCATGCCCAGGCTGCTGAACAGCAGGCAGGCGTAGACCAGGCCGATGGGCACGCCTGTCACCGGGGCCATGTCGTCCATGCCGATCACCACCAGTTTCCACGCGCCGTTGGCCAGCAGCAGGCAGCAGGCGAGCGCGCCGGCGTCCGAGATAAAGCGGCACAGGCGCTGTCCCGGCTCGCCGAGTCGGGACACGATGGTGGACATGCCAAGGTGCGCCTTGTCGCGCATGACCAGAAGGGCGCCGGTCAGCGTGAGCCACATGAAGACGAAGCGCGAGGCTTCCTCCGAGAATGCGATGCCTGAGTTGAAGGCGTAGCGCAGCACCACATTGGCGAACACCAGCACGATCATGACGGCCATCATGGCCACCATCGCGCCTTCCGCCGTGCGCACCATGACGCGGGTCACGGTGGGCTCGTCGCTTGTCGTTTCCATATTCGTTGTCTCTCTATTCATTGATTCGTCTGGCCGATCCGGTAGAAGCGCAGCGCGTTGCCGTGCCACACGGCGTGCGTCGCCTCAGCGCCCAGGCCATCCAGTCCTGCGGCCACCGTCGCGATCACTTCCCCGATGCCGGCGCGCAGCCCGGACACCGGCAGGTTGCTGGCAAACATGCAGCGCTGCCAGCCGAAGATGTCCAGCGCCTGCCGTATGACGCGCGCATTGCCGGCCTGGTCCCACGGTGCATCGGGAAGGCCGAATTCGGAGAGCTTCACGTGCACGTTGGGTAGGCGCGCTAGCGCTTCCATGCCGCCGCGCCACGCGGCAAGGCCTGCGTCGGAGCGGTCCCATGGCAGCCCGGTGTGTTCGAGCACCACGCGCAGCGTGGGAAACATCGCCGCCGCATCTGCCGCCTCTTGCAGATGCCAGAACGGCACGCGCAAGTCCCACGACAAGTCGTGCGTGGCCAGCAGGCCGAGGCCTCTCAGCCAGCGCGTATCCTGCAGCGTGCCGGCTTGCCCGCGCACGCTCTGGTCAGCGCGCCGGCTCGTCACCGGCTTGCAGCGCACGCCGCGCACCAGCGGAAAAGCCGCCTGCGCCAGCAAGCGCTGCTCCAACTCGGCGCCGTTGAAATCCGCGTGTGCCACGATGGCATTCGGAAAGCCGTGAACCGCGTGGATCCGGTGGAGCCAGCCGGTCTCCGCGAGGGACTCGTCGGGATGGCGCTCGGCTTCCACGTGCACGGTGGCGGCGATCGGCATGTTGCCCCAGCGCCTCTGGTAGGCGTCCGGGCCAAAGTCCTCACACAGCGTGGCGTAGTCGCCGAGGAAGAAGGCTTGCGGGTCGTACTTCTCCTGCAGCCACGGATAACGCGCGTCGTCGCTGAAGCGCCAGAGATGATGATGTGCGTCTACAATGACTGACGGCGAGGGCAGCGTTTGCATGTCCGGTCTCCGCGCGGCTTTAGCGTTGGGCGTCGATGGCGCGCAGCACGGTGTCGCCGTTTTTCTGCACGTAGAGCTGGCGCGTCTCTTCCTTGACGATCTTCTTGAGGCTAGCCACGTCCGGATGCTCGTTGACCTGCATGCCCTTGGCGCGCAGCTGGGCGATGGCCGCCGCTTCATTATCGGCGTTGAGCTTGCGCTGGAACGTGGCGGCGGCCGCGGCTTCTTCCAGCAGGATCTTCTGGTACTCCGGCTTGAGCGAGTCGAACTTCGCCTTGTTCATCAGTACCACAAGCGCGGTGTAGGCGTGGCGCGTGAGCGATAGGTATTTCTGCACCTCGTACATCTTGGACGACAGCATCAGCGTGGGCGGGTTTTCTTGCCCGTCCACCGCACCGGATTCCAGCGCACCGAAGACCTCGGCGAACGGCATCGGCTGAGGGCTTGCGCCGAGCAGCTGGAACGCCTTGATATGCGACGGGTTCGGCGTGGTGCGGATCTTTAGGCCGCGGATATCGTCGGCCTTGTTGATCTGGCGCTTGTTGTTGCCCAGGCTGCGAAAACCGATCTCCCAGAAGGCCAGGCCCTTGATCTGGTGCGAGCCCAGTTCATCGAGCAGCCCGCGGCCCACCGTGCCGTCCAGCGTGCGATAGGCCTGCGGGCCGTCGTCGAACTGGTAGGGCAGGTCCAGCACATTGAGCTTGGGCACGAGCCCGGTGACGAACGGATTGCCGGTGGCGCCGATATCGATGGTGCCGCTGCGGATGCCGGTGACCAGCGTGGTGTCGTTGCCGAGCTGGCTGTTGGCAAAGACTTGGATCTCGACAGCGCCTTGCGTGCGCTCCTTGACCTTCTTGCTGAACGATAGCGCGGCCAGGTGCTGGGAGTCGGTTTCGGGCACGGTATGGCTGAAGCGCAGCTTGATGGGTGTTTGCGCGTTGGCCAGGGTGGCTGTGGTGGTGGTGGCCGCGAACATCGCGGCCAGCACGATACGCGAGATGGCGTGTCTCATGGTGTCTCCTTCGAATTGTGTGTCGGTGTGGCGAGCCCGGGTGGTCCCGGGTCTCGCTGGGTCGGGCGAAAGGCTCAGGGAGGGGGGCCGAGCAGGCCGCGGCGTGCGAGGTTGCTCATCAGGGCGCCGATGCCGAACCGCCATGGCGGCAGGTTGGCGCTGCTGCCGACCCAGTTGACGAGGCCGCCGAGCCGAGCCGTGCGGATGGACACGCGGTCGCCCAGGTGATGCGTAAAGCCGGCGCCGGGCGCGTCGCGGTCCTGCACGGGCGCGAACATCGTGCCGCAGAACAGCATCATGCCGTCCGGATACTGGTGGTGCGGGCCCATGGCGTGGCCGACGAGTTCCTGCGGCGAGCGGCTGATCTGCGTCATGGAGCTGGCACCTTGCAGCACGAAGCCGTCGTCGCCTTCGATGGTGAGCTCGATGTCGGTCGCGCAGATGTCGTCGATGCCATACTCCGCGTCGCACAGGCGGATCCAGGGGCCGATGCTGCACGAGGCATTGTTGTCCTTGGCCTTGCCCAGCAGCAGCGCGCTGCGTCCTTCGAAGTCGCGCAGGTTGACGTCGTTGCCGAGCGCCGCCCCGACGATGGTGCCACGCGAGGATACCGCGAGCACCACCTCCGGCTCGGGGTTGTTCCACGACGAGCCCGGATGAATGCCCACGTCCACACCTGTGCCCATCGACGACAGCGGCGCCGCCTTGGTGAAGATCTCCGCATCCGTACCGATGCCCACTTCCAGGTATTGGGACCACAGCCCCTGGGCGAGCAGCACCTCCTTGATGCGCAGCGCCTGCGGCGAGCCCGGGCGCACGGCAGCGAGCCCGGCGTCGGCAAGGTGTGCCACGCTCTGGCGGACCGTCTCGGCCTTCGCGGCATCGCCGCGCGCCTGCTCCTCGATGACGCGCTCGATCATGCTGGCGGCAAAGGTTACGCCGGCAGCCTTCACGACCTGGAGGTCGTTCGGCGCGAGCAGGTGCCGGTAGCGGGGATCGGGGCTGTGCTCGCAGGTGGATGCCAGCCAGTCTGCTACCAGCCCAAGCGATGCACCTTCGGCACGCCTGACCGCGTCGGCCGGGTCAGGCAGATCAAGCAGGCTGGTGATGGTCGGATGCAGCGCGCTTAGGTCGAACAACTGGCCGTTGCGCACGACGACCGGCGTTGGGCCGCCTTGCGGTCCCGGTAGCCACACGCGGCCAACCAGCACCGCCTGCGCGGCGTCGCGCGGCAGGGTTTCCTCGATGGTGATGCGGCGCGCCATGTCAGACCTTCACCTGGCCGTCTTTGACCACCTTGGCCCACTTGGTGAGCTCGGCGCCGATAAAGGTGCCAAAGCGCGCGGCGCTACCGCCGCCATCCTCGGCGCCGAAGCTGGCCAGCTTGTCCGCCACCTCCGGCATCGCCAATACTTTGTTCATGTCGGCGTTCATCTTTTGCACCAAGCTCGGCGGCATGCCGGCGGGGCCGACCAGCCCGTACCAAGTGCTGGCGTCGAAGCCGGGGAAGCCCGATTCCGCGACGGTGGGCACGTTGGGGAAGCTCTTGGCGCGCCTGGGCCGGGTCTGTGCAATGGCGATCAGCTTGCCGCCCTGGATCTGCGGCGTGGCCGAGGTCATGGTCTCGAAGCTGAAATCGATCTGCCCGCCGATCAGGTCGGTGAGCATGGGCGCTGAGCCGCGATACGGCACATGCATCGCATCCACGCCGGCACGCAGCTTGAACAATTCGAGCGCCAGGTGCTGCGCCGCGCCCGCGCCAGACGAACCGAACGTGATCTTGCCCGGACTCTTGCGGCACTGGTCGATTACATCCTTCAGGGTCTTGGCGCCTTCCCGCGTATTGCAGATCAGCAGATTGGGCGTGACGCCCACCAGCATGATGGGCGTGAAGTCGCGCTCGACCACGTAGCCCAGCTTGGGATACAGGCTGGGCGCGATGGCGTGGTTGCTGATGTTGGTCATCAGCAGCGTGGTGCCGTCGGCGGGCTGCTTGACCGTATACTCGGCGGCAATCACGCCGGCGGCGCCGGGACGGTTGTCGACGATGACCGACGTATGCCAGAGCTCGCCGAGCTTGTTGGCCATCACGCGCGCCATCACATCGGTGCCGCCCCCGGGCGGAAAGCCCACGACGATGCGGATGGGGCCGGTTGGCAGCGCCTGCGCAAAGGCCAGGGGTGCAGCCAGCGAGGCGGCGCCGGCGGCCGTGGCAGTGAGGAACGTCCTGCGTAGCATGGCTTGTCTCCAGTTTGTTTTTATAGGTACAGCGGACTTCTTTGCGCTCTTATGCGGCGCTGGTTTGCCCCTCTCTCCTGCAAGCGGGAGAGAGGGGCAAACCACAAACACCTACATCGCCTCAGCCAGCATCGCCGCGTACTCCTCCGCGCTCGCAATGCGCGGATTGGTCTTGTGGCAGTGATCCGCCAGCGCGCCTTCAATAATCCGGGGGAACAGGGCGCTCGTCACGCCAAGCGCTGCCAGCCCGTTCGGCAGGCCCAGCTGTTGGTTCATGGCGACGATGGCCGAGCCGATGGCTTCGGGGCCGTCGAGTTGCATCGCCTGCGCCATGCGCTCCAGGCGCTGCTCGTCGCGCACCGAGGGGGCTGACGCATTGAAGCGGATCACGGTGGGCAGCAGGATGGCGTTCAGGGTGCCGTGGTGCAGCAGCGGATTGATCCCGCCTAGCGAATGGCTCAGGCTATGCACGCAGCCCAGCCCTTTCTGGAAGGCCAGGGCGCCTTGCATCGACGCGCTCATCATGTTCAGCCGCGCGCTGCGGTCTTGCGGCGAGGCGGTGGCGGTCTCGATATGCAGCCAGGCGCGGCGCAGACCGTCGAGTGCTATGCCGTCGGCGGGCGGGTTGAACGCCGGCGCCAGGAAGGTCTCGATGCAGTGGGCGATGGCGTCCATGCCGGTGGCTGCCGTCAGCCGTGGCGGCAGGCCAAAGGTCAGGTCCGGGTCGCAGATGGCTACGCGCGGCACCAGGTAGGGCGAGAGCACGCCCACCTTGCGTCCGTCGTCGAGGATCAGCACTGCGCCGCGGCCTACCTCGCTGCCGGTGCCGGCCGTGGTTGGCACGGCGATCAGCGGGGCGGTGGCTGCAGTGATGCGTGCCACGCCGCCTTCGATGGCGGCAAACGTTTTGAGCGGACCCAGGTGCGTGGCGCACACGGCAACCCCCTTGGCCAGGTCAATCGGCGAGCCGCCGCCTACCGCAATGATGCCGTCGCAGCGGTGCTCGATATAGAGCGCCACGGCTTCGCGCATGGCGCGCTCGGTCGGGTTGGAGGGGGTGCCGTCGAAGACGATGGCCTGGATGCCGGCAGGCAGTTGCGCCAGCACGCGCTCCAGGATGCCCGCTGCCTTGACGCCGGCATCGGTGACCACCAGCGGGCGCGCGATGCCAATGCGCTCGCATTCTTGCGGCAGCAGCGCAATCGCGCCGAAATCGATCTGGATCTGGGTGATGTAGTTGATCAGGGCCATGTTATCTGTTGTCTCCATGCGGTATGTGCTGTGCGTGCTGGGCGGCTTCTCGGACATTGCAGAGCGCTGCGTTGGTGACGAAGTCTAGAAACAAGCCGCCTGCGCCACAACGTGGATTTACTTGAAGCAGGCCCAAGTTTTTTTCATAGGCACGCCGGTCAGGCGGGGGCGTAGTTTTTCTTGAAGAACCGCTGAGTTTTTCTCGTTTGGCGGGCGGCGGCGGAAACCCTAGACTTCGCAAGGTCAAGGCACCGCCTCGAGCCTGCGCTAGCGGCAGGCGCCACCCAACATCCGCCGACATCCATCGACAAAAACAAACCATGAGACAAGCCATCCTGATCGAGTACGACGAGCGCATCGCCACCATTACGCTGAACAACCCGGACAAGCTGAACGCGCTCGACCTGGGCATGTGGCAGGGCCTGACCGACGCGTTCAAGTCGTTGTCAGCCAACGATGACCTGCGCTGCATCGTGCTGCGCGGCGCGGGCGACAAGGCCTTTGCCGCCGGGGCGGACATCGAGGAGTTCACCCGCATGCGTTCCAGCTCGGCGCAGGCGCAGGACTACGCGCAGATCACCCACGCGGCCATGGAGGCGATTGCCGGCAGCCGTCACCCTACGGTGGCGATGATCCAGGGCGCTTGCGTAGGCGGCGGACTGGAGATTGCCTCGATGTGCGACATGCGTATCTGCGGCGAGTCCAGCCGCTTCGGCGTGCCGGTCAACCGGCTCGGCCTTGTGATGTCGTATGGCGAGCTTGGCGGCTTGATGGCGCTGGCCGGCCCGGCCGTGGCGTTGGAGATCGTGCTGGAAGGGCGCGTGTTCGGGGCGTCCGAGGCGTTGGAGAAGCGCCTGGTCAACCGGGTTGTTCCGGATGCCGAGGTGCCGGTCGAAGCCTACGCCGCGGCACGCCGCATCGGCCAGGGTGCGCCGCTGGTCGCCCGCTGGCACAAGCAGTTCGTGCGCCGGCTGCTGAACCCCGCGCCGCTCAGTGCGCAAGAGCACGCCGAGGCCTATGCCTGCTTCGACACGGAGGACTTCCGCATCGGCTACCAGGCCTTCGTCAACAAATCGAAGCCAGCCTTCCAGGGCCGCTGATCCGCACGCCTCCCGTTACCAAGCCATAAGGTTTCCAATGAATTTGCCTTTGTCGAACATCAAGGTCCTCGATGTCAGCCAGATCATGGCTGGCCCTTTTTGCTGCATGCTGCTCGGCGACATGGGCGCGGACGTCATCAAGGTGGAAACGCCGGGCGTCGGCGACCAGACCCGCAAGGCCATGGGTTTCCGGCTCAAGGGCGAGGACAGCGGCGGCTTCCTGGCGCTGAATCGCAACAAGCGTAGCGTGGAGATCGACCTGAAGAATCCCGCCGGGCTGGAAGCGTTCTATGAACTGGTGCGCGGCGCCGATGTATTGGTGGAGAACAACCGCCCCGGCGTGGCCGCACGGCTGAAGATCGATTACCCGGTGCTGCGCGAGATCAATCCGCGGCTGGTCTATGCCAGCATCTCGGGCTTTGGCCAGACCGGCCCGTGGGCGCGCCGGCCCGGGCTGGACCTAATCGCGCAGGCGATGTCGGGCGTGATGAGCGTGATGGGCCATCCCGATGGGCCACCGGTGAAGTCGAGCGTGCCGATTGCCGACCTGGGCGCGGGCCTCTTTAGCGCCTACGGCATCCTGAGCGCGATCATCGGGCGCGGCCATACCGGGCAAGGCCAGTATGTGGACGCATCGCTGTTTGAAACCGCGCTGGGCCTGTCGGTGTGGGAGTCCGCCGAGTACTGGGGCACGGGCACGGTGCCGGTGCCGATCGGCAGTGCCAACCGCATGAGCGCGCCTTACCAGGCCGTGCGCGCGGCAGACCGGCACTTTGTCATCGGCGCCGCCAACCCCAAGCTGTGGGCCGCGCTGTGCGAGGTGATCGAGCGTACCGACCTGCTGCGGGATGCGCGCTTCACCGACAACGCAGCGCGCATCCGCAACCGCGATGTGCTGATCCGCGAAATCGAAGGCGAGTTCGCGCGCAAGCCCGCCGACGAATGGGTGGACGCCTTGCTCGCCGCGGGCGTGCCGGCCGCGCCGATCTACACCTATGACGAGGCGCTGGTGAGCGAGCAGGCCGTGGCGCGCGAGATGGTGCTGGAGATCGACCATCCCGTGGAAGGCCGCGTGAAGGCGCTCGGCTTTCCCGTTAAGCTTAGTGGCACGCCGCAGCAGGTCCGCTATCCGGCGCCCTTGCTCGGGCAGCACACGCAAGAGGTACTTGGCGAATTTGGCCTGGATGACATGGCGATCGAGGCACTACGCGAACGTGGCGCTTTCGGCCAGCCGGTTGCGCCACAAACGCTGAAAAACGGTACGGCTTGAGCAAGCCGGGGCAATAGAAGACACCAGAAGCACAAAGCATAAGAATCACGGAGACAAGCATCATGAAGTTCTACTCACACCCGTGGCGGGTGACGGCTTACGCCCTCATCGCCACCGTCGCCGGCTGGGCAGGCGTTGCCGCCGCGCAGGGCGATGCCTACCCTAATCACCGCATCGAGCTGATCGTGCCCTGGCAAGCCGGCGGCGGCGCGGATGTGGTCGCGCGCGCCTTGTCCGCTGCGGCCGCCAAGCATCTGTCGCAGCCGCTGGTGGTCATCAACAAGCCCGGCGCCACCGGCGCACTCGGCCTGGGCGAAGTCGTGCACGCCAAGCCGGACGGCTACAAGCTGGTGCTGTCTTCCAGCGAAGTGACCTTCCTCAACTACCTGGGCCTGGCCAAGTTTACCTACCAGGACCTGGTGCCGATCGCGCGGCTCAACGCGGATCCGGCAGCCATAGTGGTGCGCGCGGACGCACCCTACGCCACGCTGGAACAGTTCCTTGCGGAGTCTCGCAAGCCGGATTCGAACATCCGCGTGGGCAATGCCGGGCAGGGTTCCGCCTGGCACATGGCCGCCGCCGCGCTGGCGGAGAAGACCGGTGCCAAGTTCAATCACATACCTTATCCCGGTGGCGCGCCGGCCACAATGGCGCTCCTCGGTGGCCATATCGACGCGGTGACGGTGAGCACGGCCGAAGTCGCCACCTACGTGGCGGCGGGCAAGCTCAAGGTGCTGGCGGTGATGGCGGACAAGCGCGTCGCCGGCTACGAGAACGTGCCGACGCTCAAGGAGCGCAATATCGACCTCTCGATGGGCATCTGGCGGGGCATTTCGGCACCCAAGGGCACGCCGCCGGAAGTCATCAACATCCTCAAGGCTGCCGTGGCCAAATCCGTGCAGGAGCCGATCATGCGGCAGACGCTGGAGAAGCTGCACTTCAGCACGGATACCTACGCAGACGATGTGACGCTGCAGGCCGTGATGGCGAAGGAGTCCGCGCAATACAAGCAACTGGTCAGCCGGATCGCGGTGAAGGAATAGCGCGATGCCCGATTTCACATTCGATCAGCCGTTTATCGATGCGCATCATCACTTCTGGGACTTGCAAGCTAATTCTTATCCGTGGCTGCAGGGTGAAGAAGTCAGCGGGTTCCGCTACGGCGACTACTCCGCCCTGAAACGCAACTACTTGCCGGTGGATTTCGAGCGCGACACGCACGGCTTCGCGCCCGCGCAGACCGTGCATGTGGAAGCGGAATGGGCTCGCGCCAATCCGGTGGACGAGACCGCGTGGCTCACCGCACTGGCGGAGCGCGCGGGCCGTCCCTCTGCGCTGGTCGCGCACGCGCAGCTGGACCGTGGCGACGTGGCGGAGATCCTGGCGGCGCAAGCCGCCTTTCCGATGGTACGCGGGATCCGGCAGAAGCCGGTGACCAGCGCCACCCGCGAGGGCGCTGCGCGCGGCTTGAAGGGATCGATGGACGACGAGCGCTGGCGGCAGGGCTATGCCTTGCTGGCGCGCCACGGCCTGTCCTACGACCTGCAGGCGCCATGGTGGAACCTGGACCAGGCTGCGGCGCTGGCACGGGATTTTCCCGCTACGCAGATTATCCTCAACCATACGGGCTTGCCGTCGGACCGTAGCGAAGTGGGGCTGAGAGGCTGGCGCGATGCCATGGCGGTGCTCGCGGCGCAGCCCAATGTGGCGGTGAAGATCTCGGGGCTCGGGCTGCCGGGCTGCGCCTGGGAGGCGACGGATAACGTGCCGGTGATCCGCGATGCCATCGCGCTCTTCGGGACCGAGCGCTGCCTGTTCGCGAGCAACTACCCGGTGGACAGCCTGGTGGCCAGCTACGCGACGATCCTCGCCGGCTTCATCGAAGCCATCGACATCTATCCGCCAAACGATCAGCGCAAGCTGCTGCACGATAACGCGGCGCGCATCTACCGGCTTGCCGGTATTCCTGAGGAATCAAGATGAAAGACAGCCTGAAAACCGGTGCAGCGGCGACGCGCTCCCTGACCGTCGACCGCCCACGCACCATTGACTTCCTGGGCGAGACGCTGCGCATCTACGCCACGCCGGAGCTGATCCGCGATATCGAGCAGACCTGCCTGGACTTCCTGCAAGACCACGCGGACGCGGGCGAGAGCTCGGTCGGCACCGAGGTATCGATCCGGCACAGTGGTGCGACGCTGCTTGGCGGCGAGGTCCGGATCAACGCGGAGGTCACTGCCATCGAGGGCCGCAGCGTCACGTTCCGCGTGGCGGCCAGCGATGGCATTGAAGAGATCTGCACCGGCACGCACAGCCGCTTCATGGTGAACGTGGACAAGCTACGTACGCGGGTGCAAGCCAAGGCGGCGCGGGGACGCACCGGCTGAACCGCCGGCGCGGCGGGCTCAGGCAGGTTCAAGCGTGTTCGAGGTTGTCGCCTGCGGCGACCTCGGCACGCAGCCAGTTGACGAAGGTGGTCACGCGCGGATCGCTCAGACGTTCTTCCGGGAACACCACGAAGTAAGAAAATTCCACCGGCAGGTGGATCTGCTCGAACAATCGCACCAGCCGCCCTTGCCGCAGGTCTTCCTCGACCCAGTTCTTCTTGACCAGCGCCACGCCGAGGCCGCTGGTGGCGGCATTGATCACCAGGTGGCTCGGCCAGAACGACGGCCCGCGCGATGCGTCCACATCGGTCACGCCCGCATGGCTGAGCCACATGGACCAGTCCGGATTGCTCACATCGGTATAGGTGCTGTCGTCATGCAGCAAGGTGTGGTGCTTCAGGTCGCCCGGTTCCTTGAGCGGGCGGGGCCCGGCCAGCAGCGCGGGGCTGCACACGGGAATCACCTCGACCGACAAGCATAGCTCGGAATGCAGGCCTGGATAGTTGCCGCGGCCGTAACGGATGGCCAAGTCGAAATCGTCGCGGTCGAAGTTGATAGCGTGGTTGGAGGTGGAGACCTTGAGGTCGACCGCGGGGTAGTCCTTCATGAAGCGGTCCATGCGCGGGATCAGCCATTTCACGGCAAAGGTCGGCGGCATGTTGACCTTCAGTGCCGGCAGGTCCTTGCTGTGCAGGCGCTGCGTCGCGTCGGCCAACTGCTTGAACGCCTGCTGCACGCTCGGTAGGTATGCCATGCCGGCTGGTGTCAGCACGAGCGACTTGGCCTCGCGTAGGAACAACTGCACGCCAAGGCTTTCTTCCAGCGTCTTGATCTGGTGGCTGACGGCGGACGGCGTGACGTAGAGCTCGTCAGCCGCCCGCGTGAAGCTGAGATGCCGGGCCGCAACCTCGAAAGCTCGTAGAGGATTCAGAGGGGGCATTTGTCGCGACATGCGGGTCTTTCCAACGGAAACCAAAAGCAAGGGATCGAAAAAGCTGGCCTGGACGGCAATGCACCAAAACCAGGGTATGGCCCGGACCGAGGGGCGACACCAAGTTTGCCAGACTAGCAGTTAGCGCTTTCAGATGGAATAGGGATGAGCCCCGAGGGGGCAAGGCGAGAGGAAAGGGACGGAAGCATGGCCTGCGGGTCGCGCCCCGGGACGCTAGTCGCCGATGTCAAGCGTATCCCACCGGCTGCCGTGTCGTCCGCGTCATGAAAACGCAGCAGTATGAGCGCGGTGGGTGATCACACAGCGAGGTTCTCTTGGGCTCCATATTCGACTTGCCGGCCAAGTTGGCTGAGTTCAATGGGATCTCCTTTCTGCCGGACTCATAATCCGGTTCGACGGCCATCACGCTATGTTCAGAAGCTGCAGCGCCTCTCCTTTGGTGTCGGCTCGCACGGTCGTCATGCAGTTCTCCATTCGCATTCGTTCGCACAGGCAGATCGTCTGCCTGCTTCCGTCACCTATCGGCGCCGATCTTGCAGAGCATCATGGCAGGGGTATCGGTCATTGCTTGCAGGCACTGGTACCTATCTTGAAAGGGGTTGCAACGATGGTATGTGCGGGGAATCTGGCGCTGGCATGCCGGTGTGAGGATGCACGAGAGCGTGCCGAATATCCTTTGTGAGGGTCCTCTTGGCTATTAAAATGCAATTAATCGCCTGGATTTCCTCTCCAACCTTAAACCGGGGTTTGGCGGCACCGACCATTTGGCAGGTGAGCGACGTGGCGTGAGGGGCGGCCGGAAGGGCCTTCAGCGAGAGCGTGACATGTCCAATCCGCTGACGCGCCTGCGTGGCTTCGTGCCGCGCATCGCGCTCGCTGTGCAAATAGGCTGGTGGACCGAAGCGCCCTCCCATCTCAAGTGGCGAACATTGTCCTATCCGTCCGCCGTCCCAGCAAAACTGAACCGCGCTTGCCGGGCGTCGGGGAAACGGATTCCTTCACGACATGAAGATCTGTTGGGAGTGCCGGCGCCTGAGTCCAATGGAACCGCATCTTGCTTCATGTGGGCCTTTTTTCCGCGGTGGCGCCGATCCGGTGCCGTACCGATCACGCACGCGCTGGGCATGTGCCTGGATCGTGCCCGTACTAGGTGACCGTCCCGCTCGCCTTCCTGCAGTGAATATCAGGGCTATCACCGTACTATATGCAGTGAATAACTTGCGTCTGCGGAGAAAGCAGCTCATAAGCTCCGCATGGAAAGCGGAGATTGGACATCTGGTAGGCCAATGACTGGCCAAGCTGACACTTGGCGGCCCTGGCAGGGTCGATGGCCGAGGTTAGTCGCGCCCAAGCATTGCTGATGGGGCGCTTATCTGATGTCGGCATGGCGCTGCGCGATCAGGCGAGTTTCGCGGTCGCTCACGGAGGACGTGGTCAAGACCAGTGAGATCGAGGGCGAACAGCTCGGTGTCGCATCCGTGTGTTCGTCCATCGCCCGCCGCTTGGGCGTGGACATCGGCGCACTGGCCACAGTCTATCGTCACGTCGAAGGCGTGGTTGAAATGGTGCTCGACGCGGCCACCAATTGCCATGCACCGGTTCCTTGCATCCATTTGACGACGACAACGGCCATATACCCCGTACGATCGTGGCGCGTGCCGATAGCAGCCCACAGCGTTTCCACAGCCTGTCAGCTCAGATCCACGCGAACACCTCACTTTTGCGGAAACTATTGCTTACATTCGAGCTGCAATGCAGTGCGTATTCTTACTCTAAATGGAGGTCAAAATAAATCAGGAAGACTTATGAAATCCATTCTTGTGATGCTTGCCGCTTCTGTAGCGCTGCTCGGCGGCTGCGTTGTGGCGCCGTACGGTGATGAGCACCGCGGCGGCGGTTACTACGGCGGAGAACCCCACGGGGAGCATGATAAGGACCATGGCGATCGCGATCACGGCGATCGGCGGAACTACGGTGGGGATCGCGATGGGCGACACGATCAGTACTAAATTTCGAGCTGTGGTCACGCACGGTCCTTTTTGTTGAGCGAGTCGGCCACGCCGGCGCACTTCGTCTTGTACTTAGGCGGCTTTGGCAAGTGCTGCATGTCGGCCATCGGGTGTGCCAGCACGTCCATCTGCGCACACGGCCACATGCGGTCGGTGTCGCGCGCGCGGATTTTCGACGCCTCGTCCAACGTGTATTTGCCTCCCTCGTTGAGTCGCGTGATATCGCCGCTGTGGTCCTTGCCTCACCACATCACGCGGTTGCGGACGAACTGGTGGAACATCGGCACTGCGGGCGACGGTTCACTGCCCGTAGCAGACAGCACGCCCTGGGGCCAGTGGGTTGTGCAGCCGGCGGCGTACCAATCGCCGCCTGTCTTCGTGGCGGCCGGTTGCCTGCAGAAGGGGCATGGATTCGGCTTCTCGGCGCCCTTGGATATGGCTGGGTCCATTGGCGGTTGCGGCGTCGACGCACCTCCGAACGGCGTTGATAGTAAGTTTCCCTTGGCCTCGGAATGCTGCGCGGATGCGTCGCTGCGATTCTGTCAACGATTCACCGTTGGGATCGGCTACCAAGGCGCGGAAGGACGCAACGAAACGCTCCGCATTGCGTTTGTGCTCTTGCGCAATCAGGAACCGCTCGGTATCTGCGCCTCAGCCGCCAGCATCTTCCACGATCTGGCTCAGGGCGCGCTTGTCCTTGCCGGGCTGCGCTGTGGCCAAGAGGGCGTGGGCCTTTCCTTTCATCCATCCATGGCGTCGTGGCGGGCGCGGGTGACGCGGTCGTATGGAAACGCGTTCGTCGACCTCTGTAATCTGGGCAGAACTTGAACTCAACAGTCTATTCATACATAGACATAGCCTCATGAATCCCGCGATCCATTTCATCGAGGCTGCGGGCGTGTTTCGGCTAACGAGACAATGCTCCTCTCCGACCGGGTCTCGTTGGACTCGCAATGTCGCGCTGCACAAATTTCGTATATTTTCGTAAATCGCAATAATTCGCTGTTTTGTTGACTTGACGCCACAAACCTAAGCGTCTAGGATGCGCGCAACCGCCACATAGGTTCGCATATAGAACTAATGTTCGATATACGATGAGTTTGGCTACATTTAGGGGACAGTGAAGTGAACAAGATTGCCGGGTTCTTTACAGAACTGATGCGCCGGTATTTGCCGGATCCGTTTGTTTTCGCCATCGGGCTGACGCTGCTGACGATGGTTATGGCGATGCTAGTGCAAGGCCAGGCCGCGCCCGCCGTGATAGTTAGCTGGGGCAAGGGCTTCTGGAATCTGCTCGCGTTCACTACGCAGATGGCGGTGATCTTGGCCATGGGCTACGTGCTGGCCACCGCGCCACTGACCGACCGCCTGCTCGACCGGATCGTCGGCAAGGTCAACACGCCGCACGGCGCCATCATCGTCGCCACCCTGGTGGGTGGCATCGGCAGCTACCTGAACTGGGGCTTCGGTCTGGTCATCGGCGGCATCATCGCCAAGAAACTGGCCCGCCGCGTCAAGGGTGTGCACTACCCGCTGATCATCGCCTCGGCCTATAGCGGCTTCACGATGTATGGCCTCGGCCTGTCGGCCAGCATCCCGGTGCTGATCTCCACCAAGGGGCACCCAATGGAAAAGCTGATGGGCGTGATCCCCTTGTCGGAAACCATCTTTTCCACGCCGATGCTGCTAACCAGCCTGGCGGTCATCGTCACGCTGCCGCTGCTCAATGCCTGGCTGCACCCACGCGACGCCAAGGACGTGGTCGAGTTGGACACGCGCGCCGAGGACAAGGCCGAGGCTGCCGCTGCCGCTGCCGTCTCGCACAGCATCGGCGGCGACGGCACACTGGCTTGGCGCATGAACAACAGCCGGTTGCTGAGCCTCGTGATTGGCGTGTGCGGGCTCGCGTACGCCGTGCTGTACTTCACGCAGGGGGGCACACTGGACCTGAACCTGATCAACTTTCTGATCCTGTTCATCGGCGTGCTGCTGCTGGGCACGCCCGTCAAGTACGTGGCGAAGCTCAATGAGGGCATCAAGACGATCTCCGGCATCATCCTGCAATACCCGTTCTACGCCGGCATCATGGCGATCATGGCGGGCTCGGGCCTGGTCGATACCATATCGCGCGTGTTCGTCGATATCGCCACGCCGCAGACGCTGCCGTTCTGGGGCCTGGTCAGCTCGTTTGTGATCAACTTCTTCGCGCCGTCGGGCGGTGGTCACTGGGTGATCCAAGGTCCGTTCATGATCGACGCCGCCAAGGCGATCGGTAGCTCCGTGAGCCAGACCTCGATGTCGGTGATGCTTGGCAACGCCTGGAACGATCTTGTGCAGCCGTTCTGGATTCTGCCCGCGCTGGCGCTGTCCAAGCTCAGCCTGAAGGACGTGATGGGCTATACCGTCATCATGATGTTCTGGGTGGGCTTCATCTTCATTGTGTCGATGCTCTTGTGGGGCGCGCAGATCGTCTGACGACACGTCCGCTCTTTTTTTTGCCACGGCCCGCTGCCGGCGGGCCATTGACCAGGCGATGCTAGATGCCTTACTTTATCGAGACTTGGGACAAGCCGAACCACCAGACGGTCCGCCAGGCGACCCGCCAAGTCCACCTCGAGTTCCTTGAGCAACACAAGCAACTGCTGCTCGCGTGCGGTGCCAAGCTGAACGACGACGGCAGCGATGCGGGCGGCGGTGTCTATATCATTGATGTCGATACGCGTGAAGCAGCCCAATCGTTCATCGACGCCGACCCCTTCACGAAAGCCAGCCTGTTCGCCGAGGTCCGCATCACGCGCTGGCGAAAGGCCTATCTCGACGGCACCTGCTGCCTCTGAACCGCAATCAACGACAGGCCTCGGCGCCACGCGCGCGGCATGACATCATGCCGCCCCAGCCCGCTACTGGAAAACGCAAGCCATGCGATGGAAGAATCGGCCGGAAGGCTCCAACTGGGGCGACTTCGGCCATGACGACCAGCTTGGTCGCCTGAACCTGCTCACCGCCGAGCGGATCCGCGCCGCGGCGCGCGAAATCCGCACCGGCCAGCGCTTCTGCCTGTCATTGCCGCTGGACTATCCCGGCGGCAACGGTCTCAACGTCCGGCGACATCCGCCGGTACTGCGCCCCACGTACCGTGAGGATATCGCGTACGTCAACTTTCCCCTCACCAAGGTGGATCCTCGCGCGACCGACGTGCTCAGCGACGACCAAGTGTTGTTGTCGCTCCAATATTCGACCCAGTGGGATTCGCTGGCCCATGTCGGCGCCCTGTTCGACGCCGACGGCGATGGCGTGCCGGAGCGCGTCTACTACAACGGCTACCGTCCCAATGCTGACATCGTCGGACCGGTCGACTACCGCGAGGACGATGGTTTCGCTGCTCACGCTTGCGGACATGATCACAGCCGCGCCAATGCGCTGGGCATCGAGACCCTGGCCGAGCACAGCATCCAGGGCCGTGGCGTGTTGGTTGACCTGGCCGAGTATTTCGGGCGGGAGTTCCGGACGATTGGCTACGATGACCTGATGCGCTTGATGGAGGCCCACCAGGTCGATGTCGAATCAGGCGACATTCTGGTACTGCGCACCGGCTTTGCCGAGATGGTGCTGGAAATGCAGCGCGAACCCGACCCTCATCGCTTGCACAACAGTTGCGCCGCGCTAGATGGCCGCGACGAACGGCTGCTGCAATGGATCACCGACTCCGGCATCGCCGCCATCGCGGCCGATAACTACGCCGTCGAACGATTCCCGGCGCGCGAGGCGGCCGGCGCTGCGCCGGCGTTGCCGCTGCACCACCATTGCCTGTTCAAGCTGGGATTGCCGCTTGGCGAACTCTGGTACCTGCGCGAGTTGGCGACGTGGCTGCGCAGCCACCGCCGCACGCGATTTTTCCTCACCGCGCCGCCGCTGCGGTTGCCGGGCGCAATGGGTTCGCCCGTCACGCCCGTCGCCACTGTCTAGGCGTTAGGCACCGGTCACCCCAATATCCCCAATACCGCTAGCAAAAGGAGACCTCTATGTTGTTCATGGCCGAAATGACCGTCCGCATTCCGCACGATCTCGATCCGCAAGTCGCCGAGAAACTGAAGGCGAACGAAAAAGCGCTGTCGCAGCAGTTGCAGCGGGAAGGCAAGTGGCGCCATCTGTGGCGTGTGGCTGGAAAGTACGCCAACGTCAGCATCTTCGATGTGCGCGACAACGACGAGTTGCATACGCTGCTGACGTCGCTGCCGCTGTATCCGTACATGGAGATCAGCGTCACGGCGCTGGCCCAGCACGGCTCGGCCATTGCCCAGAACTAAGACTGCCGTTCCGTCAATCCGGCGCGCGCCTTGTCCGTCGCGCCCTTAACCTGCTATCGTTCATGCCCTTTGCTGAATTTTCCGGCGTGCGCCTGCACTACCGCCTCGACGGGGACGACACGCTTCCCGTTCTCGTTCTGGCCAATTCGCTTGGCACCAACCTCGACATGTGGAATCCGCAGATCGAGGCCTTCGCTAAACACTTCCGCGTGCTGCGCTACGACACGCGCGGCCATGGCCAGTCGTCCGTCACGCCTGGTCCGTACACGATCCCGCAGCTCGGCGAAGATGTGATCGCATTGCTCGACGCATTGAAGATCGATCGCGCGCATTTCTGCGGCCTCTCGATGGGCGGTATCACGGGCATGTGGCTTGCGTTGAACCATGCCGGCCGATTCGACAAGGTTGTGCTGTGCAACACGGCTGCCTATATTGGCCCACCGGAAAACTGGACGAATCGCGCAGCCGCGGTGGAACGCGACGGTGTGGGTTCGATCGCCGACGCCGTGGTCGACAAATGGCTGACGCCGGGCTATGCCGCGGGCCAGCCCGCGTTGGTGCAATTGCTGCAAGCCATGTTGTCCGCCACCGATGCCGCCGGCTACGCCGCCAACTGTCGCGCGGTGCGGGACTCGGATCTGCGCGATACCGTGGCGGGCATTACCCGCCCGACGCTGGTGATCGCCGGCTCCGGCGACATCCCCACGCCGCCGCGCGACGGCCAGTATTTGGCGCAGACGATTCCGGGCGCACGTTATGCCGAACTGGACGCAGCGCACCTTTCGAACCTCGAACAGGTCGAACGGTTCACGGACACCGTGCTGGAATTCTTGCAGAATTGAGCTGTTCTGGCTGGAATGCTAGGGAGGCACCTCCCAGCGGAGGACTGCGGAGTGAGAGCCGAACGGGGGGCTTTCGCATCAGGGGGACGCCCACTTCATCCACGCTATGCGAGATGTACCGTTCTGAATGGCCAGGATTTACACAATTTCAAGCATTGGTATCCGCCTGAAAGTCGAATCGATGGATTTGTGGCTGCAACTCCTGCGTTATAGAAGGCGGCCTCGATTTGGCCATTGGGCGGCCAGAAGGGTATTCAGCGTGAGCGAGACGCCCGCCCAATCCGCCGGTACGGCATCAGATTGGTGCCACTGTGGAAACGGCCCACGCAAAGCTGGGTTCCCGTGCTAGATGACCGTTCCGCTTTGCCTTCCTGCGGTGAATACCAGGGTCTATCACCGTATTATGTGCGGTGAATAACTTGCGGCTGCGGAGAACGTGGCTCATAATCTCCGCATGGAAAGCGGAGATTGTGCATATATCTGGCAGGCCAGTGAGTGGCCGAGCTGGCACTACGATCTGGCGGCCCTGGCAAGGCCAATGGCCGAGGTTAGTCGCGCCCAAGGACTACTGATGGGGCGCTTGGCTGATGTCGGCATGGCTCTACGCGATCAGGCAAGTCTCGCGGCGCTCACCGAGGACGTGGTCAAGACCAGCGAGATCGAGGGCGAACAGCTCAGCGTCGCATCCGTGCGTTCGTCCATCGCCCGTCGCCTGGGTGTGGATATTGGCGCACTGGCCCCTGTCGATCGTCACGTCGAAGGCGTGGTTGAAATGGTGCTCGACGCGACCGCCAATTGCCATGCACCGGTCACTCGGGAGCGATTGTTTGGCTGGCATGCCGCACTGTTCCCCACCGGCTGCTCTGGCCTTGCGCGGATCAAGGTCGGTGGCTGGCGTGACGACACCAGCGGTCCGATGCAGGTGGTGTCCGGCCCCATCGGCCGGCAACGTGTGCATTTCGAAGCGCCGCCAGCCAATCACCTGGAAGCTGAAACAAGCCGATTTCTCGACTGGGTCAATGGTGCATCGAACGATCCTCCTCTGCTCAAGGCAGGCCTCGGCCATTTGTGGCTCGTCACCTTGCATCCGTTTGACGACGGCAACGGCCGTATAGCCCGGACGATCGGCGACCTGTTGCTGGCGCGTGCCGATGGTAGCCCACAGCGTTTCTACAGCCTGTCGGCGCAGATCCAGCGGGAGCGCAAGGCCTACTACGATATCCTGGAGCGGACCCAGAAGCGGTCGATGGATGTCACCGAGTGGCTGGCCTGGTTCCTCGATACGCTGCATCGCGCCCTCGATCAGGCGCAGAACACCCTTGATGCTGTGCTGGTCAAGGCGCGGTTCTGGCAGCGCTGGGCGACCACGCCACTGAACGAGCGGCAAGTGAAGCTGCTCAACCGACTGCTCGATGGCTTCGAAGGCAAGCTCACCAGCTCCAAGTGGGCGGCGATCGCCAAATGCTCCCCGGACACCGCGCTGCGTGACATCACTGATCTGCTCGCACGTGGCGTCTTGCGGAAATCGGATGCAGGCGGGCGCAGTACCAGCTATGAGTTGGACGACCTATCCGAGTAGGCACCCCGCCGACCGATCTAGTAGCGAGCGCGCTCATGCCGCGGCAAACGAGCCGGTGAGCGGTGACTACAAGCGAATGTCGAGGGCAATGTGGATAATGTGCTTTCCGAACGACTGTTGCGCCAGCATCGTCCCGCCCATGCGCTGTTCCAAGTTGACCGCGGGAATCCGTAGAGTGCTGTGCGGAGGCCGGGTAGTTGAGTACTGTCTTGTCGAATGTCTAGTGCTTCGCATAAGGCGCTTCGTAACGTGCGCGTTGGGAACGCACCGGTGCAACATTGACCGCTTGGGACACCCGTCCTTGAGTTGAGCGCACGTCGTCTGCTTGCCTGCACTCGAAGTAGCAGCATAACGAAATCAGAGGCCTCAAGGTTATGGCCTGACCACGGTTACACGGCACATTGCACTTTTTTGGGGCGGCTTGTACGCCCAGGCTTTTTCTGCACTAAGGTGTCAAGTCCGGTGGCAGGGTGCCAGGGGGAAACGTATTTAATCTTCCCATACCGCCTCCACTTCCCGCATCAAACGCCCGGCAAGGATATAGTCACCCAGTTTGGACGCCTTCGCCTCCAAGCTCTCCAGCGCGGCTGTCGGCAGTTCGCTCAACTCAAACTGGCAATAGAGGTTTCGCTGCCGGAAGGTCGCTTTTGGCCGCATTAGGCCGGCAACCAATGCCGTTGGAGATTTGACTGCGACGTTCTCTTGCCCGCGATATTCCACGCGTATCCCTGCCTTCTGGCCGAGCCGACCAAGTTCAATCGCATCTTGCCAGCCAGCCTCATAGTCCAGTTCCACCACCGTCACGCCTTCTGTCCCAAGGAGTCTTAGTGCCTCCCCTTTGGTGCCAGCTCGAGCTGTCGCCATTTACTTCTCCACTCACATTCTCGGCGCACAGGCCCTGCGCCCTCACAGTATTGTAGCCGCCGGGGGAGCCATCGAGCCCGATGGCCCTCCCGGAGATTGACAGGTGGGGGCACTGCAGAATGCGGGGGCGGACTTGGTGGCACAAGGAGAGGGGAGCCGCGATTTCGTCGCTCTTCTGAAACACCCTTCATTCAGCTAGTTGGATGTTCGCCTGGCCAGATTCTCCCAGTGCCACGGTCACAGCGAGGCCCTTGTTGGCTGCTTGTTCTGAATTCACTCGCCAGAATTCTGGCTTAATATTGGCCGGTGGAATACAAGCAAGGAGTTGATGAAAGTTCGGTGTTGTGTTGTAGGATATCGAACTGATCTTAATTGATGGAGACCGACATGGCTACCTACAAACAATTGCTGGCAGAAAAAGAAAAGCTCGAAACCCAGCTCGCTGAGGTTCGTCAAAGCGAGGTCGCTGGAGTTATCGCGAAGATCCAGGGTTTGATGGCGGAGTACGAACTAACCGTTGAGGACTTGGCTCCGAAACGACGCCGTGGGCGCCCAGCAGCTAGCGATCAGGCTAAGGCTCCGGCAAAAGAGAAAACCTCGCTGCCGCCAAAGTACATGGACCCGAAGACCGGCGCCACTTGGACCGGACGTGGTCGTGCACCGGCGTGGCTGGGGAAGAATCGCGACAAATTTCTGATTCCAGAGGCGTGAGCACGAATACCGGAATCCGTTTGCCGAGTTGAAATTCCTTGGCTTGAGGAGTTGCTGCCAAAGCTGTTTCTTGGCGTCAGCGACGCGGCAATATCCCCGCACGTCTAGGTTTGCCCGCTCACTAGTTGCGTTTCTTTCACATCGCGGCATTAGTGAAGCGGGTAGTCTTTTTTGCGCGTACTGAGCAATATAAAGAGATGGATTTTTTGCGGTCCGTCCTCGCCACGCTAGTGACTCCCGGGTCAGACAAGGCGTCCCCAGGAAGGCTCGTAGCCGGAGAGCTGATCAAGCGCGGCACGCGCACCAACATCAAGGCATCGACGCAGTAACGCTGGTTTCCCTCGGGGGATTTAACGGGAAGCCGGTAGAAAAAGGGGTGTAGGCGGCAGGGTTGGCGCCCACACCCTCGAGGAATGGCAACACGGGGTCAGTCAAGTCGCCGTTGGCAAGTATGTTGCATTGCAGCAGTTTCGGTATCCCGCAAATGGAGGGATTGTCCGAGGGGAAAAATAGTCCCCCCGACAAATGGCTGGGGAGGCTGGGCAGGGCCGCTCGATGATAAGAGGGCCTACCGCTTGCTGTGCCCAGCAATCGCTTGACCTTGTCCAATTGGGACGCTGGTGCGACCAGCGTACTTGCTAGTCATAGAATCCCATCCGCGCCTACGATCGGGTCAAAAATGCTCAGGGCAAGTGGGGCGCTGTGCATGAGGATGGTGGCGTCCGAGAAGCTTCCAGCTGTGCGCGCCTGGCCTGTCAGCGCTCTTCTACGTTTCCGGTGTGCTCAGCGTACCGGTCAATGTCGTCATTGGGGTGCTCTGGATTGGCCTGAAGGCACTTCCCGGGCCGCTGTGAGTGGTGGCACAGGCGTCGGCCAGGGTGCTGATTTTGCAGATCGAAAAAGGCCTGACATCCCAGGGCGCATAGGAGAATAGGACCAGACGGCCGTGACCGGCCAACCCTGATTCCCCCTGCTAATCGCCATGCCAGGCTCACTATGTGTATAGAATGGCGGCTGCTCTTCCCGGGCAGCCAACTTATCAATGCAAGCCATACACAAACGACCGGCCATCGACGGTGATCTCGGCTGGTATGAATCGTTACCTTCCCGTCATTCCCGTCTCGGCGCGCGCCTCAAGGGGGAACAGCATTTCGATGTCGCCATCGTAGGGGCCGGCTTCACCGGCCTCTCGCTGGCACGCCGGCTGGCGGAGATCCGCCCGCAGGCAAGGATCGCCCTCATCGATGCACTCGATATCGGCCAGGGCACTTCGGGCCGAAACGCCGGCTTTCTGATCGATGTTCCGCACAACGTGGATGGTGGACAGCCGAACGTCGAATACCAGCGCCAGCTGTTCGCGCTGAACAATTTCGCCATTAGCCAGTTGCGCGGCCTGAAAGAACGATACCGCATAGATTGCGGTTGGCACGACGCGGGGAAATACATGTCGGCGCACGAGGAAGGCAACCTTGCCAGGCTCGAGTGCTTTGCCGATTCCCTGAAGGCCGCTGGCTTTGAATATGAAGTTGTGGAAGGACAGGTACTCTCCCGGCGGCTCGGCACCGGCTATTACAAGGCGGCGGTCTATACGCCCGGTAACGTGCTGGTAAATCCTGCGGCCTTGGTTCGCGGTCTCGCTGCGACGCTGCCGGACTCAGTTACGCTATTCACGGCGAGCCCGGTAGTGGCATGCGACTACGGGCCCGTCCATACCCTAAGGTTCCTGGGCGGCACCTTGCGTGCTGACATGCTGGCGCTAACCGTCGGCAGTTTCAGCGGAGCATTTGGCCGCGTCGGGGACCGGCTGGCTTCACTCTTCACCTATGCGAGCCTGACCGAACCGTTATCCGACAGCGAAGTCGCAGCCCATTTCAGCGGGGTACGGCCCTGGGGAACCACATCGGCGCACCCGGCCGGCACCACCGTCCGCTACACGCCTGACGGGCGCATCTTTGTGCGCAACACGTTTCACCTTCTGCCTTCGCTGCGTAGCAGCGACACCGGCCTGCAGGCCGCATGGGCGAAGCACCGCCGGTCATTCGAGGCGCGCTTTCCCACCATTGCCGGAAAGCACTTCGAATACACGTGGGGCGGGCTCATCAGCATGACGCTCAACCATCACTCCGTGTTCCGCAAAGATGGAGACAACTTCTTCAGCACTGTGGGCTGCAACGGTGTTGGCGTCGTCAAGGGCACGTATCTCGGCCACTTCATGGGCGACTACATGAACGGCCTGCGGAGCAGGGAGCTTGACTTCATCATGGCAAACAGCCATCCAAGCTGGATGCCGCCCGAACCTTTCAAGCGCATCGGTGCATCGCTTCGCCTCAGGAGTGAAGTAGCAGGCGCGGGCGGGGATATCTAAGGGGGCTTGAGGGATCGGGCCTTCTTCAGACAGGCGGGTTAAACAGTTAGCCGAGGAAGTTAACAGCCCCCTTCGGGGTCTTTTTGAAATGGTCTCTAAGTTAGTTGTGCGCTCGGGCGTCTTCTCGTCCTCGCTCCCTTACAGCGACAGAGCCCAATAGCGCTCAACCGCCTGGCGCGGCGGAGTACCGGCGTACCAAGCACGCAAGGCGGCCAACGAGGCCGCGTCGGGCATGTCTGGAGATGTGGGCGAGGCTGGCATCGGGAAGCCATCCGGCCGGGCATTGGTGGGAAGGCTCCCCCCGCGCTAGAGCCGCGCTGGCTTCGCTAGCGGTGCGCTTGCGCGGACCGTCACGGTGCTAACGTTAGGAAAGCCATCTCTGTGTGCGATTGCCCGCCCAAGGGATGTGGCGCGGAGCGCTACCGGAAGATGAACGCCAATACGGCCTCGCAATGGGCCTCGATCGCGTTCTCACGCATCGCATGGATTCCATGCGCGTACTTCATTTCTGCAGTGAGCAGATAGGGAACTTGGGCGATAGCAGTGACCATATACAGTAGCATCACGGGATCGATCTGCTCGAGCCCCTCGGTCAGCATGCGAACATCCTGGATCAGGGGGACGGTCAGGTCATGGCGCGGCCGGATGAATGCTTCTGCCATCCACTTCAAGCGTTCGGAGTCTCGGTTCGCTTCCTGCATCATCAGGCGGGCGTGTTCCGGGTGGCGCGCGCAATAGCGGACATAGTTGCGGATGTACTCCTTCGTTGCTTCCGGGGAGTATCCCTGTGCGCCACGAAGTGGTGGCGCGATTTCTTGCGCGAACCGGTCGAACAAATAGGTCACGCTTTCGCGCCAGAGGCTCTCCTTGCCGCCGAAGTAGTAACGAATCATGGCGTGATTGACACCCGCCATTTCCGCGATCTCGCGCAGACTCACCGCGTCGAACCCACGCGTCGAGAACTGCTCCAGTGCAATGCCAAGTATCTCGGCGCGAGTCTTTTCACTTCGTCCTTGCTGTGCCTGCCTGACAACCCGCATCTCCAATTTCCTCAGTAGGGTGCCCCGAATGGTCTGATCACGCCGGCGAAGCTGCATCGTGAACGCGTCGTGGGAGCGTTCACGTGCAACGCTATCTGCGACCTCCTGACAACGCCTTGGCATCCTTAGCCGCTGACCGCGTCCGCCGGTTCAGGGATTGTACTGAGACGGGAGCGCCGCGTCGTCCTTGACGCCCACATAGTGCGCTTGGTAAATTATCCACATGGTGAGTTTTTGGGGCCGAACGTGATCGAGAGGTGGCCTTGACGACCATTCGGCCGGTCCGATTGCGTTGAGCGCAATGCGGCGTTCGCGAACATTTTCGTGTTGGTGGAGCTAGTTCGATGACAGCAGCAAATCTGGACGCCGTCGGGTCGCAAACGGCGTCAGCGCCTTCGGCGCTCATTCAGGAACAGGATGGAAGGCTTCCGCTGCGGACCAAAATTGGCTTCGGCATCGGTGATTTCGCCTTCAACCTGTACTGGCAGGCGACCACGATGTATCTCCTGTACTACTACACCGACGTCGTCGGGCTCTCTCCCGCCACCGCCGGCTGGATATTCGGAGGGGCCATGTTGTGGGATGCCCTCTGCGACCCGGTGGCTGGCTACATCGCCAACCGCACGCGCACCCGCTGGGGCCGCTATCGGCCTTACCTGCTGTTCGGCTGCGTGCCACTTGCCGCCAGCTTTGTCGCGATGTTTTTTCCCACCGGGGCAATGGGAACCGGCCTGCTGGCCTTCGTAATGGGGACGCACATGCTGTTCAGGACCACCTATACCGTGCTGTCGATGCCCTATAACGCGCTGATGGCAACCCTGACGAACGACAGTCGGGAGCGGGGAAGTCTTGCAGCCTACCGGATGGTCTGTGCAAGCACCGCCGGCCTCGTCGTGGCGCTGTCCACACTGAAGTTGGTGCACATCTTCGGCCCGGCGGACGAGAAGCAGGGCTTCCTGGTGGTGATGACCCTCTATGCCGTGGTCTCGCTTCCGGTGTTCCTTCTCACGTTCTTTTCCACCCGGGAACGGGTCCAGCCCGATGCGCATGCTCCTTCGGTGCGGGACGCGCTGGCCGTCGTGCTGCGCAATCGTGCCTTCCTGCTGGTTTGCGGCATGGGGGTGGCGCTGTCTGCCGCGGGCACGTTCCTGTCCAAGACACTTCCCTATGTGCTGAAGTACGCATTGCACAGGGAGGATCTGATCGGGTTAGCGCTCGGGGTCGTCGCGCTCCAGGTGTTCATCGCGATCCCGTTCTGGGCATGGGTCATGCGGCGCACCTCGAAGCGGCTGGTCGCTCTGACCGGCGGCTGCCTGGGCATCGGCACCTATGCCCTCCTGGGCGGGCTGGGCACGCCGAGCGTCAGCGTCTTCCTGCTCCTGCTCGGCGTGATCGGCTTCGCCAGCGCCGCAACTTTGCTCGCGATGTGGGCCATGATTCCCGATACCGTGGAGTACGGCGAATGGCGCACCGGCATCCGTGGCGAAGGAACGATCTTCGGCGTGATTGCCTTCGCGCAGAAAGGAGCGCTAGCCATCGCGGTCGGCGGTGTCGGCCACTCGCTCGGCGCGGTCGGGTTCATTGCGAACCAAGCTCAGGCGCAAGCGGCGATCGATGGGATGTGGGCGATGCTGTGGCAGGGGCCCATGGTGCTGCTAGCCATCGGCGTACTGTTCGCCTTCTTCTACCCGATCTCGCCCGGCGCACACCGCGGAATCCTGAGTGATCTGCGCCAACGCCGGACGGCCTCCGGCACATCCATCTGATTTCACCGTTGCCGGCGCGTTCCAGGCCGCAACCCCTCCGTCGCCACCGACGCAGCAACTGCAAGCAAGGTTACACCTGATGCCTGACCGTCTCCACTCCACCATGGATTCCCTACCGCCTGTCCTGTCAGCAGATTCGCGCGCCGCCACGCATGAGGATCCCGACCAGCGCGCCCGCGACACCGAAGCGCGCATGACGGATGATGAGCGGTTCTCAATGCTATATAGCCTGATGGTGCGAGTATTCGGCAGGTCCACGCGCGAGCCACGCGTGCCGCCCGAGCTACCTGTCATCGCTGGCTATACGCGCGGCGTGCCGCGTCTCGACATCCCGGCGCTGAGGCTGGCGGACGCCAGCCTCGGGCTGCGCCACACGGGCGGCCCGGATGACGTTGCCACCGCCTTTCCCGCTGGCCTCGCATTTGGCGCGAGCTTCAATCCGGAGCTGGTCCGAGTGGTCGGCAGTCTCATCGGCAAGGAAGCACGTGCGCGCGATTTCAACGTCGCGCTGGGCGGCGGCATCAATCTGGTGCGCGACGTGCGAAATGGCAGGAACTTCGAGTACATCTCCGAGGACCCTCTGCTTTCCGGCCTGATGGGAGCAGCGATGGTCTGCGGTACGCAGGAGCAGGGTGTGATCGCCGTGCTCAAGCATGTCTCGCTCAATGCCACCGAAACGAACAAGTTCTTCCTGGACGCCATCATTGATCCTGCCGCGCATCGGGAGAGCGATCTACTGGCCTTTCAGATCGCCATCGAAAAGAGCGAGCCCGGTGCGCTGATGGGGGCCTACAACCTCATCAATGGCGTGTACGCCTGCGGCAGCCGCACCATCCTGCAGGAGACGGTAAAGGACGCGATGGGCTTCAAGGGCTGGGTAATGTCAGACTGGCTGGCTGTCTACGGGTGGGAATTCGCCTTGCATGGTCTCGATCAGCACTCGGGCGCGCAGCTGGACGCGCAGGAGTGGTTCACCGGGCCGCTCCGGCAAGCCTATGCGAAAGGCAAGGTGCCAAAGGCGCGCATCAGCGAGATGGTACGGCGCATGCTTCGCTCCTACTATGCGGTCGGCATCGACCGGCACTCTCCTGCCGCGCCGGTCGACTTCACCGCGCACCACGCCGTGGCCCTGGAAGCGGCCCGTCAAGGCATCGTGCTCCTGAAAAACGAGGCGCAGGCGCTGCCGCTGGCGCCGGGCAAACAGCGCATCGCCGTTATCGGAGGTTATGCGCAGACCGGCGTGCTGTCCGGCGACGGCTCGAGCCAGGTCATGCCGCCGGGCGGGTACGCCGCACAAGTGCCATCGAGCAGCCATCCCTTGCTGGGACCCACCACCCTGCGCTTGTTCGGGCCCTCACCATTGTCGGAACTGCGCAAGCGATTGCCGAATACGCTGGTCGAGTTCGACAGCGGGGCCCATATCGCCGGCGCGCTCGCTTTGGCGCAGCGAGCCGACGTGGTGATCGTGCATGCCATCCGCCACGAGGGGGAGCGCTTCGACAGCCCGGACATGACGCTGCCATTCGGCCAGGATGCCTTGATTGATGCCCTTGCCAGCGCTCACCCCAACGTTATCGTGGTTCTGCAGACCGGCAATCCCGTGGCGATGCCCTGGCACGGCAAGGTACGCGCCATCGTGCAGGCCTGGTTTCCCGGCCAGGCTGGGGCGCAGGCCATTGCCGAAATGCTGGCGGGTGAAGTCAATCCGTCCGGCCGCCTGCCTGTCACGTTCCCCGCCAGCCTCGAGCAGACACCGCATCCGGCATTGCCCGGGGCCGAAGTCGAACTGGGCACCCCCATCCAGGTCCGCTACCACGAGGGCGCCGAAGTCGGCTACCGCTGGTTCGCCAAGACGGACCAGCGACCTCTCTTCAGCTTCGGCCATGGCCTGAGCTACACCAGCTTCGCCTACGCTGACCTACAGGTTAGCGTGGACGAGACCGTCACCGCGAGCTTCACCGTGACCAATACGGGGACGCGCACGGGCGCCGATGTCCCGCAGGTGTACCTGACCGAAGCGGCCGGCGAATGTCGCACGCGCCTGCTCGGATTCCAGCGTGTCAGCCTCCGGCCCGGCGAGTCGTGCCGCGTCAGCGTGCGCGCCGATCCGCGCCTGCTCGCGCGCTTTCAGGCTGCGCAGGCGTGCTGGCGCATCGACCCCGGCCGGTACCGCCTGGCACTCGGGCATTCCGCAGGGGAGCTTGTCTTGCACGCGGATGCCAGTCTGAAAGGCCAAGACTTCGGACGCTGAAGCGTGCATTGCCAGCGATGGGGCGCATGGCCCGGCATGGCGTGCTGCCTTGAGCAAGCGTTCCGAGTGACAGCGCCCCCCGAGTATGGCGCCACGGGTTCCTCCGTCGTGGGGGGGAGGGGCTCGCGTTCCCGGCGGACCCGCTGCTCCCCGACCCCAAGATTGCTTCGTCCTGATTTCTGATAGGAGACAAACCATGACATCTACCCCTTGCGCAAGCATTCAGGAGTGCATTAGTCCCGAGGAATGGCAGTTGCGCGTCGACCTCGCCGCTTGCTATCGGCTGGTTGCGCGGCACGGCTGGTCCGACCTGGTCTTCACCCACATCAGCGCACGCGTGCCTGGGCAGGAAGACCACTTCCTGATCAATCCCTATGGGCTGATGTTCGAGGAGATCACGGCTTCGAATCTGCTGAAGATCGACGCCCGTTGCAACAAGGTCCTCGAATCGCCCTACCCGGTCAACCCGGCGGGCTTTGTCATTCATAGCGCCGTGCATGAAGCGCGCGAGGATGCCCGATGCGTGCTGCACACCCACACGCGCTGCGGCGTGGCCGTGAGCGCGCAGAAGGCCGGCCTGCTGCCGCTCAGCCAGCAGTCCACCTTCATCCTCGGTTCGCTTGGCTACCACGACTACGAAGGCGTCGCCATGCACGAGGCCGAGAAGCCGCGCCTGCAGACGGACTTGGGTCACGCCAACCACCTGATTCTGCGTAACCACGGACTGCTGACGGTCGGCGGGACGGTGGCCGACGCATTCATGAGTATGTACGTCCTGGAATCCGCATGCCAGATTCAGATCGCTGCGCAGACAGGGGGCGAACTGACATATGTATCCGCAGATATTGTCAGGGACGTATCGAATGCGATCCGAGTCCAGACCGGCGGGCTCGGTTCCGCCTTTGTCTGGCCTGCGCTCCTTCGCATGCTGGATCGGAGCGACGCGGGATATCGAAGCTAGCTGAGCTGCTTGTGCGGCGAGTTGCGTGCCGGAATCCGAAGTGAAGGGAAGACTACGCCCTGCACGACTCGAAGTATGGGTCCCGCGGTTGCATAAGGACGATAAACAAGAAGAAGATGGAGGAGAATTGTGAAAGGAAAGATCTACTTTGCGAGTGGTGCCGCGTTGACGCTCGCTATCGGCAGCACGGGCATGGCCTATGCCCAATCGAGCGTGACAATATATGGCGTCATCGACGTGCCGGTCGAGTATGTCAACCACCAGGCGCAGATTGCGCCAGTGATCAACCCTGTCACTGGGGCTGTAACCCGACAGCCCGGGGGCAACAAGTTCTCCCTGGAAACGGCCGGCGGCATGTCGGGCTCACGTTGGGGGATACGTGGCGTAGAAGATTTGGGTACAGGCCTCAAGGCGTTGTTTGTCCTCGAGAGCGGCTTTGGGGCCGACACGGGACAAGTGTCGCGAGCAGGAACCATGTTCGGAAGGCAGGCGTACGTTGGCCTGCAAAGCAATCGACTTGGCGAGATCACGCTCGGCCGGCAGAACACCAGCATGTATGAAACGCTGGGAAATTTCATGCCGGCCAAGTTCGCCCCCTTGTTCGAGCCCTCGGTTGCTTTGCTTGGCGGAACGGCCAGTGGCGGAGGGCTGGACAATGCCGTGAAGTACACCGCAGTTGCAGGGCCGCTCACGGCGAAAGCGCACTACAGCTTTGGGGCAGGACTGAGCAGATTCGGCCTGACTCCCGTTGCCGGGCAAGGCGCAGGGGAAACACCCGGGCATGCCAAGGACAATACCGCCTACGGTGCTGGCCTGATGTACCTGGGAGCAGGCCTTGGCCTCGCCGCCACCTATGATCAATGGAATCCTGCGTTCACGCCGGGAAGCACTGGCACGTCAAAGAAGCTGGCTCTGGCCGCAAGCTATGAGCTGGGCCGGACAAAGTGGATGGCCGGCTATCGCTGGGGACAAAACAAGGACGCTACGGGCCGCACCTTGGTGCGTGACGATTTCTGGTGGGCCGGCGTCAATTTCAGCGCCACGCCTGCCGTGACACTGACGTTGGGTTACTACTACGACGATCGCAAGACGTTGAAGACCAACTCCGCACAGCCTGATGTCAATCCGGTGAACCCGTGGCAATTGAACTTCATCGCCGACTACGCGCTTTCTAAACGTACCGACATATATCTGACAGTTGGCTACGCGAGGAATTCCGGACTGAACCTTGATTCCCCGGCAATCGGGTTCGCAAACGGTGCTTTCCTTGCCGAGGGAGCGAACAGCCAGACGGGCATTGCGGCTGGCATCCGTCACAAGTTCTAATTTCGTGAAGCCGCATCATGGCCGCTATCTCGGCTGGCCAGTGGAGACTAGTATGAAGAATGCCAGAGAGCATAGCGGATTGCGTACCGCAGGGATCGCGGGTGTAGCACGCACTCCGGAAAGCGCGAAGCGGCCGTTGCGTCGTGCTTCACTCTGGATCGCGGCGATAATCGTCACGCCGGTGGCAATCGGCGTTGTCGCGATCGGTTGCGTGAGAGCGGGTGGTCATTCCGCCGTGCCTTCGGCGCATCGGATCATCGTCGGTGATGGCATCAAAGGCCCGCAGGACATGGCCTGGATTCCTGGCGGCTCCTTCCTGATGGGCAGCGACCACCAACTCGCACAGCCCAATGAGCGTCCGGCGCACAAGGTGCGCGTGCACGGATTCTGGATCGACCGGCACCACGTGACCAATGCCGAGTTCCGCGCCTTCGTGGCGGCCACCGGCTATGTCACTACCGCGGAACAGAAGCCGGATTGGGAAACGATCAAGGTGCAAGTGCCGCTGGGTACGCCGCGCCCGCCCGACAGCGCACTGGTGCCGGGCGCCATGGTCTTCGTCGGCACCGACCGGCCGGTGCCCTTGCAGGATTACTCACGCTGGTGGCGCTTTGTCGCCGGCGCGGACTGGCGCCATCCGCAGGGCCCGGGCAGTTCCATCGACGGCAAGGATGACCATCCCGTCGTGCAGGTGTCCTATGCAGACGCACAGGCCTATGCCAAGTGGGTTGGCAAGCGATTACCGACCGAGGCCGAATGGGAGCTCGCCGCGCGCGGCGGCCTGGAGCAGGCCACGTATGCCTGGGGCGACCAGTTCGCGCCTGGCGGCAGGCAGATGGCCAACGTCTGGCAGGGGCAGCAGGCGCGGCCGTTCCCGGTGGTCAGCCCCAAGGCGGGGGGCGCGCTGGGCACGAGCCCGGCCGGCACCTTCCCCGCCAACGGCTACGGGCTGTACGACATGACCGGGAATGCCTGGCAATGGGTGACCGACTGGTACCGTGCCGACCAGTTCCGGCGTGTCGCGGGCAGTGGCGGCGAAGACACCGACCCGCAAGGGCCGGCCGACAGCTGGGATCCCTCGGAGCCCGGTGTACCCGAGCGCGCGCCCAGACGCGTGATCCGGGGCGGCTCCTTCCTCTGCAACCAAGACTATTGTCTGAGTTACCGCCCGAGCGCGAGGCGCGGGGCGGATCCCTACACCGGCATGTCGCACCTGGGCTTCCGCCTGGTGATGGACGTGGATAGGTGGCAGGCGCAGCAGAAGCGCAAGCCGTCGGCCGATGCACCGGCCGACGGCGGCAGTAAAGCGGGCCTTGTGGGCAGAATGGATCGGAAGGGATAGCAACGTATCAGGGGTGAGAAAGAAGCATGAAAGTGAATGCCAGAAACAGCATGATGTCCTCGGGCGCAGCATCGACAGGTCCGCAGCGCTGGATGCGGCGCGCCGCCGCGCTGCTGCTCGCCTTGCAGGCGGGCCTGCTCCATGCGCAAGCCCATCAAGACAAGCCGAATATCCTCTGGATCACGGTCGAGGACATCACCACCTTCATCGGCGCCTATGGCGACCGCCAGGCCAGAACGCCGAACATCGACCAACTGGCCAGGGAAGGCGTGCTCTACACCCACGCCTACCAGGCCGCTGGCGTATGCGCACCAGCACGCGCCGCCATGATCACCGGGATGTACCCGACCTCGGTGGGCGCACACCACATGCGCACCCTCAGTGGAGAGCTCTCGAGCGCCGGCGACGGCGCCAAGTCGAAGCCCCCCGGCATTCCGCCGATCTATTCGGTGGTGCTGCCGGAGCCGGTCAAGGCCTTCCCGGAATACCTGCGCAAGGCGGGGTACTACACCACCAACAACCAGAAGCAGGATTACCAGTTCGAAGCGCCGGTGACTGTCTGGGACGAGAACGGTCCGGCTGCGTCCTTCCGCAACCGCCCGAAGGGCAAGCCTTTTTTCTCCGTCTTCAATTTCTTCCTGACCCACGAGTCCATGGTGGCCTTGCGCAAGGACCCGCTGCTCGCGGATCCCGCCAACGTCGCCGTGCCGCCGATCTATCCCGATACCGCGACCGTGCGCGGCGACGTCGCCCGCATGTACACAAATATCGAGCTGATGGACCGGCAGGTCGGCGAGTTGATCCGGATGCTCAAGGATGACGACCTCTACGACAACACGGTCATCTTCTTCTTCGCCGACAACGGCGGCAACCTGCCATGGATGAAGCGCGAGATCCTGGAGCGGGGTACGCACGTGCCGCTCATCGTGCGCTTTCCCGGCGCGATGCGCGCAGGCGGCCGCAGCGACGAGCTGGTGAGCGGGGTCGACCTCGCGCCGACCGTGCTGTCCCTGGCGGGCGTGCCGATTCCCGCCTATATGCAGGGCCAGTCCTTCCTGGGCGAGCAGCGGGCAGGTGCGCCGCGGCAGTACGTCTTTGCGGCGCGCGACCGCATGGATACCGAGTACGACCGGGTCCGCATGGTGCGCGACGCGCGCTACCGCTACCTGTACAACTACATGCCGGACAAGCCGTACTACCAGAACCTGAAATTCCGCCTGATGCTGCCGATGATGCGCGAGCTTCTGGCGCTCAATACCGAGGGCAAGCTCGAGCCTGCGGCCGCCGCGTGGTTCAAGACCAAGCCGGTGGAAGAACTCTACGACGCCGAACAAGATCCTTGGGAGCAGCACAACCTGGCGGATGACCCGAAGTACCGGGACAAGATCGAAGAGCTCCGGCATGCCTTCAAGGCGTGGACGGCCAAGGTCGGCGACATGGGCGGCATTCCCGAGCGAGAGATGCTGAGGCACATGTGGCAGGGCGGCAGCGAACCACCCGCGACCGCGATTCCTGAAGTGCGCAAGGAGGGCGATGGCGTGCAGATCGCCTGCGCCACGCCGGGGGCCTCCATCGGCTACTGGATCGAGCGGCCCGCTGGGCCATCCACGGGCGCCAGCCACGTGGTGCAGAGCTGGGACTACGAGCGCCTGGCCGGCGAGCTGTTCGGTAAGGGCTTTGCCAAGATCGGCGACATGCGTCCCGTCCCACCCAACTGGTCTGTCTATGGCGGCGAGACCATTCCGCTCAGGCCGGGAGAGATCCTGCATGTCAATGCGATGCGCATCGGATTCAAGCCGGCAGCGATCGACTATGCGGACGGCGCGATCGTATCGCCGGCAGGGAAGCAGGACGCGAGCCGCAACGACGCAAGATTCACCTCGAAGAGATAGGAGAAAAGACAATGCAAGAGGCTTGCATCACGATCCGGAACAGGATGACAGGGCGCGCAGGCATGGCACTGTCGGGCCCCCATGCGACGGCGCCTGGGAGCGGCGCGATGCGTCCGCGCAGGATGCTACTGGCAGCCCTGGCACTCGCCGTGCCGTTGTCCCAAGTGCAGGCGGCACCCGATACCGGCCGGCACACTAACCCACACAGCCGCCCCAACATCATCCTGCTGATCGCGGACGACCTTGGTTGGGGAGATCTCGGCAGCTACGGCCATCCGGCGTTCAGCACGCCCAACCTGGACCGAATGGCGGCGGAAGGCCAGCGCTGGACCAACTTCTACGTCAGTTCGCCGGTCTGTTCGCCCAGCCGCGGCGCCATGCTGACGGGGCGGGTAGAGACCCGTTCCGGCCTGTATGGCGCCCTCAACAGCGTACAGGTCGAAGACGATTCCTATGGCTTTCCCGATCGCGAGGTGACCGTCGCCAGCCTGCTGCACGATGCCGGCTACGCCACCGCCCTGTTCGGCAAATGGCACCTGGGCGATGCCCCGCGCGCCTACCCGACGCGGCACGGTTTCGATTCCTGGTGGGGCATGCCGATGTCGAACGATGCGTACTTCGCCGGGATTCCCGGCGGCGTTAGTATCAAGGAACTACGCCAGCGCTTCGCGAAGGGCGAGTCGCCAAAGGAGCTGTTCGCCTTGTACTACCGGCAGGCGGTCGCAGCCTTCCGCAATCCGAAGAACGCGTACTGGAACTCGCCGCTGATCGCTAGCGAACGGGTGGAGACCAACGGCCGGGTGGACTACCGTGATCAGGTGGTCGAGCGTCCGGTGGACCAGCCCAGCTTCAACAAGCGGCTGACCGACAAGGTGGTTGACTTCATCGGCAGCAAGCGCGATCAACCCTACCTGGCCTGGGTGGGCTACGAGAAACCCCACCTGCCCCATATGCCGGCACCCGAGTTCGTAGGCAGCAGCAAGGGCGGCCCGGTGGGAGACGCCATCGCGGAACTCGACTACAGCGTGGGGCGGGTACTGGATGCCGTGCGGCGCAGCCCCGATGCCAGCAATACGCTGGTCGTGTTCGTCAGCGACAACGGTCCCTGGATCCTTTATGAAGAGCTCGTGGGATCAGCCGGCATGTTGCGCGACGGCAAGGGATCGACTTACGAAGGCGGCGCGCGTGTTCCGGCGCTGTTTTGGTGGCCGGGCACCATCCGTCCTGCGGTGGTGGACGGCATCGGTGCGACCTACGATTTCCTGCCCACCTTCGCTGCGCTGGCCAAGGCCAGGCTGCCCGACACGGTCGTTGACGGCAGCGACCTGAGCAAGACGCTGCACGGGCAGGCGCCGAGCCCGCGCCAGGTGCTTCCCTACTTTTACCGCGGCCGCCTGCAGGCCTGGCGCGAGGGCGAGTGGAAGGTGAACTTCTACGACGTCAGCGGCCGCAATCCGGAGGGCGGCCTGCAAGCCAGGATGGCCAAGCCAACGCTGTACAACCTGGGCCGGGACCCGGGAGAGAAGTTCGACAAGGCCTCGAGCGAACCTGCGACCCTGCAGCGCCTGCAGCAGCATGCCGAGGCATTCGAGCGCTCGATCGTGAAATCGGCGCCGGAGTTCGACCGGGTCACCATCGAGCGGGGCATGGCGCGACCGGGCGCGGACTGAGGCCTTGGCGGCTCGAGCCGATGAGCCTCTTCGCCGATTCATGGAAGTACCGGAGATTCAGATGTCTTATGCGATTTATCCCAGCTTGAAAGAAGAATCCGTCGTCATCACGGGCGGCGGCAGCGGCATCGGCGCGGAAATGGTGGACGCCTTCGCGCGGCAGGGGGCACACCTCCATTTCATCGATGTGTGCGAGGAGGACGCAAGGCAGCTGCAGGACACGCTGGCCGCCGAGGGGCTGCATACTGTCTTTCACCTATGCGACCTGCGGGATGTGGGTGCGACGACCGCTGTGTTCGAACGGATCACTGATGCCTGCGGTCCGATCGGCGTGCTGGTCAACAATGCGGGCAGGGACGACCGTCACCAGATCAATGCCGTCACGCCTGCCTATTGGGAGGACTGCCTGGCGGTCAATCTGCGCCATCAGTTCTTCTGCGCGCAGTTGGCAGCCGCCGGCATGCGTACGGCCAGGAAAGGCGTCATCCTCAATATGGGCTCGGCCTCATGGCACGTTGCGGTGCCCGATCTCTCCATCTACATGACGGCCAAAGCCGGCATCGAGGGGCTGACACGCGGGCTGGCGCGGGACCTTGGCCGCGACGGCATCCGCGTGAACTGCATCGTCCCGGGCGCCGTGCGCACGCCGCGACAGACCCGGCTCTGGCAGACATTAGAGAGCGAAGCGCGGCTGCTGCAGAGCCAATGCCTCCCCGCGCGGATCGAGCCGCGGCATGTGGCAAGCATGGCGCTGTTCCTGGCGTCGGACGACGGGGCGCGCTGCTCCGGACGTGAGTATTTTGTCGATGCGGGGTACTTTGGCGTATGAGAAACGGCCACCCCATCTGCCTGTGGCAACTCGGCGCCGAGCTTGGCGAGGGACCGGTTTGGCATCAACGCTCGAACTCAGTCTACTTCGTCGACATCAAGGGCAGGAAGATCCATCGTTATTCCACCGCGACGGGAGAGAAGCACTCCTGGCCGGTCGACGGCCAGCCCGGCTTTGTCGTTCCGCTTGCCGACGAGCATTTCCTTTGCGGCATGCAGGACGCGCTCTATCTCTTCGATCCGGCGGACGGTGCCTGCCGCCGACTGAAGGAGATGGAGCCCGGCCTGCCGGGCAACCGGATTAACGATGGCTTCGTCGATCCAGCCGGCCGCCTCTGGTTCGGCACGATGGATGACAGTGAAGCCTCACCGACCGGTTCGCTCTACCGAGTCGACGACGATGGCCAGCCAAGGCGCTGCGACAGCGGCTATGTCATCACCAACGGCCCCGCCATGAGCCCGGACGCACGAACGCTTTATCACGCCGACACCGTCAAGCGCCTCGTCTACTCCTTCGACGTAGGGCAGGACGGATCGTTGTCACGCAGGCGCGTATTTGCACGGCTCTCCGGCAAGGGTTATCCGGACGGGATGGTGGTCGACGCCGATGGCCATCTCTGGATCGCCGTCTTCGGCGGGGCGAGGATCGAGCGATGGTCACCAGGCGGCTCGCTGGTCGATGTCGTTCGCTTCCAGTGCGACAACATCACCAAGCTGGCTTTCGGCGGCGACGACCTCAGGACCGTCTACGTCACGACTGCCCGCAAAGGACTCTCCCTCAGGGAGCGCGAGCAGCAGCCGCTTGCCGGCGGGCTGTTCTCGTTCCGGGCGCCGGTGAGCGGCCTGCCGCAGACGGCATGCAAAGCATGGATCTGACAAGATGCGCGACAAAGGACGCAGGCGAGCTTGCCCTCGATCCGGTATTGCGGGCGCCCGGTTCGATCGACCGGGCAGGGACAGCAAGGACTTGTGGCAGATGCCCGCCTGCACCGCAACAACAAGTGGAGACAACTCTCGATGCGACTGATCTACATTGACATTGACACGCTGCGGCCCGATCACCTCGGGTGCTATGGGTACCATCGCAAGACAAGCCCTAACATCGACAAGCTCGCTGGCAAGAGCGTGCTGTTTCGCAATGTCCATGCTTCGGACACGCCTTGCCTGCCAAGCCGAACAGCGTTGCTTACCGGCCGCTTCGGCATCCACAACGGTGTCGTCAATCATGGCGGTGAAGACGCCGATCCGGTGATCGGCGGCCCCGACCGGAAATTCTGGTCGCAGCTCCATTTCGACAGTTTCCCGTTCCGCCTTCAGCAGGCTGGACTGAAGACCGTGAGTGTCAGTTCATTCGCGCACCGACACTCGGCGTTTCACTGGTATGCCGGTTTCGACGAATCCTACAACGTCGGCAAGTTCGGGCGGGAAACGGCGGATGAGGTCTTTGCCCTCGCGTCGGACTGGCTGGCGCGGCACGGGAAGGAGGACAACTGGTTCCTGCACGTGCATATGTGGGATCCGCATACGCCATACCGAGCGGCTCCGGAGTATGGAGAGCCCTTCGCCAACGATCCCTTGCCAGCATGGCTGACGGAAGCGGTACGCGCGGGCCACTGGCAGGGGTGCGGCCCTCACAGCGCACAGGAGAGCACGGGCTTCGCTCCAAACGAGGCCGCCCGCGCCTGGTATCCACGCCAGCCTCAGAGCATCCCGGACATGGCGGCGGTTCGTGCGATGTTCGACGGCTACGATACAGGGGTGCTGGTAGCCGATGAGTATGTGGGAAGGCTGCTCGCGCAACTCACGGAACTCGGTGTCGACGACGAGACTGCGGTTCTCCTGTCATCCGATCATGGCGAGACCCTTGGCGAGCTGAATATCTACGGTGATCACCAGACGGCGGATCAGTTCACCACGAACGTCCCGTTGCTTCTTAAATGGCCAGGCATCGAGGCCGGGCGCGAGTATCACGCTTTCCACTACCAGGTCGATATCACGGCGACCATCCTTGAATTGCTTGGCCAGGGGGTTCCAGAATCCTGGGACGGAATTTCGTTCGCGCAGAGCCTAGCGGCCGGGGTGGATGAAGGGCGTGACCACCTCGTCGTTTCGCAAGGTGCATGGACCTGCCAGCGTGGCGTTCGCTTCGGGAACTGGATGATGATCTACACCCTGCATGATGGATACCACTTGTTCGACGACGTCCTGCTGTTCGACCTGGGCACGGATCCGCACGAGCAGCACAATCTCGCCAGCCACCGGCCCGATATCGTAGAAATGGGGATGGGCCTGCTCAAAGCCTGGGAGGCGGAAATGCTGCCCGCGGCGGCGCGCGGAAGAGATCCGCTCGTCAATGTCGTGAAGGAAGGTGGGCCCTACCACGTTCGCGGGAAGCTGCGGGCCTACCTAGATCGCCTGAGAGAAACGGGAAGGGAGGCCAAGGCCGAGGCGCTCGCTCTAAAGTACGCAAAGGATTTAGAGCGGCCTGTGGAGCCGGGCAAGCCGCCTTTTCCTGTTCGTAACCTCCGCCTTGTCTGAGTCTTGGCGAGGTCGACAAGTATTTGAATCGTCATGGCGTGATGGTTTACCTTCAGCGCGGCAATCGGCATTCCGCTGGTTGCCGCCGTATCCTCAGGGATGTGAACTCGGCGGGGAACTCGCTCGCCTTGGCGCCGTGCACCTTCTGCTCGCTGCCATCGCTGGAAAGCGGCGTCGTCGCTGCGCCCGCCGAAGTCGGGGTCGCGCACACCAGTCAGGATGGCATGCGCGCGCTGGCTATCCTTGGCCTGAGCGCATCGCGCATGGGACAGGAAGCTCGCCTCCGAGGCCTCGCTGAGTTCGGCCAGCAGAGGCGCGGGCCTTCGAGCGCAGTCGCGCCAGGTCTTGCTGCCATCGTCGGGGCGCTTCTGAAAACCGAAACTGCTTTGAGCTTGCGCCCAACGGGGACACCCTTGTAGTGCAGTACTTCCCGAAGCGCGCCCATCCTGCGCAGGCTGGGCGCGGAAAGCGCCACGCCGAGGTGCTCAAGGCGCTGTCGCCCCACCGGCGCGAGCACATCACCCGGCTGGGCGATTACCTGCTAGACGTGCAGCGGCGCGTGCTGCCGCTGGAGCCAGCGATTGATTTTTCCTTCAAATCAGCCGCTTAGCGGAGATGCGGCGGATTTTTTCGAATCCCGGCCGACCCTCAATGCCGTGCTTGAATATTTAGCAGATCAGATCCCGTGCCGGTCAGTGTGCATCTTTGCGTCTAGAAGGGAGAATTATCGACAGAAGCTGTGGATAATTAAGTGCTGCAGGCGACCACAACGACAAGGATTCGGGGCACGTCACCTCCCTTATCGTCATCCTCCAGGATTATCGTTTAGATGGCTTAGCTTTTTCGCCGCTGCACGGCGGTTAGTATCCCCCGCAGGATCTCGATGGGGGGAGGCGGGCAGCCAGCCACAGCGACGTCGACGGGGATGACGTTGGCGACGCGACCGCAACTCGCATAGCTCTCGCCGAAGATGCCGCCCGTACAGCCGCAGTCGCCCACCGCGACCACGAGCTTTGGGTCTGGCGTCGCGTCATAGGTACGTCGCAAAGCCTCTTCCATGTGACGCGAGACCGGTCCGGTCACCAGCAACATGTCTGCATGCCGCGGACTGGCAACAAATTTGATACCAAGCCCCTCAATGTTGTAGTAGGGGTTGTTGAGCGCGTGGATTTCCAGTTCACAGCCGTTGCACGAGCCCGCATCGACCTCCCTGATCGTGAGTGCCTGACCGAGAATATCGAGGATGTCCTGGTGGATACGTTGCATCGCGGCGCCGCCACCGGCATCGACGGCACGGGGCGGCGGCTCGGTCACGATGCCAGTGCGGACGATTTGTCTGAGGATGCGCCACATCAGAGGTCGTGTCCCGAATAGCTGAGGTTGAAGGACTTGTTGATCAGCGGAAAGTCTGGAACGATGTTGCCAATGACGGCGTGCTCAAGCACCGGCCAGTTCTGCCAGGAGGGATCATGGCAGTGGCAACGCAGGATTCTGCCGTCAGCGCCGATTTCGAGCGCCACAAGGACTTCGCCGCGCCAGCCCTCCACCCAGCCTGCTCCGACGGAGCTCGCGTCCTGCGCACGGATACCTGCATGGGTCGCGCCGCCCGGTAACTCCGAGCAGATGGCGCGAATAAGCCGCAGCGATTCAATGGTCTCGTCAAAGCGCATCGCCACGCGTGCGGCGACATCGCCATCGCGGTGCGTGGCCATCGCGACGTTTAACCGGTCATAGGGCGGCCACGCGTGGTCGCAGCGCAAGTCCGCCGCTTGCGCGCTGGCGCGCCCGGCGAGCCCCGCGAGGCCAAGCCGGGCGGCAAGTTGTGGTGTTACCCGTCCTGTGGCGCGAAAGCGGTCTTGCAGACCAGCATGCTCGTCGTAGACGCGCCGCAGCGTGAGAACCTCAAGTTCGATGCCGTCGCACTGCTCGCGTAGCCGATTCATCATGGGCGGCGCCGGATCGGTCGCTACCCCCCCGGGCACCACCGCATCCATCATGAAGCGGTGTCCGAAGGCTTCCCCGGACAGCCGCTGCCAATCCTCGCGCAGCCGCGAGAACTGAGCCAGTCCAAAGGCCAGTCCGGCATCGTTGCCCAACGCACCGAGGTCGCCCAAGTGGTTGGCCACGCGCTCGCGCTCCAGCATCAGGGCGCGCAGCGAGGCCGCCCTTGCCGGTATTTCGCTCCCCGACGCCGATTCCAACGCCATACAGTAGGCCCAGGCATAAGCCACCGTCGAGTCGCCCGAAATGCGGCCCGCGAGCCGGTAAGCCTCAGTCGGCGCCACCTCGGTGAAGCGGCGCTCGATGCCCTTGTGCGTATAGCCAAGGTGGGCTTCGAGGCGCAGCACCTTTTCGCCGACGACGGAGAAGCGGAAGTGGCCGGGTTCGATGATGCCGGCATGCACCGGGCCGACGGCTATCTCATGCACCCCATCGCCGTCGACGCGTACGAAGGCGTAGTCCGCGGGCAGCCTGCCCGCAGCGGCCAGCGGTTGCGTCCCATGTTGCAGGGGGAATGACCTGGGGGCCCATAGGCCATGGTCGAGCCACGGGCGCTGGTCGTGGCTGCCTTGCACCCGGATGCCCGAGAGGTCGGCCATGGCGCGCTGCATCCGCCCGGCACACGGGAAGATGCCGGCCAGATCCGGAACCCCTTGAGGGCCGCAGAGCCGCAGTTCGAGCCAGATCAGTCCTTCCGGTACGGCATACGCGGCGCATGTCGCCAACGTCCCACCCACAGCGCTGCGATCGGCGCCCCACACGGAAATCAGTCGTCCGCCCGTGTCCGCGACCGTGCGCGCTGCTGCGCTCCATGCATCGGGACCGGCGAGCCCGTGCCATACCGGCAGCGGCGCGGGGAGGCGATGCAGGTTGAGTCCGAGTTCAGGCAGGGCCATGCGCTCAACTCCCCAGCATGGCGGCCGCCTGGCGGTACCACGCATCCAGATATGGCGGGATATAGAGACCCAGCATCAAACCGAATGCGAGGTGCAAGAACACCGGGATCAGCGCCGGTGTGTGCGCCAGGGGCTTCAGGGTGGTCTCGCCGAAGACCATCGGCTGCACGCGACTGAACACGGACGCAAAGGCCAGGCCGAGCGCGACCAGCAGGAAGGGCGTGGCCCAAGGTTGCTCACGCATCGCGGTGGTGACGATCAGGAACTCGCTGGCGAAAACGCCGAAGGGCGGCATGCCCAGGATGGCCAGTACGCCTAGCATCAGGCCCCAGCCGACCGTGGGGCTGACCCGGATCAGGCCGCGGATCTCGTCCATGACCTGTGTGCCCGCTTTCTGCGCCGCATGGCCGACGGCGAAGAAGATCGCGGACTTGACCAGCGAATGCACCGTCATGTGCAGAAGTCCGGCGAAGCTGGCGATCGGCCCTCCCATGCCGAAAGCGAAGGTCATCATGCCCATATGTTCGATGGACGAGTAGGCGAACATGCGCTTGACGTCCCGCTGGCGGATGAGGAGGAAGACCGCCGCCACGACGGAAACCAGGCCGAAGCCCATCATCAGGTGGCCGGTGAGATGGTTGTTCAGCGCGCCGTCCGTCAACACCTTGCAGCGCAGGATGGCATAGAGGGCCACATTGAGCAGCAAGCCGGACAGCACTGCAGACACCGGGGTCGGCCCCTCCGCATGCGCGTCCGGCAGCCAGTTGTGCACCGGCACCAGTCCGACTTTGGTGCCATAGCCGATGAACAGGAAGGCGAAGGCCAGGGTGATGATATTCGGGTCCAGCCGGCCCTTGACCGCATCGAGGTTGGTCCACAGCAGCGCGCCGCCCTCGGGGCCAATGACCTGTTCGGCCGTCATGTAGAGCAGCACCGTGCCGAAGAGCGCTTGGGCGATACCCACGCCACACAAGATGAAGTACTTCCAGGCAGCCTCGAGGCTGGCTGCGGTCCGATAGACGCTGACCAGCAGTACCGTGGTCAGCGTGGCGGCCTCCATTGCCACCCACACGATGCCCATGTTGTTGGTCGTCAACGCCAGTAGCATCGTAAATGTGAATAGCTGGTACATGCTGTGGTACAGGCGCAGCCGCTGCGGCGTCATCTTGCCGTGGTCGCGCTCCACGCGCATGTAAGGGCGGGAGAAGATCGACGTGGTCAGGCCCACGAACGCGGTCAGGGTGACGAGAAACACGTTCAGGGCATCGATGTAGAACGCACGGTCCCACACGAGCGTGGGACCGTCGTCGAAGATCCGTCGGGTGAGCAAGCAGGCCGCGACGAAGGTGCCCAGACTGAACGCGACATTGACGTCGCGCGCATGATCGCGATGACCGACCAGCGCCAGCACCAGCCCGCCGGCGAGCGGGGTTGCAAGCAGGAAGGCTAGCGCTATCAACTCAGTCCTCCTTCAGCTTCTCGAGGTGGCGAATGTCCAGACTGTCGAATTGTTCGCGTATCTGGAACATAAAGACACCCAGGATCAGCACGCCAATCAGCACGTCCAGGGCGATGCCAAGCTCGACCACCATTGGCATGCCGTAAGTCGCTGAGGTTGCGGCGAAGAACAAGCCGTTCTCCATTGCCAGGAAGCCGATGACCTGCGGTACTGCCTTCGAGCGGGTAATCATCATCAAGAACGACAGCAGTACGCAGGCCAGTGCGATGCCGAGCGTGCCGCTGGCCAGCTTTACCGACAGCCGCGAGATCGGCATGGCCAGGTTGAACGCGAAAATCACCACCAGAATGCCAATCATCATGATGGTCGGGATGTTGATTAGCGTCTCTACGTCCCAGCGGATATCAAGCCGGTCGATGACGCGGTGCAGGAGATAGGGGATCAGCAGCACCTTGAGCAGGAAGGTCACGCCGGCGGACAGGTACAGGTCCGGCTGCCGGGTCACGTAGCCGACCACGGCCGTCGCCAGCGCCAGGGTGGCGCCCTGCAGCGTGAACAGGTGGATCAGCGATAGGACGCGGCGCTGCGAGATCATCCCGAAGGCGAGGATGAGCAGCACCGCACCAAGCAGGTTGACGAACTGGGTCAGCAAGGCGCTCATGTCAGCGGGCAAGCAGCAAATGCACCAGCGTGCCAATCACCGCCAGCAAGAAGGCGGTGGCCAGGAACTCGGGGACGCGGAAGATGCGCATCTTGGCGCTCACGGTCTCGAGCGTGGCAAGCAGGATGCCGCCCACGGTCAGTTCGAGCAGCAGCGCCGGCAGCGCCAGCAGCATGGACATCGGCGCCTGGGCCTCTGCAATGCCCCAGGGGAGGAACAACGCCAGTCCGATACAGGAGTAGGCGAACAATTTCAGGCTTGAAGCCCATTCGATGAGTGCCAGGTGGCGGCCCGAATACTCCAGGAGGAGTGCTTCATGGATCATCGTCAGCTCCAGATGCGTGGCGGGGTTGTCAACTGGCACGCGGGCGTTCTCTGCCAGCGACACCATGGTGAAGGCAACGCCGGAAAAGGCCAACCCGGGGTAGATTGCCAGTTCGCGATGGGCGAGTGTCTCGACAATGGTGGTGAGCGATGTCGACTTGGAGACTAGCGAGGCCGAGAACAGCACCATCAGCAATGCGGGTTCGGCAAGAAACCCGATCAGCATCTCGCGCCGCGCCCCCAGGGTGCCGAAGGCCGTGCCGATGTCCATCGCGGCCAGCGAAATGAAAACCCGCGCCAACGCGAACAGGCCGACCAGCGCGATCGCATCGGCCGCGGGCGCCAGCGGGAGGTCGGTCGAGAGCGTCGGGATGATCGCGCACGCCAGGGCCATACAGCCGAACACCACATAGGGTGTGGCACGGAACAGCGGCGATGCGTTGTCGGCCACCACCGACTCCTTGTTGAACAGTTTGTGCAACGTGCGATATGGCTGCCAGAGGCTGGGCGCGGATTTGTTTTGCAGCCAGGCACGCCATTGATTGACCCAGCCCGTCAGTAGCGGCGCCAGGGCGATCGAAATCACGATTTCGAGCGACTGCGACAGCAAGCCGGAGACCGTCATGGAAGCCTCATCGCATCACCGCCAGCAGCGTGGCAATCAGGGTCAGGAAGCTATACAGCAGATACACCGAGATGCGCCCCTGCTGCATCAGGCCGGCCAGTCGCGCCAGGTATGAAGCCAATTCGACAGTGGGTAGGTACAGCCAGCGCCAGAAGCGGTCCTCGATGGTCACGCGGTAGCGCGGCTGTTCGTCGAATGGCGTCGGCAGTTCGCGCTGCATCAGGAAGAAGGGTTCGAAGATCTGACGGATCGGCTGGCCGAAACCTTCGGCGGTATCCTGCATGCGCGCAGTGCCCCAGGGAAACCCGCAGGCCCATGGTGGGCTGCGGCGCAGCCGGCCATGGTACAGCCAGCGGACCAGCAGGTAGGCGAGCGCAAAGCTAGCCAGGATGCCGAGGAGGAAGATCACCGGCCCGTAACTGGCCCTACCCAGGCTGGTCGGCACCAGCAGCCAGCTGCTGGTAGCCGCTCGAGCGCCCAGGCCGGCGGCAACCAGTTGCTTCGTTACCGGGTCGATCAGCTGGATGAACTGCGTCGGCAGCAGACCAAGTGCCAGACAGCCGAGGGCCAGCCATACCATGCCTGCGCGCTCCCAGGGACCGGCGTCATGCGCATGGGCGAGTTTGTGCTCGCGTGGCTGGCCGAGGAAGATCACGCCGAAGAACTTGACCATCGTGTAGCCGGCCAGGGCCGCCACCAGTGCGATCAGCGCAGCGACCACCGGGATCAGCATCGTCAGCAGCGGAACCGGCAGGCCTGGCGTGAACAGGAAGCTCTGCAGCAGCAGCCACTCCGACACGAAACCGCCGAGCGGAGGCAGCCCGGCGCTAGCCAGCACGCCCAGTAGCGTGAGCCAGCTAACCCAAGGCATATACCGAATCAGCCCGCCCAGCTTGCCGAGACTTCGCTCGGCGGTGGCATGCAGTACGCTGCCTGTGCCGAGGAAGAGCAGGCTCTTGAAGAAGGCATGGCTTGCGACGTGATAGAGCGTCGCGGTCAGGGCCAGTGCCGCCATTGGCCTCATGCCGTAGGCCGAAAAGACCAGCGTCAGGCCCATGGCGACGAAAAGCAGGCCCATGTTCTCGATCGACGAGTAAGCCAGCAGTCGCTTCATATCGGTTTGCACCGCAGCAAAGACGACGCCGAAAAGGGCGGTGGCCAGACCAACGGCCAGAAGCAGTGCGCCCCACCACCACAGACGCAGGCTCAGCAGGTCGAAGGACACGCGCAACAGCCCGTAGATGGCTGTATTGAGCATGACGCCGCTCATCATTGCCGAGACCGGCGAGGGCGCGGCCGGATGCGCCTCCGGCAGCCAGACATGCAAAGGCAGGACGCCGGCCTTGGCGCCGAAGCCGAACACGGCAAGCAGGAAGCCGACCGAGGCCCAGAAGGGCGTCAGCGCCTGGTCACGCATGTTCGTGAAGGTGTAGTCACCGGTGTTGGCCTGCAGCACACCGAAGCAGAGCAGAATCGCGATCGCGCCGATATGCGCCATCGTGATATAGAGGTAGCCGGCGCTGCGCACCTCCGGAATGCGGTGGTTTGCGGTCACCAGGAAGAACGACGACAACGCCATGGTCTCCCACATCACCATGAACGAGTAGGCATCGTCGGCCAGGATGACACCGGCCATGCTAGCCAGGAACAAGTGATACTCCAGGCACAGCAAGCCCGGCGGTGTGCCCTCGCCCTTGCGGAAATATCCGGCTGCGAATGTAGAGATGCCCGCCGCCGTGCCACCGATCACCATTAGGAAATAGGCGGAGAGGCTATCGAGCCGGATGTGGAAGGGCAGCGCTGGCAGTCCAATGGCCAGTACGGCGACCTCGGGCGTGCCAAGCAGCGCGGCAAGTGCCAGGCCAAAAAGTGCCAGTCCAAGCAATCCACCGAGCGGGAATAGAACGCGAGACACCAGGGTCAGCCGCTGCAACGCGAGAACGCCCGCGACCCCGACGAGCAGCCAAGCCCCCACAACAACAAGCATCCAGTCGATATGGAGCCAGTGTGAGACAGGGGGCACGTTGCTCATGGCCTAGGCCTTGCGACGTGTGGCGCGCCGTTTAGTGGGAGGAGGAGCTTCGGGTTGCGCCGGCGCCTGCACTCGCGGCGATGCCCCCTCGTCAGCAGGCTCGGCATTGTCCACGTTCAACCCGCTGGGCACGTACTGGACCCCATGCTGAGCGAGGTATTCGCGGATGAGCTGACGCACCACCTGCGATGCCGTCAGATCCTGTTGTGCGCAAAGGAGCTCGAAGGCGGCCTTCTTGTTTGGATCGATGAGCAGCGTTAGTCGAGCAGTCTTGATCTCCATGGAGCCTCAACATGCCAATACGATGGTCAGATGCAACACATCATACATGAACGGCGTGCGGCCCAAAAGTGCTTGGCGCTGCCGCCGCTCACCACCGATGAAGCGGCGACAAAGGTCGCTATTTGCCTGCGACGACCTAGCATATAGGATGAAGATTGCATATGCTAAAAACATAATGCAATGTGGCAGTCGTGTAATTAGTATGTGACTGCGATTAACATAAAGCAAGCCAAACTGATCTTGCACCAAGGTGCCCTTTAGCTGGTCTTTTTGAGCCTTACTCACGTGGCATTTCGCGAGAACCCTCGCCTGCCGGAGGGGGACAAGGTGTGGGCGAAAAGAACGGTGATCGACGTTATCGATGGTCTCGAACCMTGGCAGACAAGGAGAAAGATATGTTCATGCACCTTCTGCTTGCGGTGGATGGCTCCTCTCTATCCAATGCTGCCTCTCATAGGGCTCTCGCCCTTGCGCAGCAAATGAACGCCCGGGTCACAGCACTTCGGGTTGGCCCGCACTACCATGTTCTTACCTATCACACTGAAATGCTGACGGACACTCGAGAGCGCTTCATCAAGGAATCCTGGGAGGAGGCCACGAAACATCTCCAAGGTGTGGCGCGCGACGCCGCCGCCGCAGGGGTGCCCTGCGATACGACATACTTGGTTAACGATCACCCGTACGAAGCCATCATCAAGACGGCCGAGGATAAGGGATGTGACCTCATCGTGATGGCGTCGCATGGGCGGCGCGGCGTGCAGGGACTCGTGATTGGCAGTGAAACGCACAAGGTCCTGACTCACAGCAAGATCCCAGTGCTGGTGTATCGCTAGACGCCATGGCATCAAAGCGCGTGAGGCATTGGCGACAATGGGCTGGCAATGCCATGGACGTCCATTCGTTTGGAAGCAAGCGGCGACAGGACTACGAACTGGTCGAGGGAATGACCATCTCCGCCGGCCGTATGGAGGACGCAGAGGCGACCATGGAACTGCTTGTGGAACAGGTGGAGGTTTGGGTGGCAGGGATTCCGGATAAGCCTGGTGGACTGGCCAGGGCCTTGGCCCCCTTACGCGATGCGGGAGCCGACCTGCAACTCATCATCGCGCGGCGCAATCCGGACAAGCCTGGCGAGGGCGTTGTCTTTGTCACCCCACTACAGGGCGATCGAGAAATTGTGGCGGCCGCTCTGGTGGGCTTCAACATGACACAAACGCTGCACTGCGTTCGTGTGATGGGGATCAACCAGCCGGGCATCGCAGTGGCGCTGACGGAGAAGTTTGCCGAAGCGGGTATGAATCTTCGCGGATTCTCTGCTTCGGTAATCGGTACGCAGTTTGTTGCCTATGTGGCAGTCGACTCGCAGGCGGAAGCAAATCAGGCAATTGACCTTCTCCGGGCCGCTTGAGATTGTGCGGTCAAGCATCAAGGAACGCGGTAGTGGCGCGATGGAGGGGCGTTGTTGCATAAATCCGGSTGTGCTAGCTGACGTTTACGCGCAACAGCCAGGGTGGCACGTCTGTTAACTTTCCGGGGACTTGCGTAGATTCTCGACTTTTTCCCGAGAAGATGCGCAAGGACGAACACRAGCGAAGCGAGCCGAAAGGTGTCTATCGTGTCAGGAACTGGGCGAGCTACAACGCTGGCTTGATTGCGAGAGGCGACGTGACGATGTGGATTGACGAAAGCGTACTGGGCACGGCGCCCGAGGGCACATCGCCCAGGCGGGGGCGGCCG
>NZ_JBFTOQ010000027.1:0-112012 GCF_056398045.1 Cupriavidus sp. 05L411 | reverse complement strand
CCCGAAAGGCACCGATCTCTCGGGCTACTCGCAAGCCAAGCTCAACGCCATAGCCAGAAGACTCAACGAACGCCCACGCAAAACACTAAACTTCGATACACCGGCTGAACGATTCCATCAAGCTGTTGCGTTGACCGGTTGAATCCGCAATCCTCTACCGCCGGATGCTCGCGGAACATGGCCGCCACCTGCGAGGTGACCTTCTCGGTGCGGTCCAGGCTGGCGGAGTCCGGCATCATCACCGCCACCAGCACATAGCCCTGGTCCTCCGATGGCACGAACGCCGTGGGAATCCGGCCAAACAGCTGCCACACCGCCAGCAGCATCAGGACGAAGCAAAGCAGCGCCACCACGGAGCGGCGCATGAAGATGCGCACCCAGTTGCCGTAGTGATCCACCAGCCAGTCGAAGCGCTTGTTGAACCAGACAAAGCCGCTCCATGGCTCATGGTGCCCCGGCTTGAGGATCATCGCGGCGAGGGCCGGCGACAAGGTCAGCGCGACGAAGCCGGACAGCACCACCGACACCACGATGGTCAGCGCGAACTGCCGGTACAGTTGCCCGGTGGTGCCGGAGACGAAGGCTACCGGGATGAACACGGCGGACAGCACCAGCACGATGGCGATCACCGGGCCGGTCACTTCCTCCATCGCGCGCAGCGTGGCCTCCTTGGGCGAGAGCTTGAACTCGGCCATGTTGCGCTCTACGTTCTCCACCACCACGATGGCGTCGTCCACCACGATGCCGATCGCCAGCACGAGCGCGAACAAGGTCAGCAGGTTGATCGAGAACCCCAGCGCCAGCAGCCCGGCAAACGTGCCGAAGATCGAGACGAACACCGCCAGCACCGGGATGATGGTGGCGCGCACGTTCTGCAGGAAGATGAACACCACCAGCACCACCAGGATCACGGCCTCGATCAGCGTGTGCACCACTTCGTCGATGGACGCGCGCACGAACTCTGTGGTGTCGAGCGCCACCTTGTAGCTCACGCCTTGCGGGAAGGTCTTGGACATCTCGTCCAGCGCCTTCTGCACGTCCTTGGCCACCTGCAGCGCATTGGAGCCGGGTTGCTGGTACACCGCGATGATGGTGGCCGGCTTGCCGTTGAGCGCGGAGCGCAGCGTGTACTGCTGCTGGCCGATCTCGGCGCGGCCCACATCGCGCAGGCGCACCACCGCGGCGCCGGTGTTGTCGGCACGCAGGATGATGTTCTCGAACTGCGCGGGCGTGGTCAGGCGCCCCGGCGTGACCAGCGGAAAGGTCAGCTCCACCGGCTTGCTGTTGGGCGCCTGGCCCACGCTGCCGGCGCCGAACTGCTCATTCTGGCTTTGCACCGCGCGCTGCACATCCTGCGCGGTGATGCCGAGCGCCGCCATGCGGTCCGGCTTGAGCCAGATGCGCATGGCGAGGTCAGCCGAACCCATGATCTGCGCCTGGTTGGCGCCATTGACGCGCTTGATGGCGTCGAGCACGTAGAGGTTGGCGTAGTTGTTGATGTACTGCTGGTCGAAGCGGCCGTCGGGCGAGTACACGCCAATCAGCAGCAGGAAGCTGGAGGAGCGCTTCTGCACGTTGATGCCGGTCTTCTGCACGGTGTCCGGCAGCTGCGGCAGCGCCAGGTTGACGCGGTTCTGCACCTGCACCTGCGCGGTATCGGGATCGGTGCCGATGTCGAAATACACATTGAGTGTCATCGATCCGGTAGGCGAAGACGTCGACTGCATGTAGATCATGTTGTCGGCGCCGTTGACCTGGGTCTCGATAGGCGCGGCGACGGTCTGGGCTACGGTGTCGGAATCCGCGCCGGCGTAGGTGGCGCTGACGGTGACCTGGGGCGGGGTGATGTCGGGATACTGGGCGATCGGCAGCGCGAACATGGCCACCACGCCACCGATGACGATGATCAGTGACAGCACCGCCGCAAAGATGGGCCGCTGGACGCAAAAGGCGGAGAGCATGTTGGTCTGTGCCTCAGGATGACTGGGCCACGGGCGCGGAGGCACCCTGCGCGGACGCCGGCGCCGGCATACTGCCCGCGCCCACGGCGGCAGGTGGCGCCTCGCCGGTGATCTTTACCGTTGCGCCCGGCGCGATCTTGCTCGCGCCGTCCACCACCACCGTCTCCCCGGGCCCCAGCCCCTGGGAGATCCGCCACATCGAGCCGGACAGGTCGCCCACCGTCACCGGCCGGGGCGAGGCCTTGCTGTCCTTGTCCACCACGAAGACCAGGTCGCCCTTGGGCCCGTGGACCACGGCGCGCTGCGGCACCACGATGGCGTCGGGCCGCTTGGCGCCGTTGACCAATACACGCACGAACTGGCCCGGGCGCAGCACCCCTTCCTGGTTGGGCATTTCCGCGCGGACCAGAAAGGTGCCGGTCTGCTGATTGTAGGTGGCGTCGGCAAACGTGATGCGGCCCTTGCGCGGATACTCGCTGCCGTCGGCCAGCACCACGGTGACCTCATAGTGCTGGTCAGGCGGCGGCACCAGTTGCTTGTTGGCCTGCTGGGCGCGGAACTCGAGCGTCTGCGGCTCGGAGATGCTGAAATTGATGCGCATCGGCGTGAGCGTGGACACCGTGGTCAGCAAGCTGTTGGTGGCGCTCACGTAAGCGCCTTCGGGCAGCACGGCGAAGCTCGACACGCCGTCCACCGGCGAGCGCACATAGGTATAGGACAGGTTGAGTTGCTGCGCCTCCACCTGCGCGCGCGCCTGCTCCACGCCCGCCGCCGCCGCATGATAGTTGCCGGTGGCGTCGTCAAGGTCCTTCGCCGACAGCGCATTGCGCTCGGCCAGTGGCTTGACCCGCGCCAGGTTGGCGCGCGCCACTTCCAGCCGCGCACGCTCCTGCGCCAGTTGCGCCTTGGCGGCGTCGAGCTGGGCCAGGAAGGGCTTGTGGTCGATCTCGAACAGCAACTGGCCGGCTTTGACCATGGCGCCTTCCACATAACTGCGCTTGACCAGAAAACCCGAGACCCGGCCGCGGATATCCACCGCCTGGTCGCTCTGGGTCTGCCCGACAAACTCGAAAGTGACCGGCAAGTCCTGCGCCACGGTCTTGATGACCTGGACGGGCACCGCCTGCTGCGCCGCTGGCGGCGCCTCCTGCTTGCCGCAAGCGGCCAGCAGCCACAGCGACGCAAGCGACAACGCCCCGCCCCACAGCCGACCCGACGGATTCATTTGCCGCCCTCCCGCAGTCATCTGCACCCGCGGCGGCTGCCGCAAGCGTGCGCAACTGGTCACGCAAGTAAAACCCAGGGAGGTGATGCAAACAATTCAATTTTTCTTGCAAGCGATTTAAGTGCTTTCGGGCACAGCTTGCGCCCCTTGAATCCGGCGGCCGAGGACCTCACGTACGGCATCGATGCCCAAAGCGGAAAAGCGGCGCAGAGACGACAATTCCAGGGTGCCCGCCACACTCTCACAGCATCGCGGCGTCGCCGGAATGCGCTAAAACAATATCAATGCTGGAAGCATCCGGCCCCGAATCCCACACCCTGGAGGTGGCATGCCCCCTCGCACCACCGTTTTCGTCGCCGCCCTCGTGGTTGGCCTGCTGCACGGCTATATCGGGCTGCGCCTGTTACCCGACATGCCGGTGTCCTTCGCCATCAAGGCGCTAGCCGTAGCCTGGCTGGCGCTATCGTGGCCGCTGATTCCCGCAGGCCTGCTGGCGCGGCGCCTGGACCAGCCGTGGTCCGATGCGCTGACCTGGGTGGGCATGCTGGCCATGGGTTTCTTCTCTTCCTTGCTGATACTGACGCTGGCGCGCGACGTCGTGCTGCTGGTGAGCGCGATGGCCGGCTGGCACCCGGCATGGATGCTGCCCAGCACCGCCGCCGCGGTGCCGGTGCTGGCGCTGCTGGTCACCCTGATGGGATTCTTCAATGCGCGGCGGCTGGCGCAGGTGGTCGAGGTGGAAGTCCCCATCGCCGGCCTGCCTGACTCGCTGCACGACTTCACCATCGTGCAGATCAGCGACATCCACGTTGGCCCCACCATCAAGCGCGCCTACCTGGAGCGCATCGTCGCCCGCGTCAACGGGTTGGCCCCGGACGCCATCGCCATCACCGGCGATCTGGTCGACGGCACCGTGCGCGAGTTGTCCCGGCACACAGCCCCGCTAGGCAACCTGAAGGCCCGCCATGGCACCTACTTTGTCACCGGCAACCACGAGTACTACGCTGGCGCCGAGCCGTGGATCGCGGAGCTGCGCGGACTGGGCCTGCGCGTGCTGATGAACGAGCATGTGGTGATCGGGGAGGAGGAGGAAGCGCTGGTGCTGGCAGGCGTGACCGATTTTTCCGCCCACCGTTTCGACGAGAGCCACCGCAGCGACCCGGCGCGCGCGCTGCACGGCGCCCCGGCGGTGGTAGCCGCGCGCGTGCTGCTAGCGCACCAGCCGCGCACGGCGCCGGCTGCATCCACCGCGGGCTTCGACCTGCAGCTCTCCGGACATACGCATGGCGGCCAGTTCTGGCCCTGGAACCTGTTCGTGCCGATGCAGCAGCCTTATACCGCCGGGTTGAACCGGCATGAGGCGATGTGGGTGTACGTGAGCAGAGGGACCGGGTATTGGGGGCCGCCTAAGCGGTTTGGGGCGCCGTCGGAGATTACTAAGTTGAGGTTGGTGAGGAAGTGAGTTTTTTGGGGAGGGGCAACTGCAACTGATTAACTTCAGAATCAAGGGATTAACTTCAACGTCAACGTCAACTGCAGTTTCACCACCCCTGCGGGGCGGCGACTGTGGTGGTCAAGTAAACCTGGACACTTTCTCAGGCAGCTTCCACCTTTAAATCCTCGTACTCGGCCGGCGGCATGTTCAACGTGGCCGAGTGCAATCTCTGTTGGTTGTAGAAGAACAGCACATAGTCTGTGATGTCCGCTCGGGCCTCCGCGCGGTCCCGGTAAGTCCGGTCTCGTATGCGTTCCCCCTTCAAGCTACAGAAGAAACGCTCCACCACCGCGTTGTCCCAGCAGTTGCCAGCGCGGCTCATGCTGGGCGTAATCCCTTCATCGTGTAGCAGCGCCTGGAACGCGAGGCTGGCGTACTGACTACCTTGGTCCGAGTGGAACATCAGCCCTTCGGCCGGCCGTCGGCTCGATAGCGCCAGTCTCAACGCTCTGACCACCAGCTGCGTGTCGGCCGAGGCCGAGTACGCCCACCCAACTACCCGTCGCGAGAACAAGTCGATCACCACAGCCAAGTACAGCCAGCCTTGCTGCGTCCCAATGAAGGTCACATCACCAGCCCATACGCGGTTTGGCTGCGCCACCGCAAACTGCCGATTCAGTCGGTTCGGCGCAATGGCTGAGGACTTCCCGCCCTTCGAGTAGTAGTGCTTGCGTGCCCTCCGGACTGCAACCTGCGCTTCCTGCATCAATCCTCTGGCCTGATGGCGTCCCACGGCGTGGCCTCGTCGCCGCATCTCTTGCGACATGCGGCGGTTGCCGTAACTTTCTCCGCTTGCCTCGTGGATCAACTTGACTTGATCCACCAAGGCCTCGCGCTGCGCACGCAGCGGCCCTTGCCGGGCCTTCCACGCGTAGTAGCTGCTGCGCGGCATTCCCAGCGTCCTGCACACCACGGCCACCGGCCAGACCTTCTCCGCCTGTTCGATCACTTCGTATTGCGATCGAGTTCCTTGACGAAGAAGGCCGTGGACTTTTTTAGGATGTCGCGCTCGCGCTCCAGTTGGGCCACCTGCCGCTCCAAATCCCGGATGCGGCGCTGATCCGGCGTTAGACTTACCAGGTCACTTGGGCCCGGCTGCACCTTCGCCTGTCGATGTCCCAGCCAGCGTCGAAGCGCCGTCTCCCCGATGCCCAGTGCCTTGGCAGCCTTGGTCACCGTATAGCCCTGCTCCAACACCAAGTTCACGGCCTCTGCCTTGAACTCGTCCGAGAAATCCTTGCGTGCCATCATCACCTCTCTAGTCGACGGGAAGTCTACCTTTTGAGGTGTCCAAGTTCATTAGACCACTACAGTCGCCGCCCCGAAGGGGAGGTGAAACTGCAGTTGCCCTTGACCTTAAGCCGTTGCAGCTGAAGTTGCAGTTGCAGTCCAAAGACCCCCCCCCCTCTCTCCTTTAACGAACAATAGGCTTATACCGAATCCGCTTAGGCTTAGCCCCCTCCTCACCCAGACGTCGCTTCTTGTCCGCCTCATACTCCTGATAGTTGCCCGGGAAGAATTCCACATGCGACTCGCCTTCGAAGGCCAGGATGTGGGTGGCGATCCGGTCCAGGAACCAGCGATCGTGGGAAATCACCATCACGCAACCGGCGAACTCSAGCAGCGCGTCTTCSAGCGCGCGCAGCGTTTCCACGTCGAGGTCGTTCGACGGTTCRTCSAGMAGCAGCACRTTGCCGCCGGMGATCAGCGTCTTGGCCAGRTGCAGGCGCCCGCGCTCGCCCCCCGATAGCGTGCCCACGTGCTTCTGCTGGTCCGAGCCCTTGAAATTGAAGCGGCCGATGTACGCGCGCGACGGCGTTTCGTAGCGGCCAACCGTCAGCACGTCGGCGCCGCCGGAGATCTCTTCGAACACGGTCTTGCTGCCGTCGAGCGCATCGCGGCTCTGGTCCACGTAGGCCATCTTCACGGTCGGGCCGACCTTGATCTCGCCGCTGTCCGGGGTTTCCTTGCCGGTGAGCATGCGGAAGAAGGTCGACTTGCCGGCGCCGTTGGGGCCGATGATGCCGACGATGGCGCCGGGCGGCACCTTGAAGCTGAGGTCGTCGATCAGCAGGCGGTCGCCGTAGGCCTTGCTCACGCCGTTGAACTCGATCACCTCGTTGCCCAGGCGCTCACCCGCGGGGATGAAGATTTCCTGGGTTTCGTTGCGCTTCTGGTATTCCTGGCTGTTCAGTTCGTCAAAGCGCGCGAGACGTGCCTTGGACTTGGCCTGGCGGCCCTTGGGGTTCTGCCGCACCCATTCCAGTTCCTTGTGCAGCGCCTTCTGGCGGGCCGACTCGCTCGATTCTTCCTGCTTCAGACGGGCTTCCTTCTGATCCAGCCAGGAGCTGTAGTTGCCCTTCCAGGGAATGCCGTGGCCACGGTCCAGTTCCAGAATCCACTCGGCGGCGTTGTCGAGGAAGTAGCGATCGTGGGTCACCGCCACCACGGTGCCGGGGAAGCGCGTGAGGAACTGCTCCAGCCATTCCACCGATTCCGCATCCAGGTGGTTGGTGGGTTCGTCGAGCAGCAGCATGTCGGGGCGCGACAGCAGCAGGCGGCACAGCGCCACGCGGCGCTTCTCGCCGCCGGACAAGTTGCCGACCTTGGCTTCCCACGGCGGCAGGCGCAGCGCATCAGCCGCGATCTCCAGCTGCAGCTCGGCGTTGTTGCCGTCGCTGGCCGCCAGGATGGCTTCGTACTTGGCCTGGTCCGCTGCCAGCGCGTCGAAATCCGCGTCCGGCTCGGCATAGGCCGCATAGATCTCGTCGAGCTTCTTGCGGGCTTCGAACACACCGCCCAGCGCGGCTTCCACCGACTCGCGCACGGTTTGCTCGGGATCGAGCTGCGGCTCCTGCGGCAGGTAGCCAATGTTCAGGTTGGGCATGGGCGTGGCTTCGCCCTCGATTTCCTTGTCGAGGCCAGCCATGATCTTCAGGACGGTCGACTTGCCCGAGCCGTTCAGGCCCAGCACGCCGATCTTGGCGCCCGGGAAGAAGGACAGGGAAATGTCCTTGAGAATGTGACGCTTGGGCGGGACGATCTTGCCCACGCGGTTCATGGTGAAAACGTACTGTGCCATGCGGATCCGGGTGAAATTGGGGGGAATCGGCCAAGTGTAGCAAAGCCGGTCCGCACAAGGCCCTTCATGACGCCCCTGAGGATGCCTTCCTGGCGCGTGGCGCGGCGCCCGGCGTGCCGGCAGCACGCTTGCGCGCACGGGTCAGGCTGGAGGTCAGGCGGCGGTAAGCAATGTCCATATGCCGCTGCATGACCGCGCGCGCCAGCTCCGGATCCTTGCGGCGCAGTGCCGCCAGGACTTCGCGATGCTCGGCGATGGCCTGGGCCCAGACCTCGGGCGTCTCGAAGTGGCTGTTCAACTGATCGAACAGCGGCCCGAGGCGCAAGTCGAAGAGCCGGCGCACAACGCCCACCAGCACGCTGTTGCCGGTGGCTTGCGCCACCCGCACATGGAACAAGCGGTCCGCATCGAGCGGCTTGATGCCGGCGGCGGCTTCGGCGGCCATCTGCGCGATGGCTTCCTCGATCGCATCGAACTGGGCCTTGCGCCCGCTCCTGGCCGCCAGCGCGGCGACCTCGCCTTCCACCAGGGCACGTGCGCGGATCAGCTCGAGCGGCCCTTCCTCGGCGGACAGGTCGAAGCCGGCGTCGACGGATGACGGCGGCTCGCACACATAGATGCCGGAGCCCATCCGCACTTCGATATAGCCCTCAACCTCGAGCGCGATCAACGCCTCGCGCAGCGATGGGCGGCTCACGCCGAGCTGCACCGACAAATCCCGCTCCGCCGGCAGGCGCGAGCCCACCGGAAACTCGCCGGCCTGGATCAGCGTGCGCAACTGCGCGCTGATCTGGCGGTACAGGCGTTGCGGTTCGATCGAATGGATAGGCATGTGCAGCCCGAGCGTCTGGCGAAATTGGTTTGACCATTTGTCCAGCCGGCTGGAGTCTAGGCAGCGCGCCAGCGAATGTCCAGGCGGTTTCATCGCGCGCCGCAGCATGCGCAGCGGCATCGGTAAAGACCACTAATTGGTAATACCAGTTTACCTGTCCAGACTCGTGAACTAGACTCCGCTCACTCGGCATGCATGCGGCAAGGCAGTGCAATCGGTCGTGGGCATCCGTATCTGCAGCGCACAAGAAAGCGGGCATCAGCACACGTGGCGCCTACGCGCCAGCCGTCGCTACGCGGCCCCGCAAGAACGCAGGAGACCCGAGTGAACGACGACAAGCCGACGCCCCCCAAGCGCCGCAGCCAGGCCTGGTTTGGCCGCCTCGACCGCGATGGCTTCATCTATCGCTCGTGGCTCAAGAACCGCGGCATTCCTCACGACCAGTTCGATGGCCGTCCGGTCATCGGCATCTGCAACACCTACTCCGAGCTCACGCCCTGCAACTCGCATTTCCGCACACTGGCCGAACAGGTCAAGATCGGCGTGTGGGAAGCCGGCGGCTTTCCGCTTGAATTCCCGGTGATGTCGCTGGGCGAGACCATGCTGCGCCCCACCGCCATGCTGTTCCGCAACCTGGCCAGCATGGACGTGGAAGAGTCGATTCGCGGCAACCCGATCGATGGCGTGGTGCTGCTGATGGGCTGCGACAAGACCACGCCCGCGCTGATGATGGGCGCGGCCTCGTGCGACCTGCCCACCATCGGCGTCTCCGGTGGCCCCATGCTGAGCGGCAAGTTCCGCGGCGGCGAACTGGGCTCCGGCACCGATGTGTGGAAGATGTCGGAGGAAGTGCGGGCCGGCCAGATGTCGCAGGAGGACTTCTTCGAGGCCGAGAGCTGCATGCACCGCTCGCACGGCCACTGCATGACGATGGGCACCGCGTCGACCATGGCCAGCATGGTGGAAGCGCTGGGCATGAGCCTGCCCGGCAACGCGGCGATTCCCGCCGTGGATGGCCGCCGCAATGTGCTGGCGCGCGCGTCGGGGCGCCGCATCGTGGAGATGGTGAAAGACAACCTGGTGATGTCAAAGATCCTGACCCGCGATGCGTTCGAGAACGCCATCCGCGTCAACGCGGCCATCGGCGGCTCGACCAACGCCGTGATCCACCTGCTAGCCATCGCCGGGCGTATCGGCGTCGAGCTCAAGCTGGAAGACTGGGATGCGCTGGGCCACGAGTTGCCGTGCCTGCTCGACCTGCAACCATCCGGGCGCCACCTGATGGAGGATTTCTATTACGCGGGCGGCCTGCCCGCAGTGATCCGCGAACTGGAATCGGTGCTTGCGCGCGACGCGCTCACCGTCAACGGCAAGACGTTGTGGGACAACTGCAAGGACGCGCCCAACTGGAACCGCGAAGTCATCCACGCCTTCGGCGCGCCCTTCAAGGCCAACGCCGGCATTGCTGTGCTGCGCGGCAACCTGTGCCCCGATGGCGCGGTGATCAAGCCGTCGGCCGCCACGCCGGCGCTGCTCAAGCACACCGGCCGCGCGGTGGTATTCGAGAACAGCGAGCACATGCACCAGCGGCTCGACGATGAATCGCTCGACGTCGACGAGACCTGCGTGCTGGTGCTGAAGAACTGCGGCCCACGCGGCTACCCCGGCATGGCCGAAGCCGGCAACATGCCGCTGCCGCCCAAAGTGCTGCGCAAGGGCATCACCGACATGGTCCGCGTATCGGATGCGCGCATGAGCGGCACGGCTTACGGCACGGTGGTGCTGCACGTGGCGCCCGAGGCCGCGGCCGGCGGCCCGCTAGCGCTGGTGAAGGACGGCGACATGGTGGAGCTCGACGTGGCCGCGCGCAAGCTACACCTGCATGTCGATGAAGCGGAGCTGCAGCGCCGCCGCGCCGCATGGCAGGCGCCCGCGTTGCCGATGGAGCGCGGCTGGACGCGCCTGTATGTCGAGCATGTGCAGCAGGCCAACCTGGGCGCCGACATGGATTTCCTGGTGGGCAAGAGCGGCGCCGCGGTGCCCAAGGACAACCACTGAGGCACGCTGTCGCGCCACGAATCACCACGGCAATCCAATCGCGGCAAACTGCCGCCCCCGGCACGAACGGGCATCAGCGGCTCACGGAGGCACCACGCATGGCATCGGTCCAGATTCGCGGCATCCAGAAATACTTCGGCAGCACACAGGTCATCCGCGGCGTGGACATCGATATTGCCGACGGCCAGTTCACCGTGCTGGTGGGGCCGTCGGGCTGCGGCAAGTCCACGCTGCTGCGCATGATCGCCGGGCTGGAGGAGATCACCACCGGCGAGATCGCCATCGGTAACCGCGTGGTCAACCGCCTGCCGCCAAAGGAGCGCGATATCGCCATGGTGTTCCAGAACTATGCGCTCTACCCGCATATGACGGTCTACGACAACATGGCCTTCTCGCTCAAGCTCGCCAAGGGCGACAAGGACGAGATCAAGCGGAAAGTGGCCAAGGCATCCGCCATCCTCGGCCTGGACAGTTTGCTGGAGCGCTACCCGCGCCAGCTCTCGGGCGGCCAGCGCCAGCGCGTGGCCATGGGCCGCGCCATCGTGCGCGATCCGCAGGTGTTCCTGTTCGACGAGCCGCTCTCCAACCTGGACGCCAAGCTGCGCGTGCAGATGCGCGCGGAGATCAAGGAGCTGCACCAGCGCCTGCGCACCACCTCCGTCTACGTCACGCACGACCAGATCGAAGCCATGACCATGGCCGACCAGATCGTGGTGATGCGTGACGGCCGCGTGGAGCAGCGCGGCAAGCCGCTGGCGCTTTACGATCATCCCGACAACCTCTTCGTGGCTGGCTTTATCGGCTCCCCGGCGATGAACTTCGTGCCTGGCGTGCTGCGCCGCAGTGGCAGCGATGCCGCAGTCGAGTTTCCCGATGGCACGCGCCTGCCGGCGCCCGCGCGCTTCGATGCCGCCGCCGGCACCGACGGCCAGCGCGTGATCTACGGCGTTCGGCCCGAGCACCTGATCCTGGGCATGCCGGGCCAGGGCCTGCAAACGCGCGTGTCGGTGGTCGAGCCCACCGGCGCCAACACCGAGATCTATTCCCGCTTCTGCGAGGTGGAGTTCATCTCGATCTTCCGCGAGCGCCATGACTTCGCCGCGGGCGACATCCTGAACCTGGTGCCCGACCACCAGCACACGCATCTGTTCGATGCCGACTCGGGCCAGACGCTATTGCAGCGTGGCCCGGCGGCGGCGGACGATCCGGGAAGCAGGCATGACCAGCACGGGGCAGAGCCCCTGACCACGGAGGAGACAAAGCGATGAGCACACCGAGCAACTTCACGAGACGCGATTTCCTGGTGTCCACGGCGGCCGTTGCCGCCACCACGGCCATCGGCGGCCATGCCTTCGCCGCGCCGGCTGCACTGCAATACAAGCCGGAGGCCGGCGCCAAGCTGCGCGTGCTGCGCTGGAAGCGTTTCGTGCAAGGCGACGAAGACCTGTGGAACGCCAACACGAAGAAGTTCACCGAGCTGACCGGCGTCGAGGTGCGCGTCGACAACGAAGGCTGGGAAGACGTGCGCCCCAAGGCCGCCGTCGCGGCCAGCGTCGGCAGCGGGCCGGACGTCATCGTGGGCTGGTTCGATGACCCGCAGCAGTACCCTGACAAGCTGGTCGACCTGACCGACCTGGCCACCTACCTGGGCGGCAAATACGGCGGCTGGTACGACGTGTGCCGCAAGTACGGCACGCACAACGGCAAGTGGATCGGCCTGCCGCTGGGCGTGGTCGGCAACGCGCTGGTCTATCGCGAAAGCCACGTCAAAGCCGCTGGCTTCGACGCCATCCCGAAGGACCTCCCCGGCTTCCTCAAGCTGTGCCAGGGCCTCAAGGCCAAGAACACGCCGTGCGGATTTGCGCTCGGCAAGGCCGTGGGCGACGGCAACAACTGGGCACACTGGCTGCTGTGGTCGCACGGCGGCATGCTGGTCGACACCAAGGGCAAGGTGGTGGTCAACTCGCCCGAGACGTGGGCCGCGCTGGAATATGCCAAGCAGCTCTACGCCACCTTCGTGCCCGGCACGCTGTCGTGGCAAGACCCGTCCAACAACAAGGCTTTCCTCGACGGCCAGATCAGCCTGACCGCCAACGGCATCTCGGTCTACTACGCGGCCAAGAATTCGAAGGAGCCAAAGCTGCAGGAAATGGCGCGCGACATCCAGCACGCGCACTTCCCCATCGGCACGCCCGGCAGGCCCACCGAGCTGATGCAGATCACGCAGATGATGCTGTTCAGGTATTCCAAGTTCCCGAACGCGGCCAAGGCGTACCTGCAGTTCATGATGGAGCCCGAGCAGTACAACCCGTGGATGGAAGCCGCCATCGGTTACGTCAGCCAGCCGCTCAAGGCCTATGAGGCCAACCCGATCTGGACGGCCGACCCCAAGCACACCGTGTATCGCGACTCCGCCGCCCTGATGCTCGACAACGGCCACGCCGGGCCGCTGGGCACGGCCTCGGCCGCGGCCATGGCGGACTACATCGTGGTCGACATGGTAGCCGAGGCGGCCAGCGGCTCCAAGACACCTAAGGAAGCGGCGGCGCGCGCGGCGGAGCGGGCGCGGCGGTACTACAAGGCGTAGCAAGAATGACAAGGGCGCGGCAGCACCGCCGCGCCCGCCAAGCCGAACCCTGCGAGGTGAGCCATGCGAGGTGAACCATGATTTCCCGCCTGTTGAACAACCGCCATGCGCTGGGGCTGCTGTTCATGCTGCCCACCGCGCTGTTGCTGCTGGTTTTCCTGACGTACCCGCTCGGCCTTGGCGTATGGCTCGGCTTCACCAACACCAAGATCGGCGGCACCGGCGAATGGATCGGGCTGTCCAACTACAGCTATCTGGCAGGCGACTCGCTGACGCAGCTGGCGCTGTTCAATACGATCTTCTACACCGTGGTGGCCAGCGTGGTGAAATTCGCGCTGGGCCTGTGGCTGGCGCTGCTGCTCAACAAGAACCTGCCGTTCAAGTCCTTCTTCCGCGCCATCGTGCTGCTGCCGTGGATCGTGCCGACCGCGCTGTCGGCACTGGCATTCTGGTGGATCTACGACGCGCAGTTCTCCATCATCAGCTGGACGCTGGTCAAGCTAGGGCTGATCGATCGCTATATCGATTTCCTGGGCGACCCATGGCTGGCGCGCTTCTCTACCATCGCGGCCAATGTCTGGCGCGGCATTCCCTTTGTCGCCATCTCGCTGCTGGCTGGCTTGCAGACGATCTCGCCCACGTTGTACGAGGCCGCGTCCATCGACGGCGTGACGCCATGGCAGCAGTTCCGCTACGTCACGCTGCCTCTGCTGACACCAATCATCGCCGTGGTGATGACCTTCTCGGTGCTGTTCACGTTCACCGACTTCCAGCTGATCTATGTGCTCACGCGCGGCGGCCCGCTCAACGCCACGCACCTGATGGCCACGCTGTCGTTCCAGCGCGCGATTCCCGGCGGCTCGCTGGGCGAAGGCGCGGCGATCGCCACGATGATGGTGCCCTTCCTGCTGGCCGCCATCCTGTTTTCCTACTTCGGCCTGCAGCGGCGCGGCTGGCAACAGGGAGGCGACAAATGAAAGCGACGGCCGCAGCGGAGCAGCAGGACACCGCGCAGGGGATGGATTACCTGCAATCGATGCCACGGCGCTGGGTGACCATCTACATCCCGCTAGGCATCTTCGTCTTCGTGCTGCTGTTTCCCTTCTACTGGATGGCGATCACTGCCTTCAAGCCGGACGGCGAACTCCTGATGCGCAGCGCCAACCCGTTCTGGGTGATGGCGCCCACGTTCGCCCACTTCAAGAAGCTGCTGTTCGACACCCCCTACCCGGAGTGGCTGCTCAATACCGTGATCGTCTCCACGATCGCCACCTTTGCTTCGCTGGCCGCCAGCGTGCTGGCCGCGTACGCCATCGAGCGGCTGCGCTTCCAGGGCGCGAAGCAGGTAGGCCTGGCCATCTTCCTGGCCTACCTGATCCCGCCCTCGATCCTGTTCATCCCGCTGGCATCGATCGTGTTCCAGCTCGGCCTGTTCGATACGCGCTGGGCGCTGATCCTCACCTACCCCACCTTCCTGATCCCGTTCTGCACCTGGCTGCTGATGGGGTACTTCCGCTCCATCCCTTACGAGCTGGAAGAGTGCGCGCTGATCGACGGCGCCACGCGCTGGGAAATCCTGGTCAAGATCATCCTGCCGCTGGCCGTGCCGGGGCTGATCTCTGCCGGCATCTTTGCCTTCACGCTGTCGTGGAACGAGTTCATCTACGCGCTGACCTTCATCTCCTCGTCGGAGGTGAAGACGGTGCCGGTGGGGATCGTCACCGAACTGATCGAAGGCGACGTCTACCACTGGGGCGCGCTGATGGCGGGCGCCTTGCTGGGCTCGCTGCCGGTGGCACTGGTCTACTCGTTCTTTGTGGAGTACTACGTGTCGGGCATGACGGGCGCGGTCAAGGAATAAGCGCATAGCGGCAGCCAGGACGCGTGGGGCCTTGGCAGGCTAAAATGCGCAGTTATCCTGCCGTGAGCCTGCGCCCGGCAATGTCGCATTCGAATCACTCCGCCTCCAAGCCCGATCCCATGAGCAAACCCGCCCGCACCCTCACCTTCAAGTGCAAGAAGTGCACCAAGCCCGTCACGCTATTCCTGCAGAAGGTGTCCGCCTGCTCGCACATCACGCCGTACCAGGGCTTTTGCAAGTGCGGTGAAATGGTGCGCCACGCCACGGGCGACAAGGACGCCGTGGAGTCCTTCGTCAGCTCGGTCGACGGCAGCTGGGCCCACCATCACCACCATCACCATTGAGCACCCGTAGCACCCCCACCCCCACCAGCGAGACCTGGCGCTCCGGCGTCAAGGATCCGCTGCGCTTCCTCGCCGCGTATCCCGACGGCGTGCTCGACCAGGTGCGCCAGATGGTGGCCGCCAATCGCCTGGGCGAACACCTGGCGAAGAAATATCCCGCGCGGCACACCGTGCAGACCGACCGCGCGCTGTAYGACTTCACCGCCGAGCTGAAGCAGGAATTCCTGCGCACCGCGCCGCCAATCCATAAGGTCGCGTTCGACGCCAAGATCGACGTGGTCCATCGCGCGCTCGGGCTGCACACCGCCATCTCGCGCGTGCAAGGCGGCAAGCTCAAGGCCAAGAAGGAAATCCGCGTGGCGTCGCTGTTCAAGGAAGCACCGCCCGAGTTCCTGCGCATGATCGTGGTGCACGAGCTTGCACACCTGAAGGAGAGCGATCACAACAAGGCGTTCTACCGCCTGTGCGAATACATGGAACCGGCGTACCACCAGCTGGAGTTCGACACGCGCCTGTTTTTGGCGTGGCGCGAACTGGAGGCTGCGCAGGGCTAAGCCCCTCTCCTCTCAAGCCTCAATCAGCACCGGGGCTCACCACCACCGTCTTCCGATACGTCCCCTGTGCCGCCAGGCGATGCAGCACGCACACCTGCACGTTGCCGGCGAAAACGGCCTGCCCGACGGCTGCCGCCGTATGCGCCAGCACAACTGCGGCCATGGCGGCCTGCACTGGCTCCGGACGCGCGATGGTCATCACGAGGTGCGTCACGACGAAGCCGGCTTCGGGGTCGTCACCGGTCAGCGCCACTTCCGCCACCAGCAAGCGGCTCTTGAGATCGGCCAGTTGCGCGTAACCGTGGCCGGCGAGTTCGCGGTGCACGCCGGCGAACACCTGCGCGAAATCAATCCTGTCGGCGAGTTGCCGTGTGGTTTCCGTAATCAGATGCGGCATGGTCAGTCCGGTTTCACCGAGGCGGAGGATACGGCGCGGGTCCAGCTCGTTTGCGCCTGCGACAGGAACTGGCGGAAGCCGGCAGGATCGAGGGGCCTGGCTTCCACGCCAAGCGCCAGCAGGCGTTCCTGCATCTGCTTGTCGGCAAGCACCGCATTCAGCTCGCGATTGAGCCGGTTGAGGATATCGCCCGGCAGCTTGCCCGGCGCCATGATTCCGTACCACGGCGCCGCATCGAAATCGCGTACGCCCTGCTCGCGCATGGTGGGCACGCCCGGCAGCAAGGCGGAGCGCCGCGCGCCGGTCTGTGCCAGCGGCACTACGGTGCCGGCCTTGATATGCGGCATCAGCAGCACGGGGCTGTCGAACATCAGCGCAATCTGCCCGCCCAGCAAATCGTTGATGGCCGGGCCCGACCCCTTGTAGGGAGAGTGCAGCAGGCGCGCACCGGTCGCCTGCGAGAACATCGCCCCGATGATGTGCTGGGGCGTGCCGTTGCCCGCCGAGCCGTAGGCGATGGTGTCGGGCGCCGCAACGGACGCGCGCACCAGCGCAGGCACGGCATCGAAGCGCTGCCCGCGGGTACCGGCCACCAGGATGAATGGCACCGTGCCGATCAGGCCTACGCCGGCCAGGTCCTTCGCCGGGTCGTAGGGCAGCGCCGGATACAGCGCCTTGCCGACCGAGACCGGCCCGACCGCGCCGAGCAACAATGTATAGCCATCGGCCGGCGCCTTGCTGACATAGTCGCTGCCAATGGTGCCGCCCGCGCCGGGGCGGTTCTCCACCACCACGGATTGCTTCAGGCGGACCTGCAGATCTTTCCCGATCAGGCGGGCGAGCGAGTCGGTGGTGGCGCCGGGCGCATACGGCACCACCAGGCGGATCGGGCGATCCGGATAGGCAGCGCTGGCGGCTGGCGCGAATGCCAGGCAGAGCGCGGCGGCTGCGAGCACGGGCGACAAAAAGGCGGGCAGCCGGCGGTGGCGCCAGTTGGCGCTGGAATGGCATGACATGGGGGTCTCCTGGTGTTTTCCATGTTGTGCGTGCATTCCAGCAGTTACGACATGCTCTGTAAAATGATGAATCGATTTTCAATTCATCACGGCAAATTATGAGATCAACGGCCACGCCCGAAGCCATGGACCTTCGCCTGGTTCGCAGTTTCATGGCCGTCGCCCGCCATGGCAGCGTGACTGCCGCGGCCGGTTCGCTGGGCCTGACGCAACCGGCCTTGTCACAGCACCTGCGCATCTTCGCGCAGAGCCTGGGGGTGCCGCTGTTCGGGCGCGTGGGCCGCAAGCTGGAACTGACCGATGCGGGCAGGCAACTGGTGCTGGCGCTCGAACCCGTGCTCGATCAACTCGAACGGGTCATCGTATCCGCGGCCTCCCAGCACGGCGCGGTGGAAGGCACGCTGCGCATCGGCGCCACCCATACCTATCTTTCCGCGCTGGTGATGCCGGCCGTGCAAGCGCTGGTCGATGCGCATCCGGGGCTGGATATCCAGGTGTTCGAGTTTGCCGCCGCCGAGGTCGACCGTTCCCTGCTCGACGGACAGATCGACCTTGGCCTGGCGTTCGCGAAGGATGCGCCAAAACGCATCGAACAGGTGCCGCTGTTCTCGGAAACGCTTGCCTTGATCGCACCCGGACACAAGCTGCCGCGCGAGCAGGAAACCGTGACCCTGGCGCAACTGGGAGCGCTGCCCCTGGCACTGCTGCCCGAGCGCTTCGCCATGCGCCGGCAGATCGACGCGGCCACGCAGGCCGCGGGCATCATGCTGCGACCCCGGCTGGAAGGCCCCAGCGTGGAAGCCTTGCTGCGCGCCGTGCTCGGCGGGCGCCTGTACACCGTCGCCAGCCCGCTGGCACTGCATATCGCCGGCACGCAGCGCAGCGGCAGCTTCGCCGGGCTGGCCTACGCGCCGGTCGCACATCCCGGCTTCAGCCGCACGGCCACACTGCACCGGCGCCGCGGCCGACCGGATAGCCCCGCCGCCACAGCCTTCATGGATACGCTGGGAAAGGTGATCCGGGACGCCGCCGGCAACGGGTATCTCATACCTGGCTGACACGCCTGATGCCATCGCCCACCGTTTCGCGCCGCACCCCGATTAACAAATAACATTTGAAATTGATAGATCCGAACAGATATTTATCAATCCTTGTTTGAATCATAAAGTCTGTACTCATACAACCGCCGCAAGGCAAGGAAACCGTACATGAGTACAAACCACCCCATCAGACCGACAGCGCGCGCGCCGCGGAATCCGCGCCGCGACTTCCTGGGCAGCGCAGCCGTACTCACCGCCGCGCTGCCCCTGGCCGCGGCTACAGCCTGCGCCACCACCACGCCACCCAGCCAGGCGCACCCGCAAGCCCGCGCCGGCCGCACCCGGTTCTGGCCAGATGGCGCGCAACTCGTCATCTCCATCTCGATGCAGTTCGAAGCCGGCGCCCAGCCTGAGCGCGGCGCCAGCGGCCCCTTCCCTCCGCTCGACCCCAAGTATCCCGACTACCCGCTGCAGTCCTGGTACACCTACGGCGTGCGCGAAGGCATTCCGCGTCTGCTGGACCTTTGGGACCGCACCGGTATCAAGGTGACCTCGCATATGGTGGGGCAGGCGGTCGAGCGCCATCCCGAACTGGCGCGTGAAATCGTCGCGCGCGGGCACGAAGCCTCAGGCCATGGCCAGACCTGGGAGCCGCAATACAGCATGAGTGCCGAAGCGGAACGCGCCAGTTACGTGCAGAGCATCGACACCATCCAGCGCGCCACCGGCACGCGGCCCCTTGGCTTCAACGCCTTCTGGATGCGCGGCTCGCCCAACACGCTGCCGATCCTGCAGTCGCTCGGTTTCCTCTATCACATCGACGACCTCAGCCGCGACGAGCCATCCGTGCTGCAGGTAGGCGGCAAGCCGTTCGCCGTGGTGCCCTACACCGTGCGCAACAACGACATCGTGCGCTTCGACTCGCCATCGACCACGGCCGAAGACCTGCTCGGCGAGCTGAAGGCGGAGTTCGATGTGCTCTACGCGGAAGGCGCCCACCGCCGCCGCATGATGTCCATCAGCACACACGACCGCATCTCGGGTTCCCCGGCACGCGTGCGCGCACTCGACGCATTTATCCGCTACGCCCAGGGCCATGCCGGCGTGACCTTCATGCGCAAGGACGACATCGCCCGCTTCGCGCTCGGCGCGAGCGGCGTGCCGGCGGCATAAGCCAGGGCAAAACCACGAACATACAGAACGAGTGACAAGCCGACATGAACAACACAAGCCTCACGCCAGTACGCGCATTCGTAGCCGCCCTCGGCATCGCCCTGTTGCCGCTATCGCAAAGCGCCGCCGCTGCTGGCGACGAACTGGTCCACCCGCAGCACCTGGCCCAGGGCGCGGACCAGCCGGCCGCCGCAGCAGCGCTTCTCGCCGCCCGCCGCTACGCCACCTTCTGGCACACCGGCGACGAACGCTACGCCACGCTCGCACTCGCCCCGGACTTCACCGACCGCACGCTGCCGCCCGGCCGCGAGCAAGGGCTGCGCGGCCCGTTGCAGGCCTCCAGGGGATTCCGCGCCGCGGTACCGGATCTCAGCGCGGAAATGGAAGACGCAGTCATCGCCGGCGACCGGGTCGCGGTCCACCTGCGCTTTCGCGGCCACTTCACCGGGCAGTTCGGCGACAGCAAGGGCCAGGGCCAGCAGATCGACTTCCAGGCCTTCGACCTGTACCGGGTGGCAAACGGCAAGATCGTGGAGAACTGGCATCTGGAGGACAACCTGGGCCTGCTCAGGCAGATGGGGGTGAGCAAGTAGGTATTGGGCCGCAACATGCGCGGTGCGTGGCGGTACTACTTCGCCACCGTCACCCGCCAGACCACATTGCCGACATCGTCCGCCACGAGCAACGCGCCGCGCTTGTCGATGGCAACGCCCACCGGCCGGCCTTGCGCGTCGCCGTCCTGCGTCAGGAAACCGGTCAGCACGTCGAGCGGCTCGCCAACCGGCTTGCCGTTGGCGAACGGCACGAAGATCACCTTGTAGCCGCTGCGCGGATTGCGGTTCCACGAGCCGTGCTGACCGACGAACATGCCGTTCCGGAAGCGGGAAGGCAGCGCGTTGCCTTGCGCCGATGCCAGGCCGAGCGACGCGGTATGCGGGCCAACGGCGTAATCGGGCGCAATGGCCTTGGCCACCATCTCCGGCTGCTGCGGCTTCACGCGTGCGTCCACATGCTGGCCGTAGTAGCTGAAGGGCCAGCCGTAGAAGGCGCCGTCTTTGACCGATGTGATGTAGTCCGGCACGAGATCGCTGCCGATCTCGTCGCGCTCGTTCACCGCGGTCCATAGCGCGCCACTGTCGGGTTCCCACGCCATGCCGTTGGGATTGCGCAGGCCGCTGGCAAACACACGGTGCGCGCCGGTCTTGGGATCGACCTCCCAGATGGCGGCCCGCCCTTCTTCCTTGTCGAGGCCATTCTCGCCGACGTTGCTGTTGGAGCCGACGGTGACGTAGAGCTTGCTGCCGTCCTTGCTGGCGATGATGTTCTTGGTCCAGTGGTGATTGATGGCGCCTGCCGGCAGGTCCACCACCTTCACGCCGGGCGCGGTGATCTCGGCCTGCCCCGGTTGATATGGGAAACGCAGCACGGCATCCGTATCCGCCACGTAGAGATCATTGCCCACCAGCACCATGCCGAAGGGCGAATGCAAGTCCTTGAGAAATACGGAGCGCGCATCCGCGACGCCGTCGCCATTGGTATCGCGCAGCAGCGTGATGCGATTGGCGCTGGGCACGCCGGCACCCGCGCGCTTCATTACCCGCTTCATCACCCAGCCCCTGATACCCATGCCATCTTCCGGCTTGGGCGGCGCATTGGTCTCGGCGACCAGCACGTCACCATTGGGCAGTACGTAGAGCCAGCGCGGATGGTCCAGCTTGTCCGCGAAAGCCACGGCGACGAGGCCGTCCGCTGCCGTTGGCTTGGCGCCGTCGGCCCAGCCAATGGCAGGCGCAATGCGCACCGTCGGCAGCAAGGTCTTGATTGGTGCCGGCAAGGCCGGGTTGAAGCCCGTACCGGCGGACACTGGCAGGGTTGCGATGTCGCCGCATGCCGTGAGGCCGGCCGCCATCAGCAGGCAAAGTGACAGGACCGTTAGAAGGACAGTTGGACGCTGCACCGGCATGATCGGCTCTCCGCGGTAACGCGCTTGATCGCGTGATAAAGGCGCCGCCGCGCCCCACTGCGTCCACTATAGGACGCGCGCCCGGCAGCCGCTGTCAGCATGCTGGAATCGCGCTGTAGGACAGAGGCGATACGCGGCAGGGACAAGCCAGGAAAGGGAAGGAAAGGGGAAGGAAAGGCTTCAGGCGGGGAACCCCGCCCGGGAGGGACCGGCGCCGGCTTGTTGCCAGCGCCGTCTATTCGTCGTGGCCGCTCAATCGCAAGCGTAGCGGAACGCGTCATCCAGGTTCAGCGGGAGCACCAGTGTACGAAGGTGCGCTGCCTGGGCCGAAGTGCACAGCGCGGCACGCGTCGAGGCTGTCTTGTACTTCGACGCGTACTCCACGTTGAACACTGCCTTGCCCTGCGCCGTGAACGGCTTGTAGCTCGCGCACTCGTTGTATTGGAAGCACTGCTCGTTCACCGCGAAATCAAAGTCAGTCGCCAGTTGCGAGACCTGGTCCACATCATTCTTCAGGCCCACAGCCAGCCCGCGCGCATGCGCCTCGGCTGCGAGAAAGCGGTTGTAGTCCAGCTGCGTGGCCGCCGTCAGCGGAAAACCCGGTTTATTGGTATAGCCATCCACGTTGTCCGGGTCCACGCCATCGCAGCCCTTGGACTTCGCCAGATCCATGCGCGCCTGCATGATCTGGCGCACGTTGGCCGAGCGCGTATCGAGCCAACGCTCGCCCGCCCAACCCGACAACGCCCTGCCCATATCCGCCGCGGCAAACTGTTTGAAATCCGGCCGCCAGTTCTCCGAGCTACCCGCCGAGAAATAGCAGACCACACGCTTGCCCTGCGCCTTCAGAGCATTGATGGTCGCCTGCGGCGTATCCACCAGGTCGATATCGAAGACCTGCGCCGGGTAGCTCGTGTTGACCGTACCCGTCAGCTGCAATTGCCATGTATCGGCTGCCGTCGGCATCCAGCGCGAGACGGCCAGCGTTTGCGCCGACGGCGCCAGGGTCGTGGCCGACGCATTCACCGCCGACACGGACTTGACGGATGCATCCGACTCCGCCGACGAGCCATCGCCTCCGCAGGCCGACAGACAGGCGAACGAGGCCACCCATGCCATACGTGCAAGTTTCCGATTCACGGATGTGTTCCTTTTGGTTTGCTGCGCTTGGGGTGATGAGCTTGGGGTGATGAGCTTGGGGTGATGAAACTGGGAGAGCCAGGGCTCTGTAAGGTTGTCGGCTGGTGTGGGTAGACCTTGAAGGGTTTCGCGACAGGGGTAAGGTATTCGGGTTGGATGACGGGCGCAAGGCGGGCGCGGAAACCGTTGTATTCGAGGCAGCGCGAAAGATGTCCGGCCCAAAAAACAAAACGGGCTACGCAACTCGCGTAGCCCGTTCTTCAATTCTGGTGCCGGCTGCAGGACTCGAACCCGCCACCTGATGATTACAAATCAACTGCTCTACCTGATGAGCTAAGCCGGCATGTTTGGTGCAGACCGCGATTCTACTGCATGCGGCGCAAATTGACGATGCCTTCCTGTGCTTACTTCACGACCTTCAGCGAAGGTTTCTTTGCGCCAATGCGGGACACGGGCGGCGGCGTGGGTTCGTCGTCGCCGTTGTGGTCTTCGTTGGCTTCCGCGGTGACCAGCGGCTCGCTTTCGACCGAGGACAGCTTGGGTGGCGGGTTGTTCTCGCGTTCGGTTGCTGCCTGGGTCTCGGGCACGCTGCGTTCCACGGGAAAGGCCATGCCTTGGCCGTTTTCGCGCGCGTAGATGGCGAGCACGTTCTCGATGGGCACGTCGATCTTGCGCGAGATGCCGCCAAAGCGGGCGCTGAAGCCGATCCACTCGTTGCCCATGTCCAGGCCGCTGGTGGCGTCGAAGCTGACGTTGAGCACGATTTCGTTGTTCTTGACGAACTCGCGCGGCACGCTGGTGTTGGCGTCGACGAAGACGGCGATGTACGGCGTGAAGCCGTTATCCGTGCACCACTCGTAGATGGCGCGGATCAGGTAGGGCTTGGTGGAGGTTTCAGGCATTGTGCTTCCAGTGGCGCAGTCCGGCGGCCCGAGGCGAGCTTGTCGCTTCGGGCCAAAGCCGGTTTAGCGGCGCATCACCTTTTCAGACGGGGTGAGCGCTTCGATGTAGGCCGGGCGGCTGAAGATGCGTTCGGCGTACTTGAGCAGCGGCGCGGCGTTCTTCGACAGTTCGATGCCGTAGTGGTCCAGGCGCCACAGCAGCGGGGCGATGGCAACGTCGAGCATCGAGAACTCTTCGCCAAGCATGTACTTGTTCTTGACGAAAATCGGCGCGAGCTGGGTCAGACGGTCGCGGATGGCGGAGCGGGCGCGCTCGTGGTTCTTCTCGGCGGCCTTGCCCTTTTCGTTTTCGAGGGCATAGACGTGCGTGAACAGTTCCTTTTCGAAGTTGAACAGGAACAGGCGGGCGCGGGCGCGCTGCACCGGGTCGGCCGGCATCAGCTGCGGGTGCGGGAAGCGCTCGTCGATGTACTCGTTAATGATGTTCGACTCGTACAGGATCAGGTCGCGCTCGACCAGGATGGGCACCTGGCCGTAGGGGTTCATCACCGAAATGTCTTCCGGCTTGTTGAACAGGTCGACGTCACGGATCTCGAAATCCATGCCCTTTTCGAACAGGACGAGGCGGCAACGTTGGGAGAACGGGCAGGTGGTGCCCGAATACAACACCATCATGGTTGGATTCCTTTGATGCGGGGTCGATTGACTGGATCGGTATTCTGGCAGAACCGATATAGAGAAAGCAAATTAGAGATTCTTGACGCACATTTAAGTGCGCTCGATACGCATTAAAGACGGCCTTGGCGCACATTTATACAGCATTGCGCCTGTTGCCTATAAAGCAAAAGGGCTGAGGCGGGGTTGCTCTGCACAACACCCGCCCCAGCCCCTCGTCCCCATCAGACCCGCAGGTCTTCCGGGGTTTTACCGCGCTTTACTTGATGTCTTTCCAGTACGAAGCGTTCAGGCGCCAGGCGAAGATGGTGAACACACCGAGGAACATCAGCACCCAGACGCCCAGGCGCTTGCGCTGGTTCTGCGCGGGTTCCGCCATCCAGTCCAGGAAGCCAACCAGGTCGCTCGTGGCCTGGTCGTACTCGAGCGTGCTCATCTTGCCCGCGGTGATCTGCTCGAAGCCGGCGAACTTGTGCACCTTCTCGCCATGTTCTTCCACCTCGACGAACTTGGCGGCGCGCTGGCCTTGCAGCTCCCACAGCACGTGCGGCATGCCGACGCTCGGGAACACCAGGTTGTTCCAGCCCGTGGCGCGGTTGTCGTCACGGTAGAAGGTACGCAGGTAGGTGTACAGCCAGTCGTCGCCGCGGGCGCGGGCGATCACCGACAGGTCCGGCGGCGTGGCGCCAAAGAAGGCCTTGGCGTCCTTCGGCGGCATGGCGATGGTCATCATGTCGCCCACCTTCTCGCCGGAAAACAGCAGGTTCTCGCGGATCTGGTCGTCGGTCAGGCCGATATCCTTGAGGCGGTTGTACCGCATCATGGACGCGCCGTGGCAATTCAGGCAGTAGTTGACGAACAGCTTGGCGCCTCGCTGCAGCGAGGAAAGATCGCTCGTTTGCACGGGCGCCGGCTCAAGGGGGTAACCCCCTTCGTTGGCCATGGCGGGCGCGGCGGCAAAGCAGGCGCCGGCCAGCGCGAGAATCGAAAGCAGCTTTTTCATCTTTTGTCCTTGTGCTCTAGTCGGGGTACGTCCGGGCTCAGTGCGGGTGGAACGTGACACGTTCCGGCACTTGCTTGAACTGGCCGACTCGGCTCCACAGCGGCATGGTCAGGAAGAAGGCGAAGTACAGCAGGGTTCCCAACTGCGACACCTTTTCACCCACCGGCGACGGAGGCTGTACGCCAAGGTAGCCCAGCACGACGAACACCACCACGAACACGACGAGAATGCTCTTGTGGAAGGACGGGCGATAGCGGATCGACTTCACCGGCGAGTGGTCCAGCCACGGCAGGAAGAACAGGATCACGACCGAGCCGCCCATCACCAGCACACCCCAGAACTTGGCGTCGATGAAGTAGAAGCCCACGGCCAGGATCACGGCGATGGCAAGCGCGCCAACCTTGATGCGGGCGTCCTTGCTACGCAGGAACACCAGGCCAAGCAGCACCGCGAAGAACACCCACAGGATCGGCAGGAAGTTCGAGGTGGTGGCACGCAGCATCGAGTAGAACGGCGTGAAGTACCAGACCGGCGCGATGTGCGGCGGGGTCTTGAGCGGATCGGCCGGGACGAAGTTGTTCGACTCCAGGAAGTAACCACCCATCTCCGGGAAGAAGAAGATCACCGCGGAGAAGATCATCAGGAAGCCGCCCACGCCCATCAGGTCGTGCACCGAGTAGTACGGGTGGAAGGGGATGCCGTCCAGCGGCACGCCGTTCTCGTCCTTCTTGGCCTTGATCTCGACGCCGTCCGGGTTGTTCGAGCCCACTTCGTGCAGCGCGATGATGTGCGCGACCACCAGGCCCAGCAGCACCAGCGGCACGGCGATGACGTGGAAGGAGAAGAAGCGGTTCAGGGTCGCGTCGCTCACGACATAGTCGCCGCGGATGAACAGCGACAGGTCGCCGCCGATCACGGGGATGGCCGAGAACAGGTTCACGATCACCTGGGCGCCCCAGTACGACATCTGCCCCCAGGGCAGCAGGTAGCCCATGAAGGCCTCTGCCATCAGGCACAGGAAGATCAGGCAGCCGAAGACCCAGACCAGCTCACGCGGCTTGCGGTACGAACCGTACAGCAGGCCACGGAACATATGCAGGTACACCACCACGAAGAAGGCCGAGGCGCCGGTGGAGTGCATGTAGCGCACCAGCCAGCCCCAGGGTACCTCGCGCATGATGTACTCCACGCTGGCGTAAGCCACGGGAATGCCGGCGGCGTTGAGGGTGCCGTCCGGCTTGTAGTTCATCACCAGGAAGATGCCGGTGACGATCTGGATGACCAGAACCAGCAGGGCGAGCGAACCGAAGAAGTACCAGAAGTTGAAATTCTTCGGTGCGTAGTACTTGGAAAGATGATCTTCCCAGAGTTGGGTTGCGGGGAAGCGTGCGTCGATCCAGCCAAGCAGGCCGGTCGTCTTTACTTGTTTTTCGGCCGCCATGGTCAAGCGTCTCCTTTTTCATCCTTGCCGATCACGATCTTGGTGTCGGACAGGAACTGGTACGGGGGTACGTCGAGGTTTTGCGGAGCCGGCTTGTTCTTGAACACGCGGCCAGCGAGGTCGAACGTCGAGCCGTGGCAGGGGCAGAGGAAACCGGGATCGGAGCCGAGCTGAGGATTGGAGCCGGGGCCAAAGGGGCCGGAGGGCGAGCAGCCCAGGTGGGAGCAGATGCCCACCACGACCAGCAGATCTTTGTGTTCTGCGCGGGAACGCGTTTCGTTCTTGCAGTACTCGGGCGTCTTCATGGTGAAGGGAACGTCCGAGTTGGGGTCGGCGACTTCGGCATCGGTTTTCTTCAGCGACGCGAGCATTTCCTCGRTGCGCTTCAGGATCCAGACTGGTTTGCCGCGCCATTCAACGGTCATCATCTCGCCTGATTTCAGAGCGCTGATGTCGGCTTCTACCGGAGCTCCGGCGGCCTTTGCCTTCTCTGACGGCGCAAACGTACTGACGAACGGAACCGCTACCGCCACGCCTCCGATGCCGCCAGCGACTGACGTCGCAATCAACCAATTGCGGCGACCCTTATCCACGTTCTTCACGTTTTGCTGGTCACTCATTCCAAACCCCAGGGGATGTCAAATTAGATTTTGCGTCAACCGTAAATTGTACCTTAGGCACATGTGGCATTGAAAGGCGCACGGTGATTGCGCGACGTACGATAATCGGCCATAAAAAGGGCGATGTGGCCTGTACGCTTGCGTTACAGGCGGTGATGGGGCAGGCTTTTATCCTGACGACCGTTCAACGAAAGCAACACTGGGAGAAAAGCATGGGGATGATGTCGGAGTTCAAGGCCTTCGCAATGCGGGGCAATGTGGTCGACCTGGCAGTCGGTGTGATTATCGGCGCCGCGTTCGGCAAGATTGTCGATTCCGTGGTGAATGACCTGATCATGCCGGTGGTGGGCCGCATTATTGGCAAACTCGACTTCTCAAACCTTTTCGTGGTGCTATCCGAGCCGCCGGCGGGCGTGCCGCACACGCTCGACGCCCTTAAGAAAGCCGGCGTTCCCGTATTTGCCTATGGGAATTTCCTGACTATTCTGGTCAATTTCGTCATTCTGGCTTTCATCATCTTCATGATGGTGCGCGCCATCATGAAGATGCGCGCCGCCGAACCGGCGCCGGCACCGGCTGCCACGCCCGAGGACGTGGTGCTGCTGCGCGAGATCCGCGACAGCCTGAAGGCACGCCAGCCCTGAGGCAATGCCAGGCGCGGCCGGCCACCACGCCGGGCTCGCGGCATCAGCCCGGGATCAAACCGGGTTGGGAATATCGATAAAGGTATGGCGCAGGCCGAATTGCTGCGCCAGGTGTTCGCCGAGCGACTGGATGCCATAGCGCTCGGTGGCATGATGTCCCGCTGCCAGATAGGCCACGCCACTCTCGCGCGCCAGATGGGTGGTCTGCTCCGAGACCTCGCCGCTCAGGTAGGCATCCACGCCGGCGGCCACCGCCGCGTCGAAGTAGCCCTGGGCGCCGCCGGTGCACCAGCCCACGGTGCGGATCATCTGCTCAGGGTCGCCGATGGCAAGCGGCTCGCGGTTGAGCACGCCACCCACATGGGCGGCCAGCGCGGCTAGCGGCATGGATTGCGGCAAGGTGCCGGTCCAGCCAAGCTGGCCGTCGCCGAAGCGTCCGGTGGGGGTGAAGCCGAGCTGCAAGCCCAGCTGGGCGTTGTTGCCGAACTCGGGATGGTCGTCGAGCGGCAGGTGATAGGCCAGCAGGTTCACGTCCGCGCCCAGCAGCCGCTTCAAACGCGCGTGCTTTTGCCCGATCACGCGGGCATCCTCGTTTTTCCAGAAATAGCCGTGATGGACCAGGATGGCATCGGCGCCGGCCTCGACCGCGGCTTCGACCAGGGCCAGGCTCGCGGTCACGCCGGTGGCGATGTGCTCTACCTCGGGGCGGCCTTGCACTTGCCATCCGTTCGGGCAATAGTCTTTGTATCGAGGTACTTGAAGCAGGTCGTTCAAGTACAATTCAAGATCTTTTGTTTTCATATCCTGCCCAAAATCCAATATGTTGCGCCGCTTTTGGCTGTTCTTTGCTCAGGCTGTCACCGTTGTGCTGGCAGTGTGGTTCGTCGTGGCCACGCTCAAACCCGAATGGCTGCAGCGCGGCCGGGTGGCCGTGCAATCCGGTTCGCCCATCGTTGCGCTGAAGGAAGTCGTCCCCAATGTGGCCGGCTCCTCCGCGCCGGGCTCCTACAGCGAGGCGGCCCAGCAGGCGATGCCGGCGGTGGTCAACATCTTCACCAGCAAGAACGGCAATAAGCAAACGCCCAATCCGCAGGCAGAAGACCCCTGGTTCCGCTTCTTCTTTGGCGATCGCCTGCCGGAGCGGCAGGAGCCGGTGTCCAGCCTTGGCTCGGGCGTCATCGTCAGCGCGGAAGGCTACATTCTAACCAACCACCACGTGGTGGACGGCGCCGACGAAATCGAGGTCGCCCTGACCGATGGCCGCAAGGCCAACGCCAAGGTCGTGGGTTCGGACCCGGAAACCGACCTGGCCGTGCTCAAGATCACGCTCAAGAACCTGCCGGCGATCACGCTCGGGCGTATCGAGAACGTCAAGGTAGGCGATGTGGTGCTGGCCATCGGCAACCCCTTCGGCGTCGGCCAGACCGTCACCATGGGCATTGTCTCGGCGCTGGGCCGCAGCCACCTGGGCATCAACACCTTCGAGAACTTCATCCAGACCGACGCGGCGATCAACCCGGGCAACTCCGGCGGTGCGCTGGTCGACGCACAGGGCAACCTGCTGGGCGTCAACACGGCCATCTATTCGCGCTCCGGCGGCTCGCTAGGCATCGGCTTCGCCATTCCGGTGTCCACGGCCAAGCAAGTGATGGAATCCATCATCTCGACCGGCTCCGTGACCCGCGGCTGGATTGGCGTGGAGCCGCAGGACATGACCCCCGAGATCGCCGAGTCGTTCGGCCTCGAGGCCAAGGAAGGCGCACTGATCGCGGCCGTGGTCCAGGGCGGCCCGGCGGACAAGGCCGGCGTGAAGCCGGGCGACGTGCTGGTGTCGGTGGGTGGCCAGGCCATCAGCGATACCACGGCGCTGCTCAACGCCATCGCCCAATTGAAGCCGGGCGCGGAAGCGAAGATGAAGGTCGTGCGCCGCGGCAAGCCGACCGAGCTGACGGTGATGATCGGCAAGCGGCCGCCGCCGCCGCGCCGTGCGTTGCCGCTGGATGAGGAAGAGTAAGTCGGCAGCGGGTCAAGCATTCAGATCCCGCCCTGCCATCGCCGCAAGGCACTCCGCCCAACCCCGCCCTTTGTGTGGCGGGGTTTTTGTTTTAGGGCCGGAAGCGACGCGTATCGAGGTGGGTGAACGTACCTGGTGCTGCGCTAAGTGCGCCGAGAAGCATCCTGCCAATACGACTGCGAAGGCGCCTGGCGCACGAGAATGCTTGGGGAAGGCGTAACCACCACCAGCCGGGAGGGCGCCGGTGACAATGCGAACCTGAACGCTCGGGGCCTCGCCGTGCGAGGGATGCGGGGATTGACAGGTACTTGCTTGCGCACCGCTTAGGTGGCATCGAGGCGGTACACCGTGACTTACCCAGCACCGGGCATGGCCCGGGATCCCCGCATTACGCGCCGTCCTCGATATCGAGCGCACAAAACAAAATGCCGGCATCCTTACGGATGCCGGCATTTTGCATTCAAGCCAATCTAAAGCGAGCATACGCTCGCATTAAATTAGAACTTGTGACGGATACCAACGGTTGCGCCGAATTGGTTGGCGCCTTGTTGCACGTTGGTGGTCGTCGAGGAGTTGAAACCATCAACGCCCAGTCCCGAACCGTTCTTGTTCTTCACGTACGACAGCGAGGTGTACAGGTCGGTGCGCTTCGACAGAGCGTAGTCAGCCGTAGCGACGAATTGCCACGGATCTGCGCTGGTTTGACGGAAGTCTTGATAGTACACAGCGCCGCTCAGCGAGAATGCCGGGGTCAGCTGATAGCCCAGGCCAGCCCAGTACAGGTTCGAGCCGGTGTTGGTCAGAGCGGTCGTACCGTTGTTGATGGTTGCGCCCGGCAGAGCAGCACCGTTGGCAGCCTTGGCATAACGGTAACCAGCGTACACCTTGGCCGGGCCGAAGGCGTAGGTACCAGCAACGCTGGCGCGGCGGATCAGAGCCGCGTTTGCAGCGCCAACGCCAGTGCTGTTCGTCTGGTCATAGAAAGCGCCAACCGAGAACGGGCCTGCTGCGTAGCTTGCGCTCACGCTGTATTCGCGGCCGCTGCGGAACTGACCAGCAACTTCTTGGCCATTGTTGGTGAAGCTGTACAGACCAGCGACGGTCAGGCCACCGAACGTGCCAACGTACTTGGCCGCGTTGTCGGCGCGCGAAGCGAATTCAGCAGCGGTCGAGGTGATCGAGTAGCGGGTCGAAATCGCCATCGGATCATAGACCAGACCGAAGTCATACATCAGGGTCTGTTGACGGCCCAGGGTCAGGGTGCCGTACTGGTTCTGCAGGCCAACGTAGGCACCGCGATTGAACAGACGGTTGCTGTCAGATTGACCGCCGGTGTCGGTGTTGAAGCCGCTTTCCAGGACGAAAATGCCCTTCAGGCCACCGCCCAGATCTTCAACGCCACGCAGGCCCCAACGCGAACCCGATTGGTTGCCCGAGGTCATGCGGTACAGCTTGTCGCCGGCGTCATTTGCCTTGTTGTTGAACGACAGACCAGCGTCAACCACGCCGTACAGGGTCACGCTCGATTGGGCATACGCACCACCAGCGGCCAGGGCAGCTACAGCGGCTGCAAACAGTTTCATCTTCATATCGACACTTTCCTTGTCAACTGATTGGGAAATCTTGGCTTGCCCAAGTGCTTGGGCGACGCATTTACCTTCACGTCTGTTGCGTATTATGGGTCAGCGCCCCCGGCCGCTAGAAGGCTTTTTCATCGTTAACCATGGTTACGGACACATTTTGTTGTGATGTCGCAACAGCATAGACGACATTTTTCACCATTTTGGTGCAAAAGTTACGGCGCCAAGCCTTGTTCTCGCCATTCTGCCCGACCGTCAATCCGGCTGAGCTTCGCTTGCCGCAGCGTCCGTCGCAACGGGCTTTGTGGTGAATCGCGCCATGATCAGCCCCAGTTCATAGAGCGCAATCAAAGGCACCGCCAGCAACAGCTGGGACAGCACATCGGGCGGCGTCACGACGGCGGCAATCACGAAGGCACCGACGATCACATAGGGGCGAATCTGCTTGAGCTTCTCCAGTTCGACCACGCCGAAACGCACTAGCACGATCACGACCACCGGCACCTCGAAGGTAATGCCGAAGGCCAGGAACATGGTCATGGCGAAGCTGAGGTATTTGTCGATGTCGGTCGACATCTCGGCCCCCAGCGGCGCGTTGTAGTGCGCCATGAAATGGAACACCGTGGGAAACACGAGGAAATAGGCAAACGCCACGCCGCAGATAAACAGGATGTAGCTGCTGCTCACCAGCGGCACGATCAATCGCTTCTCATGCTGGTACAAGCCGGGCGCGACGAACTGCCATATCTGGTAGAGCACCCAGGGCAACGCTATCAGGAAAGCTACCAGCAGCGTCACCTTCATCGGCACGAAAAAGGAGCCGGTGACGTCGGTGACGATCATCCTGCCGCCCTTGGGCAGCGACTCCATCAACGGCCTGGCAAACAGGTTGTAAATGTTCGGCGCCCAGTAGACCAGGCTGACGAACACCAGGATCACGCCCGACGCAGCCTTGACGATACGCGAGCGCAACTCCACCAGGTGAGAGATGAAGGTTTCCTGCGGACCATCGTCTTGCGGGTCTTGGGGATCTTGGGGGTCTTGGGAACGAGAGTCGCTCATGGCGTGGACCGCTCAGCCGAGATGGCTGGCATCGAGGAATCAGTGGCGATACAACGGCACGGCGCGCAAGTAGGAACGCACGACAGCGGTGGCCGGCCGGATACCGGCGTGTGGACAAGCCCCTTCATGCTCACTCGAAGAAAGAGCGAGCGGGACCGGTGGCGGGACGGTGGCGCTTGACGCGCGCGGCGCCGGATTGCGCCCACACGCGTACATTGTGCTGGCGCTTGTACCACAGGGGCTGCGCGCCTTGCTTGACGCGCCAGCTCTTGCGGCCGTTGTGGGGCTTGTGCGCCGTATCCCAGGAAGGCACATAGCCGCCGGCCGGGCTTGCCCCTGCCTGCGTGCTGGAATCGGTGCCGGTCAGCGCATCGTTCAGGGCCTGGCCGTGCTCGTGCACTTCCTTGTGGATGGTGCGCTCGACATCGCGCGCGGCATCCTCGAACTCCGTGCGCATCTTGCGCAGTTCGTCGAGCTCGACCTCACGGCTGACTTCTGCCTTCACATCATTGATATAGCGCTGCGCGCGGCCGACCAGTGCGCCGACCGTGCGCGCCACCTTCGGCAGCCGCTCGGGACCGATCACCACCAGCGCCACCGCGCCGATCAGTGCAAGCTTGGAAATGCCGAGATCGATCATGCGAGGTTCGAAAAGATAAGGCCGCAACAACGGCCGCCCCGGCCAGCGCGCAGGTCGTCACGCAGGCAAGCGTGGCAAAGCGAACGTGGCCGGCAAGGCATTGCTGCCAGGAGGAAGGACATCGGGCGTGCTGACAAGGGTGGGATCGCGCTTACTGCTGGCGCGACTTTTCCTTGGCTTCGACGTCAATGGTGGTGGTGTCGCGCAGTTCCTTGGCGGGCGCGTCCGGCGCGTCAGCGGGGTTCCCGTTGGCATCCTTCATGCCGTCCTTGAAGCCCTTCACGGCGCCACCGAGGTCCTGGCCGATATTGCGCAGCTTCTTGGTGCCAAAGACCAGCATGACGATCACCAGCACGATGAGCCAGTGCCAAATGCTAAACGAACCCATTTTCTGCTCCTGATGAAGCCTGGGGCGGCGCCTTGCCACCCCGGCTTGTTGTTCCGTCACTGAAGGCCATGCCGGGCGACGGTTGCCGGCACGGCATCTGACCGAAGGCCACGCGGCCCGCGGTCCTGCATGGGCTGGCTGCCAGGCTGGCTTGAAGCCAGTTTTAAGGCAGCGGCACCTTCCACTGGTTACGCGGGCCGCCAAGCACGTGCAGATGGAGGTGGTACACCTCCTGTCCGCCATCCGGGCCGGTATTGATCACCGTCCGGAAACCATTGCCACAGCCTGCCGCGCGCGCCAACTCCGGCACTTTCAACATCATTTTAGCAAGCACCGCGCCTTCGCCGGGTCCGCAATCGGCCAGCGAATCGACATGCACCTTGGGAATGAGCAGGAAGTGTACCGGGGCTTTCGGGTGGATATCATGGAAAGCCAGCATTTCGTCATCTTCATACACCTTGCGCGACGGTAGCTGGCCGGCCACGATCCTGCAGAAGAGGCAATTGTGCGGTGAATTCATGAAAATTTCATTGCGCGCAGCAAATCAGGCTGCGATTTCGCCGGGAACCCGCCGGGATCCCGTCAGAAGCATCAGAAACGCTGATCCGGGTACATCGGCTTGCTGTCGTTCAGGTAGAGCCAGCCCTTGACGATACGATACAACATCCACAGGGAGAGCACGCCCCACGCCGCAAAGGCCAGCGGTATCAGGAACACCGTGGCAAACAGCACGCCGCCCAGAATGGCCCACGCCACCGACCACCAGAAGGAGCGGATCTGCCAGGCAAAGTGGGAGGCGTAAAGGGTGCCCCGGGTGTCGTCGCGCTTGACGTACCCGACCACGATGGCGATCAGCGCGGTGATGCCGCCGGTCAGCCAGAAAATGGCGTACAGGGCATAAAGGATGTGCGTCAGCTTGCGCAGGCTGGCGAGCCGGTCGTTGTCAGCGGTGATCACATCCCCCATCGTCGTTGCTCCTCAAAGCGGCTCGTAGCTGCGGGTAGCCGGCGGGGCCGGCGCGGTCATTCAACTGCCGTCGGCCTTGCGCTGGGCTTTTTCCTCAAGACCGGACAGGCCTTCGCGGCGAGCCAGCTCGTTGACCACGTCGGCCGGCTTCAGGCCGAAGCGGGCGAGCAGCACCATGCTGTGGAACCAAAGATCGGCCACCTCGTACACCACCTTGCCGACCGCCTCCGGACCCAGGCCGGCGGCGCGGGCATCCTTGGCGGCCATCACGGTCTCGGTGGCTTCCTCGCCGATCTTTTTCAGGATGGCGTCGTCACCCTTATGGAACAGGCGTGCCACGTAAGACTTGTCAGGGTCGCCGCCGTTCTCTGGCTTGCGCGACTCCAGCACGGCGGCAAGGCGGGCCAGCACATCCGCGCTGCTCAAGTGTTGTTCGCTCATGGCTTGGCCGCGTAGATGGTGGACGGGTCCTTGAGCACGGGCTCGACGGTCTGCCAGTCACCGCTCTCGGCGTCGCCCTCGAACTTCTGGAAGAAGCAGGAGTGGCGCCCGGTGTGGCAGGCGATGCCGTCGTTCTGGGTGACTTTGAGCAGGACCACGTCTTCGTCGCAATCCAGGCGCATCTCGTGCACCTTCTGCACGTGGCCGGATTCCTCGCCCTTATGCCACAGGCGCTTGCGMGAGCGCGACCAGAACACGGCCTCGCCGATCTCCGCGGTGCGCTGCAGCGCTTCGCGGTTCATGAACGCGAACATCAGCACGTCATTCGAGCCGACTTCCTGGACGATCACCGGCACCAGGCCGTTGTCGTCCCACTTAACCTTGTTGAGCCACTTCTTTGCCATGTCGGTTCGCCGTGTTCAGATTCGCACCGGAATGCCCTCGCGGGCCATGAATGCCTTTGCTTCGCCAACGGTGTGCTCGCCGTAGTGGAAGATGCTGGCGGCCAGCACCGCGTCGGCGTGCCCCAGCTTGATGCCGTCGGCCAGGTCCTTCAGGCCGCCCACACCACCCGAGGCGATGACCGGCACGGACACCGCGTCGCTGACAGCCCGCGTGAGTTCAAGGTCGAACCCGCTCTTGGTGCCGTCGCGGTCCATGCTGGTGAGCAGCAGCTCGCCGGCGCCACGCGCGGCCATCTCGCGTGCCCATGCCACGGCGTCCAGGCCGGTGGCCTTGCGCCCGCCGTGGGTGAAGACTTCCCAGCGCGCCGGCTCGCCGGGCGCGGAGCTGCGCTTGGCGTCGATCGCGACCACGATGCACTGCGACCCGTAGCGCGCGGTGGCGTCCGACACCAGTTGCGGGTTGGCGATGGCCGAGGAGTTGACGCTGATCTTGTCCGCACCGGCATTGAGCAGGCGCCGCACGTCTTCCACGGCCCGCACGCCGCCACCTACCGTCAGCGGGATGAAGACCTGGGAGGCCACCGCCTCGATGATGTGCAGGATCAGGTCGCGGCCGTCGCTGGTCGCGGTGATGTCAAGAAAAGTGATTTCATCGGCACCCTGCTCGTCGTAACGGCGGGCGATCTCGACCGGGTCGCCAGCGTCGCGCAATTCGACGAAGTTGACACCCTTGACCACCCGCCCGTTGGTCACGTCGAGGCAGGGGATGATACGTTTGGCTAGCATGAGATTCCTTGCCCGCCACGGCGCTGCGCGCATGCGCGGCGCCGGTGGCTGCAATTGTCGCGCGCGAGGCGCGTTGTCTTACTGCTCGGCGCCGAGCTTGTCGGCAAGCGCCTGGGCTTCGGCGAAATTGAGGTCGCCCGAATAGATCGCGCGGCCGCAGATGACGCCTTCGACACCATCCTTTTGCACGCTGCACAGGCGTTCGATATCGGCCAGGTTGGACAGCCCGCCACTGGCGATCACCGGAATCGTCGCCGACTGCGCCAGCTTGACGGTGGCATCGATATTGATGCCCTGCAGCATGCCGTCGCGCCCGATGTCGGTGTAGATGATAGCTTCCACGCCATAGTCCTCGTACTTGCGCGCGAGGTCCGCGACTTCGTGGCCGGTCAGCTTGCTCCAGCCGTCGGTGGCAACCTTGCCTTCGCGGGCATCCAGGCCAACGATGATATGGCCGCCGAACGCCGTGCAGGCATCCTTGAGGAACCCGGGATTCTTGACCGCGGCCGTGCCGATGATCACGTACGACAGGCCGCCGTCGAGCCAGCGCTCGATGGTGTTCAGGTCGCGGATGCCGCCGCCGAGCTGGATCGGGATCTCATCGCCCACCTCGGCGATGATGGCCTTGATGGCAGCTTCATTGCGGGGCTTGCCCACGAACGCACCATTGAGGTCGACCAGGTGCAGGCGCCGTGCGCCCTGCTCCACCCAGTGACGTGCCATGGCGGCGGGATCTTCGGAAAAGACGGTGGCCTGGTCCATGTCGCCTTGTTTAAGGCGTACACATTGACCGTCCTTCAGGTCGATGGCCGGAATGAGCAACATAAGTGTGACGAGCGTGATTGAGTGAAAGAGAAAATTGAGCTAGCCACCATGGCCGGCCAACTCGGTCCCGAAAAAGCCGCTATCGAGGTTCAGGGATTCCAATGCACGAAGTTCCGGTACAGCTGCAAGCCCATGGCGGCGCTCTTTTCCGGGTGGAACTGCGTGGCAAAAATATTATCGCGCGCTACCGCGCTCGTAAATAAGACACCGTAGTCGGTTTCGCCGGCGATATGCGCCGGATCCTGCGCATGCACGTAGTAACTATGCACGAAATAGAACCAGCTTTCATCGGGGATGCCAGCCCACAGCGGATGGGAGCGCGCTTGCCGCACCCGGTTCCAGCCCATCTGCGGCACCTTGTAGCGTGAGCCGTCCGGCTGGGTCATGCCTTCCAGCTCGAAGCGGATCACCTCGCCGGGCAACAGCCCCAGGCAAGGCGTGCTGCCGTCCTGCGTCCGACTTTCCTTGCTGAAGTCGAACAGCATCTGTTCGCCAACGCACACGCCCAGCATCGGCTTGCTGGCGGCGGCCTCGATCACCGCCTGCTGCAAGCCGGACGCGCCCAGCGCACCCATGCAGTCGGGCATCGCCCCCTGGCCGGGCAGCACCACGCGGTCCGCCGCGCGGATCGCCTCGGGCCGGTCCACCACCTGCACGTCCGCCTCGGGCGCCGCCGCGCGCAGGGCCTGCGCCACCGAGCGCAGGTTGCCCATGCCGTAATCCACAATTGCTATGGTAGTCATGTTTTCAAAACAGGCAACAATGTCTTAAGCCCGTCCACAATGAATTCCACGGCCAGCGCCGATAGGATCAGTCCCATCAGGCGCGTGCCGATATTGATGCCAGTGCGGCCGATCACGCGCGCGATCGGGTCCGCGGCGCGGAATACTATATATACCACTGCGCCAAGCGCGATCCCAATTCCGACCAGAATCAGCAACTGGTACCAGTGCTGAGTCTTGCCGGCATAGACGATTACCGTGCTGATCGAGCCGGGCCCGGTCAGCAAGGGCAGCGCCAGCGGCACCACCGCGATGCTGGCCTTGGCTTCCGCCTCGTCCTCTTCCTCGGGCGTCGCCTTGGTACGGCCGGTCTGGGCGTTCAGCATGTTCATCGCCATCATGATCATGATGAGGCCACCGCCCACCTGGAGCGAAGCCACCGAGATATTGAAGAACTCAATGATCTGCTGGCCCAGCAAGGCGGAAATACCCACTACCGTCGCCACCGAGATCGACGCAATCTTGATGGTATGCCGCTTTTCTTCCTCGGTCTGCTGGGTAGTCAGGCTGATGAAGAACGGGATGGCCCCGATCGGGTTGATCAGCGCCAGCAGCGAGATGAACGACTTAAGCGTATCCATCGGGTTGGGCTAATGTCGCGCTAATGCCGCGTTGGTGCCGCATCGGCACCACATTGATCGGAAATTTGCCGCCGGCGGCGCAGAATGCGCCGCCATGCGAGGCTGGTGGACGCCGTTAAGGCTCAGCCGACGAGGGTGCCCTTGGTCGACGGAATCGTGTTGCCGGCGCGCGGATCCATTTCCACCGCCATGCGCAGCGCGCGGCCGAAGGCCTTGAACACGGTTTCGCATTGATGRTGGGCATTGATGCCGCGCAGGTTGTCGATATGCAGCGTCACCGCGGCATGGTTGACGAACCCGCGGAAGAACTCGATGGTCAGGTCCACGTCGAAGCTGCCCACCCGCGCGCGGGTAAAAGGCACATGGAACTCCAGGCCCGGGCGGCCGGAGAAGTCGATCACGACGCGCGACAGGCATTCGTCCAGCGGCACATAGCTGTGGCCGTAGCGGGTGATGCCCTTCTTGTCGCCAATGGCCTTGGCAACGGCCTGGCCGAGCGCGATGCCGACGTCTTCCACCGTGTGGTGGTCATCGATATGGGTGTCGCCGCTGGCTTCGACCTCGAGGTCGAACATGCCATGGCGGGCGATCTGGTCCAGCATGTGGTCGAGGAACGGCACGCCGGACGCCAGTTTCTGGCGGCCGGTGCCATCGAGATTCAGCGAAACGCGAATTTGCGTTTCCGAAGTATTGCGGGTGACCTCTGCAACACGCATGGTGTTAATCCTGCAACGCCGCCTGGAAGGCAGCGAGAAATTGCGCGTTCTCTTCGGGAGTGCTGACCGTGACGCGCAGACAGTTGGCCAGCAATGGGTGCATTTTACCCACGTTCTTGATCAAAACCTTGCGCGCGAGCACCCCGTCGAACACACGGGCGGAATCGTCGACGCGCACCAGCAGGAAATTGGCGGCGCTCGGGTAGACCGTCACACCCGGCAGGGCGGCCAGTGCACTGGCCACGGTGGCGCGCTCGGCGCGCAGTTGCGCAGCCTGCTGGTCCAGCACGTCGACATGCTCCAGCACGAACAGCGCGGTGGCCTCGGTCAGCACATTGACGTTGTACGGCGGGCGCACCTTGTCGATCTGCGAGAGCCAGGCCGGCGCACCGGCCAGGTAACCCAGCCGGATGCCGGCCAGCCCCAGCTTGGACACGGTGCGCATCACCAGCAGGTTGCCGAACTCGGCCAGGCGCGGCATCCAGGTGTCCTGGGCGAATGGCTGGTAGGCCTCGTCGACCACCACCAGGCTCTGGCAGGTCTCGCCTTGGGCGGCGCGCACGATGGCTTCCATGTCATCCGCATCGAACAGGTTGCCGGTGGGATTGTTGGGGTAGGCCAGGTAAATGATGGCCGGCTGGTGCTCGGCCATGGCCGCGAGCATGGCAGCCCGGTCGAGCGTGAAATCCGCCTTGAGCGGCACGCCGACGAATTCCAGCCCGGCAAACTGGGCGGACATGGCGTACATGACGAAGCCCGGTACCGGTGCCAGCACCTTGGCGCCCGGCTTGGCGGCGGCCAGCGACAACATGCTGATGATCTCGTCCGAGCCGTTGCCCAGCAGCACGTCCATGCCGGCGGGCACGTCCATGACGGTCTTCAGGCGCGCGCGCAGCACTTCGCTGCTCGGCACCGGATAGCGGTTCAGCGCCACCTCGGCCAGCCGCGCGGCCAGCTTTGCGCGCAGCGCGTCGGGCAGCTGGTAGGGATTCTCCATCGCGTCCAGCTTCACCAGACCGTGCGAATCCGGCACATGGTAGGCGCCCATGGCGCGTACGTCGTCACGGATGATGCGTTCGATCAGGGAAGGCTGCACTACGGACATTGGATTACCTCTTTGGTCGGTGGTTGTCGGTGCTGATTGCTGCAATCCGGCCGGGCGCCGAATAAACCGGAACCCGGCCGCTGTGCCTCAGTTACGCCTGAGGCGATACTCGGCGCTGCGGGCGTGGGCCTGCAAGCCCTCGCCATAGGCCAGCTCGGCGGCGATCTGGCCCAGCATCTGGGCGCCCTGCTCGCTCACTTCGATCAGGCTGGAGCGCTTCTGGAAGTCGTACACGCCCAGCGGCGACGAGAAACGCGCGGTGCGCGAGGTCGGCAGCACGTGGTTGGGCCCCGCACAATAGTCGCCCAGCGACTCGCTGGTATAGCGGCCCAGGAAGATGGCACCGGCGTGGCGGATCTTCTCGGCCCAGTGGCGCGGGTTCTCGGCGGAAATCTCCAGGTGCTCCGGCGCGATCGCGTTGGCGATCTCGCAGGCCTCGTCCATGTCGCGTACCCGGATCAGCGCGCCGCGCCCGGACAGCGACGCACGGATGACGTCGCGGCGCGGCATGGAGTCAAGCTGGCGGTGGATGCTTTCTTCCACCTGGGCCAGGTAGTTCGAGTCCGGGCACAGCAGGATGGACTGCGCGAGCTCGTCGTGCTCGGCCTGCGAGAACAGGTCCATCGCCACCCAGTCCGGATCGGTGGTGCCGTCGCAGATCACCAGGATCTCGGACGGGCCGGCGATCATGTCGATGCCAACGGTGCCGAACACGCGGCGCTTGGCCGCCGCCACGTAGGCGTTGCCCGGGCCGACGATCTTGTCGACCTGAGGCAGCGAGCCCGTGCCGTAAGCCAGCGCGCCAACCGCCTGCGCGCCGCCGATGGTAAACACGCGGTCCACGCCGGCGATCTGCGCCGCGGCCAGCACCAGCTCGTTGCGCACGCCGCCCGGCGTGGGCACGACCATGATGACTTCCTTGACGCCGGCCACGCGTGCGGGGATGGCGTTCATCAGCACGGACGACGGATACGCCGCCTTGCCGCCCGGCACATAGATGCCAACGCGGTCCAGCGGGGTCACCTTCTGTCCCAGCACGGTGCCGTCGGACTCGGTGTATTCCCAGCTGTGGCTGCCGCACTCGATCTTCTGCTTCTCGTGGTAGGCGCGCACGCGCGCCGCCGCGGTTTCCAGCGCGGCGCGGCGCTTGGGCTCGAGCTCGTCGAGTGCGGCTTCGAGCTTGGCCGGCGAGATCTCCAGCGCGGCCATGGAGCTGGCTTCCACACGATCGAAGCGCTGCGTGTACTCCAGTACCGCGGCGTCGCCGCGCGCCTTCACATCGGCAAGGATCTGCGCCACGGCGCGATCGATGGCGTCGTCTTCACCGGCTTCGAACGCCAGTACCTTGCGCAACTCGGCGGCAAAGCCCTGCTCGGTTGAATCCAGCCGGCGGATTGCGAGGTTTTCCATAGAATTTTCGTTCATGACTCCATTCCCCAGGCTCTCTCTCGCGCGGCGTCAGGCCAGCGCGGCGGAGGCCCGTTCAAACGCGTCGAGAATCGGGGCAAGCCGCTCACGCTTGAGTTTGAGGGCAGCCTGGTTGACCACCAGGCGCGACGATATCTGCACGATCTCTTCCACTTCGACCAGGTTGTTGGCGCGCAAGGTCCCTCCGGTGCTGACCAGATCGACGATGGCGTCGGCCAGTCCCACCAGCGGCCCGAGCTCCATCGAGCCATACAGCTTGATCAGGTCCACGTGCACGCCCTTCTTGGCGAAGTGCTCGCGCGCGGTCTGCACATATTTGGTGGCCACGGCCAGCCGCGCGCCCTGGCGCACCGCGCTGGCGTAGTCGAAGCCGGCCGAGGTCGCAACCGACATGCGGCATTTGGCGATATTCAGGTCGATCGGTGCGTAGAGCCCGGCCATGCCGTGTTCCATCAGCACGTCCTTGCCGGCCACGCCGAAGTCGGCCGCGCCGTATTGCACATAGGTCGGCACATCGGAGGCGCGTACGATGATGACGCGCACGTCCGGATCGGAGGTGGGCAGGATCAGCTTGCGCGAGGTTTCCGGATCCTCGGTAACGTGGATGCCGGCCGCCTCGAGCAGCGGCATGGTTTCGGTGAAGATCCGGCCCTTGGAGAGGGCCAGCGTCAACTGGGTCGGGGAGGGGCTCATCTGCGTCCTTTTATCTTTTCGTGCGCTCAGGCGATGCGGCGGATCTTGGCGCCCACGGCCGACAGCTTGTCTTCCATGCGGTCATAGCCACGGTCAAGGTGATAGATGCGGTCGATCACGGTCTCGCCCTCGGCCACCAGGCCGGCGATCACCAGGCTGGCGGAGGCGCGCAGGTCGGTCGCCATCACCTTGGCGCCCGACAGCCGGGGCACGCCGGTGACCACCGCGGTATTGCCTTCGACCGCGATGTCGGCGCCCAGCCGGCTCAGCTCCTGCACGTGCATGAAGCGGTTCTCGAAGATGGTTTCGGTAATGCGAGCCACGCCGCCGGCCACGCTGTTCAGCGCCATGAACTGCGCCTGCATGTCGGTCGGGAAGGCCGGGTATTCGGAGGTACGGAAGCTCACCGACTGCGGGCGCTGGGCCATCGTCAGGCGGATCCAGTCTTCACCGGCCTCGATGGCGGCGCCGGCTTCGCGCAGCTTGTCGAGCACCGTGTCCAGGATGTGCGGCGACACGCCGCGCAGCACCACATCGCCCAGCGTCGCGGCGGCCGCGCACAGGAAGGTGCCGGCCTCGATGCGGTCGGCGATCACGGCGTGGCTGGCGCCATGCAGGCGATCCACGCCCTGGATCACCAGGCGGTCAGTGCCGATACCCTCGATACGGGCCCCCATCTTGACCAGCAGGTTGGCCAGGTCGGTCACTTCGGGCTCACGCGCGGCGTTCTCGAGCACGGTCTCGCCGTCGGCCAGCGTGGCGGCCATCAGCAGGTTTTCGGTGCCGGTCACGGTGATCATGTCGGTCACCACGCGCGCGCCCTTCAGGCGCTTGGCGCGGGCATGGATAAAGCCGTGTTCGATGCTGATCTCGGCGCCCATGGCCTGCAGCCCCTTGATGTGCTGGTCGACCGGGCGCGCGCCAATGGCGCAGCCGCCGGGCAACGACACGCGCGCTTCGCCAAAGCGCGCCACCAGCGGGCCCAGCACCAGGATCGATGCGCGCATGGTCTTGACCAGCTCGTAGGGAGCCTCGGGCGAGTTGACGTCGGCGCCGTTGAGCGTCACGCGCGTGCCGTCCTGCTCGGCCTTCATGCCCATCTGGCGCAGCAGCTTGAGCGTGGTACCCACGTCCTGCAGCCTGGGAACGTTGTCGAGCGAGATGGTGTCGGCGCTAAGCAGTCCCGCGCACAGGATCGGCAGCGCGGCGTTCTTGGCGCCGGATACGCGGATCTCGCCTCGCAGCGGGCCATTGCCCTGGATCTCGAGTTTGTCCATGTTCTTTCAATTCCGGCCGGCCGCCCGCTGGCGTCCGGCATGTTTCATTACGGTCCGTGGTGGTGCGTCAAGGCGCGCCGCCGCAGCATCTGATACCCGTGGGCCGCCGCGCGAGTGACGCGGCCCCTGATTGTCATGTCCGGCCTGTCAGGCGGCCAGCTTGTTGGTCCGTACTTATTCGTACGAGTCCGCCTTGTTCCGGCGCTTAGCTTACTGCTTTCCCTCGCCCGCCTGCGCCTGCCATTCGGCCGGCGTCAGCGTCTTCATCGACAGTGCGTGGATCTCGGCGCGCATGCGGTCGCCCAGCGCGGCATAGACCTGCTGGTGCCGCTGGATCAGGCGCTTGCCGTCAAACTGGGCGCTGACGATGGTGGCAAAGAAGTGCTGGCCGTCGCCCTCCACTTCCAGGTGTTCGCAGGACAGCCCTTGGGCGATGTAGTCACTGACTTGTTGGGGTGTAGGCAGCATGATGGTCTTTTCGCGTTGATTCGCTTGCGGTTCCGGATCTGGATACAGGGGCTCTTGGCGTTCTGCTCTTGTGGGTAGCGTTCAGTGGCGCAGCTTGTAGCCGCTCTTGAGCAGCTGCAGCGCGACCGTGGCAAGCACCACGAAAGCCGTACCCACGACTGCGAGGCTGAAGGCCGGCGCCACGTCGGAGACGCCAAAGAAGCCATAGCGGAAGCCGTCGATCATGTAGAAGAACGGATTGGCGTGCGACACCGCCTGCCAGAAGGGAGGCAGTGAGTGGATCGAATAAAACACGCCGGACAAGAAGGTGGCCGGCATGATCAGGAAGTTCTGGAAGGCCGCAAGCTGGTCGAATTTCTCGGCCCAGATCCCGGCGATCAGCCCCAGCGTGCCAAGGATCGCCGCGCCCAGCACGGCAAACACCAGGATCCACGCGATATTGGCGAAATGCAGGTTGGCGAACCAGGCCGTCACCAGCAACACGCCCAGGCCCACGGCCAGGCCGCGCACGATGGACGCCACCACATAGGCGCCGAACATTTCCCAGTGCGACAGCGGCGGCAGCATGATGAACACCAGGTTGCCGGTGATTTTGGACTGGATCAGCGACGACGAACTATTGGCAAAGGCGTTCTGCAGCACGCTCATCATCACCAGCCCCGGCACCAGGAACGCGGTATAGCTGATCTGGTCGTACACCTTCACGCGGTTCTCCAGCACGTGGCCGAAGATCAACAGGTACAGGATCGCGGTGAGCACCGGCGCCGCCACGGTCTGGAAGCTGACTTTCCAGAAACGCAGGACTTCCTTGTAGAGCAGCGTGCGAAAGCCTACCAGCCCCCCCACCGCCATCGGCGCGAGGTGGGTGTTGATGGCGTCCTGCGTGCCGTCGAATTCGGTTGGCATCTTCATGCTGCAGCCTCCACCGCCGTATCCGGCAACGCGCCCGGCATATGGCCTTCGCGCCGCATGATCTGCACGAACACGTCCTCCAGGTCTGCCTTGTTGATTTCCATGTCTTCGATCTCGCAGCCGGCCTCGCGGCAGGCGGCCAGGATCGGCTCCACCGCCGGGTAGCCCGACAGCCGCAGCCGCACCGCGCGTTCGCCCGGGTTGGAGGAGGGCATGCGCAGCGGCTCAAGCGCGGCCGGCAAGGTACCACGGGAAAATGTCAGCGCCAGCTGCAGCCCGGCGAACTGGCTCAGCAGGTTGCTGGTGCGGTCCAGCGCCACCACCTCGCCGAACTTGAGCATGGCGATGCGGTCACACAGCGCCTCGGCCTCTTCCAGGTAGTGCGTGGTCAGGATGATGGTGTGGCCCTCGCGATTCAGGCGCGAGATGAACTTCCACAGCGTTTGGCGCAACTCCACGTCGACCCCGGCGGTGGGCTCGTCGAGCACGATGACCGGCGGCCGGTGCACCAGCGCCTGGGCCACCAGCACGCGGCGCTTCATGCCGCCGGAGAGCTGGCGCATGTTGGCGTCGGCCTTGTTGGTGAGATCGAGGTTGGCCATGATCTCGTCGATCCAGTCGTCATTGCGGGTCAGGCCGAAGTAGCCAGACTGCAGGCGCAACGTCTCGCGCACCGTGAAGAAGGGATCGAAGACCAGTTCCTGCGGCACCACGCCCAGCATGCGCCGCGCCAGCCGGTAATCGGACACCACGTCGTGGCCGAGCACGCTGACGCTGCCGGAATCGGCACGGTTCAGGCCCGCCAGGATGGAGATCAGCGTGGTCTTGCCTGCACCGTTGGGGCCGAGCAGGCCGAAGAATTCGCCCCGCTCGACGGTGAAGCTGACGCCCTTGAGCGCTTGCAGGTTGCGGTAGCGCTTGCGAACGTCTTTGAGTTCGATGGCTTTCATGGCCGGATACTGTTTGGCAGGCGCGTCGGGCTCTTGTGGGCTCGCGCGCCGGCCTCCTTGAAATGGCGGGGACCGCCTGGGTGCTTCGACCGTGTCTTGCCCGAGCCTTATATGCCGGAACGGTCGAACAACCCGGAATTATAGGGGATGCGGGAGCAGTCCCGCTTTGAGCACGAGGCGTGGCGTGAGCCGTCGCCCGGGCATCGCGGTAGCAAGCGCAGATCAGCGGCTTGCCACGGATGCCGGTTCAATGTCGGTGGGAAACGGTGACTTGCGCGCCCCGCGCGCCCGCCTGGGCGCCGAGTTGCAGCAGGGAATCGACGCCGTACAGCGCGGCCAGCTCAGCCAGCTGGGCCGGTACGCCGACGAACGCGAGCGACTGGCCGCGGCTGGCGGCATCGCGCTGCCAGGCCAGCAGCACAGCGACGGCGGCGGAGTCGACCTGGGCCAGTTTGCTGCAGTCCACCTGGGCTTCGCCCTGGGCCAGGCGTGCCAGCCCGTCACGCAGCACGGCGGCGGCGTTGCGGTTGGTCAGCGAGGTGTCGAGCGAAAGCATCTGGCAGCGGTCCGGGGATGCGGGTCTGGAAAAAAGCACTCCCGCAGGTGCGGGACCGCTCATTGTAGAACACTTCGGCCAGCCATGCTGGGCCGCAGCCCGCCGCTCGGGCAGGCTCGCAGGCTCAGTTCTTGGCGTTGGCGAGCTGGCGGTTGCGGTCCTGCAGCGTCTTGATCACGCCGTCCACGCCCTGCTGGCCCACGATGGTGTTGAAACTGCCCTTGTAGGCCTCGGTCAGCCAGGCGCCCAGCACGTTGATGTCATAGACCTTCCAGCCTTGCGGGGTCTTCTCGAGGCGGTAATCGAGCTGGATCGGCTCGCCCTTGTTGATGACCTGGGTGCGAATGGTGGCGTCGGTATCGTCCGGGCTGCCGCGGTACGGGCGGAACTGCACGCTCTGGTCGCGAATCTGCGCGATGGCGCCCGAATAGGTGCGGATCAGCAGGGTCTTGAACTCGTCGGTGATCTGCTTTTGCTGCTCGGGCGTGGCCTTGGACCAGTTGCGGCCCATGGCAATCTGCGTGGTCTTCTGGAAATTCGCGTTGGGCAGGATCTTCTGCTCCACCAGCGCCGAGATCTTGCCGATGTTCCCGGCCTGCATGTCCTTGTCCGCCTTGACCGAAGTCATCACGTCGCTGACCACGGCCTTGACCAGCCCGTCGGGCGTGCTGGCATCCTGCGATTGGGCGTGGGCGGCGCCGGAAAAGGCAACCACGGTAAGAAAAGGCAGCAACAGTCGCTTCAGCATATTTCGTCCTTATCAATTCGATAACGCAGGGACACCGAGGTACGGCATCCTAGCGCGTCCCGGCACCAAGGCCGGCAATGGTCATGCGCCGAGTTGGAGTTCGGGCAAGGCCTCGGAGTTCGCGGCGCCGGAGCTTCCGACACCACATTTTCATACTTTGTTGCACCACTCACAGCGGCGACACGAGCCGCGGCAAATCCCACTCAGCGCAGGCGGAAATTGCCGATATTGCCCGGCATCTGCACTGGCGGCGTGGGCAGCGCCTGGTTTTCCTGCGTGGCATCCGGCGGCGGGCTGGCCGGCACGGTATCATCGCTCTCCGGCGGGTTACCGTCATAGATCTGGTACTCGCGGCGCTGCAGGTACGCATCGCGCAGGAAGGCGTACTTGTCGAGTGCCGCCATCTCGATCAGGCCCGTGGCACCAAGCAGCGAAGCCCGGGTGTTGACGACACGCACCCCGAACAGCGAGTTGCGCAGCCACACGGGATCGATATACGCCGACGGATCGATCTGGCGGTCAACCAGCATGCCGGCGGTATCGCGCACCGTGCTCGGCCCGAACAGCGGCAGCACCAGGTACGGGCCGGCCGGCACACCCCATACGCCCAAGGTCTGGCCGAAGTCTTCCTTGTACTTCGGCAAGCCCGCCGGCGTGGCGATGTCGATCAGCCCACCGATACCCAGCACGCTGTTGATGGCCACGCGCATGGTGTCTTCCGCGGCGCGGGTGGGCTTGCCCTGCAGCAGGTTGTTGACGGCCGAGTAGACATCGCTGACGTTGGAGAAGGCGTTGTCGATCGCGGTGCGGATCGGCGACGGAACGTAATCGGCGTACGCCTGGGCAACCGGGCGCAGCACGGTCCTGTCGACGGCGTCGTTGACCTTGAAGACTTCCCGGTTGAAGGGCTCGATAGGATCCTTCGGGTTGGCGGTCGGGCCAGTGGCGCAACCTGCCGCCAGCCATGCAACCGAGGCGGCCAGCAAGCAGTTTCGTCCCACGCGCCAGCGCGCGGCGGCACACCAGCCGGTCATTTCACCACCCCCGCTGCGCCGCTGGCGGCTCCAGCAGCAGCACCGCCTGCATTGTTGCCGCCGGCCCCCGCATCGGCGGCCTTGTTATACAGGAACTGCCCGATCAGGTTTTCCAGCACCACGGCCGACTGCGTCATGGTGATGCGCGAGCCTTCCGCCAGCATGGCGGTGTCGCCGCCCGCCTCAAGGCCCAGGTACTGCTCCCCGAGCAAGCCCGAGGTCAGGATCTTGGCCGAGGTGTCCTTGGGAAACTGGTAGCGCTTTTCCAGGTTGAGCGTCACGGTCGCCTGGTAGGTCTTGTCGTCGAAGCGGATATCCGCCACACGGCCCACCACCACGCCGGCGCTCTTCACCGGGGCGCGCGGCTTCAGGCCGCCGATATTATCGAAGCGCGCCTGCACCGAGTAGGTGTCCTGGAACGACAGGGCGCTCATGTTGCCGGCCTTGAGCGCCAGGAACAGCAGCGCCACGAAACCCGCCACAACAAACAACCCAACCCAGAAATCGAGTGTATTTCTTTTCATCTGCGTCTCTTCTTCAAGTACTCCGGCTCCGGCGACCGCACCGGCCATGTCAGCTGAACATCAGCGCAGTCAGCAGGAAATCCAGCGCCAGCACCGCCAGCGAGGCAATCACGACAGTGCGCGTGGTGGCGCGCGACACGCCTTCCGGCGTCGGCTTGGCCTGATAGCCCTGGTACAACGCTATAAACGTCACTGCCACGCCAAAAATGAAGCTCTTTATGACGCCATTGAGCACGTCATTGCGAACATCCACGCCGTTTTGCATCTGCGACCAGAACGCGCCCGCGTCCACGCCAATCATCTGCACCCCGACCACATAGCCACCCAGGATGCCAACGGCGCTGAAAATCGCCGCCAGCACCGGCATGGCAACCACGCCAGCCCAGAAGCGCGGCGCAATCACGCGCTGCAGCGGATTGACCGCCATCATTTCCATGGCGGTGAGTTGCTCACCCGCCTTCATCAGGCCGATCTCGGCGGTGAGTGACGTGCCGGCGCGGCCGGCGAACAGCAACGCCGTCACCACCGGGCCCAGCTCGCGCACCAGCGACAGCGCCACCAGCAGCCCCAGCGCCTGCTCGGAACCGTAGCGATTTAGCGTGTAATAGCCCTGCAAACCCAGCACAAAGCCGACAAACAGGCCAGAAACCGCAATGATCACCAGCGACAGGTTGCCGACAAAGAAAATCTGGTCGCTCACCAGCCGGAAGCGGCGCAGCAGCGCCGGAGACATCGCCAGTACCGTGAAAAACATGCGCGTGGCATGACCCAGGCCGCTGACCGACTGCCGCACCGCGGAGCCGATGCTTGTGAAAAATCCCATCATCGTCCGACCCCGCTCACGAAGTCCTCGGCCAGCGACGGCCCCGGATAGTGGAACGGGACCGGGCCGTCAGGCTCGGCATGGACGAACTGGTGCACAAAGGGATCCGTCGAGGCACGCAGGGCCTCGGGCTCGCCTTCGGCAGCAATGCGGCCATTGGCAATGAAATAGACGTAGTCGGCGATGAGAAAGGTCTCGTTGACGTCATGCGACACGATGATGGTGGTGGCCCCCAGCGCATCGTTCAGGCTGCGGATCAGGCGTGCGGTCAGGCCCAGCGAGATCGGATCGAGGCCGGCAAAGGGCTCGTCGTACATCAGCAGGGCTGGATCGAGCGCGATTGCGCGGGCCAGTGCCACCCGGCGCGCCATGCCACCGGAGATCTCCGACGGCATCAGCTCGCGCGCGCCGCGCAGGCCGACGGCGTTGAGCTTCATCAGCACCAGGTCGCGAATCATCGATTCGGGCAAGTCGGTATGTTCGCGCAACGGGAAGGCAACGTTGTCGAACACGGAGAGATCGGTGAACAACGCGCCAAACTGGAACAGCATGCCCATCTGCCGCCGCACGGCGTACAGGTCATTTCGGCCGAGGGCGGGAATATTAGCGCCGTTGAAGAGCACCTGGCCGCTCTGCGGCCTGACCTGGCCGCCGATCAGGCGCATCACGGTGGTCTTGCCGCAGCCGGAGCCGCCCATGACAGCCACCACCTTGCCGCGCGGGAAGCGCATGCTAAGGCCCGACAGGATTGGCTTGCCGCCCGCCGTATAGGCGAAATCGACAGATTGGAGCTCGACGAGGTTTGAGGCGGAATCGGTCACGTTGGCACCGTGTTAGGCAGTCCGCCATTATAAGGGCTACTACCTAGCGCTGCCCGAGGCAGTGTGGCGCAATCCACATCCACTCAATGCAAATCATTGTTTCATCACATTTGCGTTGCAGGCTTCGGTGATCTCTACTGAAAAAGCGAAGCTCAAGGTTCAGTAGGCCCGCCAGTTTGCCGCAAGATCACCTGCCACTGGATCGACTCCGACCGGATCGCCGTCGCAAAGGCTTCCGGCGAATCGCGCAACGGCGTCAGGCCGGCAGCCAGCAGGCGATCCCGCACCTCGCGCTCACCCATGACGCCGTCCAGCTCGCCGGCGATCCGTGCCACGATGGCATGCGGTGTATTGGCCGGGGCAATGACGCCATACCAGGCCGCCGCGCCGTAGCCATCCACCCCCGACTCCTGCAGCGTGGGCACCGTGGGCGCCAGTTGCGAACGCGCCACACCAGTCACACCGAGCAGGCGCAAATTGCCGCTTTTGACTTGGGCCTGTATGGAAGCAAACGCGCAGAAGCAAGCGCTGACGCGCCCAGCCAGCATCTCCTGCACCACCGCCGCCTCGCCCTTGGCCGTAACTAGCGGCACCCCGTTCGGCACACCATGCACAGCGTATTGGGCATAGAGGTGCGAGGGGCTGCCGGCCTGGCCGGAACCGTAGCTGTAGGATCCCGGACTGGCATTGACCGCGGCGAGCCATTGCTGCGGCGTGCGCATCGGCAGACGCGCATCGATCACCAGGAACAGCGGCATGGTCGCGACCCGCGCCACCGGCGTGAAGTCGCGCACTACGTCATAAGGCACCGGCTCCAGGCCAGGCTGGATCAGCATGGTGGCCTGGTGGAACAGCAGGGTATGCCCGTCGGAACTGGCCTTGGCCACCACATCTCCCGCCGTGGTGCCGCCCGCACCGGGCCGGTTGTCGACGTCGACAGGTACGCCGAGGCGTACCGCCAGGCGCTCGGCCAGCAGGCGCGCCACGGCATCCGGCACGCCACCGGCCGGAAAAGGCACAATCAGGCGAATGGGTCGGACGGGAAACGATATCGGGCGCGCTGACGCCGCCGCCGGGGTAGCCGGCACGGTGGCCGGTCGGGCCAGACCCGGCCCGCTCGCGGCAAGCAGCAGGGCAGCGAGGAACAGCGGATGCCAGACGTGCGAAAACAACTGCGGACAAGCCGGCATGGCAGCGGGGTGAAGCAACTTCGCCTTACCTCGCCAAAGCCGCGAAACAATGCGCACTTCGGACATCAATTCCTCCGGGCCACTGGCATCACCGTGGCGTCTTGATCGGCTGAAAAGGGATTAGCGAGGCAGTCTTTGTTTTCTTTGTTTTAATTGTCAGGTCATTCTACGAAGAATGCCCAAAACCGCACAGACCACGTTAACCATAGCCGGGACAACCCTGTGAGCATGGCTGGGCGCGGATCTCCGGGCGTCCACGGCGCCTGTGCTTCGACGCCGCCTATAATCGCCCGTCATGCGTGAATACACTCCTCGGCCCATGCTGGCCACCGACCTGCCCGCCGTGCTGGAAATCCAGGCCCAGTGCTATCGCGGCATGCTGCTCGAGTCCGCCGCAGCCCTCGGCAGCCGCCTGGCGCTGTCGCCCGCCACTTGCTGGGTGACCGCCGGCCGGGACGGCGAGCTGGCAGCCTATCTGTTTACCCACATGTGGCCCCAGGACGGCCTGCCAGCACTCGACGGGGTGCTGGAGCGGCATTGGGAACGCGCAGGCGAGCCGGCCAGCGCGTTGACCTGGTTCGTGCACGATATGGCGGTGGCACCCGCGGGCCAGGGCTGCGGCCTGGCGCCAACGCTCTACGCCGCGGCCCGCGCGGCCGCGCTCGATGCCGGATTGCGCTCGTCGCGGCTGGTCGCAGTGCAATCGGCTGCGGCATGGTGGCGCAGACTCGGGTACGAGAATTTGACGCCTCCCAGCGCTGCCGTGTCCGCCAAGCTGTCGGCTTACGGCGACGATGCCGTGCTGATGGGCCGTACGCTGCAGCCAGGCTGAGCGCGTCGCCGTAAAAAAACCCGCCCGGCTTGCGCGGGGCGGGTCTTGCGACGCGATCAACGCGTCACGGCATCAGCACTTCGGCGCTTTAGCGCGGCAGCTCGGAATGCCCCATCAGGAAGGCATCGACCGAACGCGCGGCCTGGCGACCTTCGCGGATCGCCCACACCACCAGCGACTGGCCGCGGCGCACGTCGCCAGCGGCGAACACCTTGGGCACGTTGGTGTGATAAGCGCGATCGCCTTCGGTGCTGGCACGGGCGTTCTTGCGCGCATCGGTATCCACGCCGAAAGCGGAGAGCAGCGAGCCCACCGGGTTGGTGAAGCCCATGGCCAGCAGCACGAGATCCGCCTTAAGGATGAACTCGCTGTCCGGCACTTCCTGCATCTTGCCGTCCTTCCATTCGACGCGGCAGGCCTTGAGCGCGGTGATCTTGCCGTTTTCACCAATGAATTCCTTGGTGGCAACGGACCAGTCGCGATTGCAGCCTTCGTCGTGCGAGGACGAGGTGCGCAGCTTGATCGGCCAGTACGGCCACACCAGCGCCTTGTTCTCTTCTTCCGGCGGCTGCGGCAGCAGCTCGAACTGGATGATCGATTCCGCGCCGTGGCGGTTCGACGTACCTACGCAGTCGGAGCCGGTATCGCCGCCACCGATCACGATCACGTGCTTGCCATCGGCGCGCAGCGCGTTGGGCTCGTCGCCGGCCACTTCCTTGTTCTGCGGGATCAGGAATTCCAGCGCGTAATGGATACCGTCGAGGTCGCGCCCCGGGACCGGCAGGTCGCGCGGCACTTCCGAGCCACCCGCCAGCACCACGGCGTCGAACTGGTCTTGCAGGGCCTGGGCCGAGATGGTTTCACGCGCATAGTTCTTGATGCCGGCCGGCAGCTCGCCGTCGGTCACCATCACGCCGGCGCGGAAGGTCACGCCTTCGGCCTGCATCTGTTCCATGCGGCGGTCGATCAGCCACTTCTCAAGCTTGAAGTCGGGRATGCCRTAGCGCAGCAGSCCRCCGATGCGGTCGTTCTTCTCGAACACGGTSACGTCATGGCCRGCRCGCGCCAGTTGCTGGGCGACGGCCATGCCGGCRGGGCCGGARCCAACCACGGCMACGGTCTTGCCGGTCTTGTGCTTGGGCGGCTGCGGGGCAACCCAGCCCTCGTCCCAGGCCTTGTCGATGATGGCGTGCTCGATCGACTTGATGCCGACCGGTGCTTCATTGATGCCCAGCGTGCAGGCAGCTTCGCACGGTGCCGGACAAATGCGGCCCGTGAACTCGGGGAAGTTGTTGGTCTGGTGCAGCACCTCGATCGCCGACTTCCAGTCCTGGCGATACACCAGGTCGTTGAAGTCGGGGATGATGTTGTTGACCGGGCAGCCGTTGTTGCAGAACGGGATGCCGCAGTCCATGCAGCGCGCGCCCTGGATCTTCGCTTCGCTGTCGGACAGCGCGAATACGAATTCCTTGTAGTGCTTCACGCGCTTGGTTACGGGCTCGTAACCTTCGTTCTGGCGCGGAAATTCGAGAAAGCCAGTCGCCTTACCCATGTTGCGTCCTTGGTCATGCTGAGCGGCACCGGCGCATGCGCCGGCCCCGCTGTGAGGTCAGTATCTTGTGAGGCCGCGCGAATCCGCGACAGCGCTCATGCTTGGTCGGGCTCGCTGCCCTGCCCCTGGGGCTCAGGCGGCGATGGCTTCCCGGTCGCTGTCTTTCGCTTCCTGCTCCTTGGCGTACATCTCGCCCAGTGCGCGCTTGTACTCGGTCGGGAAGACCTTGACGAACTTGCGGCGTGCCGTGGTCCAGTCGGCCAGCAATGCTTTGGCGCGCTCTGAGCCCGTGAAGCGGAAATGCTGCTCGATCAAGCCCTTGAGGATGACTTCGTCAAGCTGGCGCTGGCCGCCCATCTTGTGCCAGGAAGCGGGCGACTGGCCCTTCTCCTGGTCTGCCGCCGCCAGCACCGTTTCCAGTGCCACCATCGAGGTGTTGCAGCGCTTGTCGAACAGGCCGTCCTCGTCATAGACATAGGCCATGCCGCCCGACATGCCGGCCGCGAAATTGCGCCCGGTGCCGCCCAGCACCACCACGGTGCCGCCGGTCATGTACTCGCAGCCATGGTCGCCCGTGCCTTCCACCACCGCGGCCGCGCCGGAGTTGCGCACCGCGAAGCGCTCGCCTGYCACGCCATTGAAGAAGGCTTCACCGGCAATCGCGCCGTACAGCACGGTGTTGCCCACGATGATGTTGCGTGTCGGGTCGCCGCGGAACTCATGCGGAGCGCGCACGATCACGCGGCCGCCGGACAGGCCCTTACCCACGTAGTCGTTGCCGTCGCCCACCAGGTCCAGCGTGACGCCGTGCGCCAGGAACGCGCCGAAGGACTGGCCGGCGGTGCCTTGCAACTGGATGTGGATGGTGTCGTCAGGCAGGCCTTCATGGCCATACTGCTTGGCCACCACGCCCGAGAGCATCGCACCGACGGTACGGTTGACGTTCTTCACCGGCTGGATGAACGACACGCGCTCCCCCTTGTCGATGGCCAGGCGAGCCTTGGCGATCAGCACGTGGTCCAGCGCCTTGCCGGCTTCCAGCGACAGGCCGTGGTCCTGCACGTCGGTATGGAAGCGCGGCAGCTCGGCGGGGAACGGTGCCTGGTAGAACACGCGGGTGAAATCAAGGCCGCGCGCCTTCCAGTGCTCGATGCCGGGCTTGGTGTCGAGCAGGTCGGCGCGGCCGATCAGCTCGTCGAACGTGCGGATGCCCAGTTGCGCCATGATCTCGCGGGCTTCTTCGGCGATGAAGAAGAAGAAGTTCACCACGTGCTCGGGCTTGCCCTGGAATTTCGCGCGCAGCGCCGGATCCTGCGTAGCCACGCCCACCGGGCAGGTGTTCAGGTGGCACTTGCGCATCATGATGCAGCCTTCGGCCACCAGCGGTGCGGTAGCGAAGCCGAACTCGTCGGCGCCCAGCAGCGCGCCGATGACGACGTCGCGGCCGGTCTTCATCTGGCCGTCGGCCTGCACGCGGATACGGTTGCGCAAGCCATTGAGCATCAGCGTCTGCTGCGTCTCGGCCAGGCCCAGCTCCCACGGCGTGCCGGCATGCTTGATCGACGACAGCGGCGATGCGCCGGTGCCGCCGTCATGGCCGGCGATCACCACGTGATCGGCCTTGGCCTTGGCCACGCCCGCGGCCACGGTGCCCACGCCCACTTCGGACACGAGCTTGACCGAGATATCGGAGGCCGGATTGACGTTCTTCAGGTCGTGGATCAGCTGCGCCAGATCTTCGATCGAGTAGATGTCATGGTGCGGGGGCGGCGAGATCAGGCCCACTCCCGGCACCGAGTAGCGCAGCTTGCCGATGTAGTCCGAGACCTTGTGGCCGGGCAGCTGGCCACCTTCGCCGGGCTTGGCGCCCTGTGCCATCTTGATCTGGATCTGGTCGGCGGACGCCAGGTATTCGGCGGTCACGCCGAAACGGCCCGAGGCCACCTGCTTGATCTTCGAGCGCAGCGAGTCGCCAGCCTGCAGTTCCTGGTCGCGCACCACGGCTTCGGTGCCCAGCAGGCCCTGCAGCGTGTCGCCTTGCTTGATGGGGATGCCGCGCAGCTCGTTGCGGTAGCGGTTCGCGTCCTCGCCGCCTTCACCGGTGTTGGACTTGCCGCCGATGCGGTTCATCGCGACGGCCAGCGTGGCGTGGGCTTCGGTGGAGATCGAGCCCAGCGACATGGCGCCGGTAGCAAAGCGCTTGACGATCTCCTTGGCCGGTTCTACTTCTTCCAGCGCAATGGCGCGGGTCGGATCGACCTTGAACTCGAACAGGCCGCGCAGCGTCATGTGACGGCGGCTCTGGTCGTTGATGATGTTGGCGTATTCCTTGTACGTCTGGTACGCGCCCTTGCCGTCGTCGGCGCGCACGGCGTGCTGCAGCTTGGCCACCGAGTCCGGGGTCCACATATGCGCTTCGCCGCGGACGCGGTAGGCGTACTCGCCGCCGGTCTCCAGCATGGTGTCCAGCACCGGGTTGTCGCCGAAGGCGTCCTGATGCAGGCGCAGCGCTTCCTCGGCCACCTCGAAGATGCCGATGCCTTCGACATTCGTTGCGGTGCCATGGAAGTACTTCTGCACCAGCTCGCGCGACAGGCCGATGGCTTCGAAGATCTGCGCACCGGTGTACGACATGTAGGTGGAGATGCCCATCTTGGACATCACCTTCTGCAGGCCCTTGCCGATCGCCTTGACGAAGTTCTTGACCGCCTTCTCGGGCGACAGGTCGCCGGACAGGCCTTGTGCCATGTCGGCCAGCGTTTCCATCGCCAGGTACGGGTGCACGGCTTCGGCGCCGTAGCCGGCCAGCAGCGCGAAGTGATGCACCTCGCGCGCCGTGCCGGTTTCCACCACCAGGCCGGCCGAGGTACGCAGGCCCTTGTCCACCAGGTGGTGGTGGATGGCGGACGTTGCCAGCAGCGCGGGGATGGCCACATGCTCCGCATCGACGCGGCGGTCCGAGACGATCAGGATGTTGTAGCCCGAGCGCACGGCATCCACGGCTTCCGCGCACAGCGAGGCCAGGCGGGCTTCGATGCCTTCCTTGCCCCATGCCTGCGGGTAGCAGATGTTCAGTTCATACGAACGGAACTTGCCGCCGGTGTAGTGCTCGATATTGCGGATCTTGGCGATGTCCTTGAAGTCCAGCACGGGCTGGGACACTTCGAGGCGCATCGGCGGGTTGATGTTGTTCAGCTCGAGCAGGTTGGGCTTGGGTCCGATGAAGGACACCAGCGACATCACCATGTTCTCGCGGATCGGGTCGATCGGCGGGTTGGTGACCTGGGCGAACAGCTGCTTGAAGTAGTGGTACAGCGTCTTGTTCTTGGACGACAGCACGGCCAGCGGGCTGTCATTGCCCATCGAGCCGGTGGCTTCCTCGCCGGCCAGCGCCATCGGCGCCATCAGGAACTTGACGTCTTCCTGCGTGTAGCCGAAGGCTTGCTGGCGGTCCAGCAGGCGTGCGTCCGGCTTCTTCTCGGCTGCCACGTCCTCGGGCTTGGCATCCAGCTCGTCGAGCTTGATGCGCACGGCGTCGATCCAGCTCTTGTAGGGCTTGGCGTTGGCCAGGTTGTCCTTGAGTTCCTTGTCGTCGATGATGCGGCCTTGCTCCATGTCGATCAGGAACATCTTGCCCGGCTGGAGGCGCCATTTCTGCACGATGCGCGACTCGGGGAACGGCAGCACGCCGGCTTCCGAAGCCAGCACCACGATGTCGTCCTCAGTCACGTAGAAACGTGCCGGGCGCAGGCCGTTACGGTCCAGCGTGGCGCCGATCTGGCGGCCATCGGTGAAGCAGATCGCGGCGGGGCCGTCCCAGGGCTCCATCATGGCAGCGTGGTACTCGTAGAAGGCGCGGCGGTTGTCGTCCATCATGGTGTGCTGTTCCCAGGCTTCCGGGATCATCATCATCATGGCGTGGACGAGCGGGTAGCCAGCCATCGTCAGCAGTTCGAGGCAGTTGTCGAACGATGCCGTGTCCGACTGGCCGGGATAGATCAGCGGCCACAGCTTGGGCAGGTCGTCGCCCAGCACCGGCGACGAGATCGCGCCGGTCCGTGCGTTGACCCAGTTCACGTTGCCCTTGACCGTGTTGATTTCGCCGTTGTGGGCGACCATGCGGTACGGGTGGGCCAGTTCCCAGGCCGGGAAGGTATTGGTGGAGAAGCGCTGGTGCACCAGGGCCAGGGCCGAGACGGCGCGTGGGTCCTGCAGGTCCAGGTAGTACTCGCCAACTTGCGTTGCCAGCAGCAGGCCCTTGTACACGACCGTGCGCGCCGACATCGAGGGCACGAAGTATTCCTTGCCGTGCTTGAGCTTGAGCGCCTGGATGGCGTGGCTGGCGGTCTTGCGGATCACATAGAGCTTACGTTCCAGCGCGTCCGTGGTCATGATGTCGCGGCCGCGACCGATGAAGATCTGGCGGATCACCGGCTCGGTGGTGCGCACCGTCGGCGACATCGGCATGGCGGCGTCCACCGGCACATCGCGCCAGCCCAGCACGACCTGGCCTTCCAGGCGCACGGTGCGCTCGAGCTCTTGCTCGCAGGCCAGGCGGGAGGCGTGCTCCTTCGGCAGGAAGATCATGCCCACGCCGTACTCGCCGGACGGCGGCAGGGTCACGCCCTGCTTGGCCATGTCTTCGCGGTAGAACTGGTCCGGGATCTGGATCAGGATACCGGCACCGTCGCCCATCAGCGCATCGGCGCCGACCGCGCCGCGGTGATCCAGGTTTTCCAGGATCTTCAGGCCTTGCTGGACGATCTCATGGCTCTTCTTGCCCTTGATATGGGCAACCATGCCGACGCCGCAGGCGTCTTTTTCATTGGCGGGGTCGTACATGCCCTGGGCTTGCGGACGCGAGGCAGGCGCGTGCGCAGCGGCGGCAGACTCTGCGGCCTGCGCTTGGGCCATCGTTTGCTTTGATTGGGATTGCGATTGGTCCACGGGCTTGATTCCGGTGAGGGCTGCGAGCCAGCAAGGCAGACCGGAACGGGGACCGCACTCTTCCACCGGGGCCGGTTGAAAACCGGGGACGGGGAACCAGAGAGACAGCGGGGCCGCAGCGGCGTACACAGGCGTGACGCGCCGCACAATGAATGTGGGTGGAGGAACTATAAAAGAATCGTACGCGTCCCGCAAAATTTTTAAATGGGGTCAGATAATATTAAGCCTCGCACCACAACAGGGATGGTCTTTATTTGGGGACAGATAAAGAATGGTGCATCGCGGGGCACGCGTTGCTGATCTCGCCGCGGTCGAGCGCGCCGTACTTCACACGCCCGGCACGAGGCTAGACCGTGTCCGGCTCAGACTCCTTGTCCATTGCGGATCGGCCCGCCGGGCGGCCCTTGGGCAACGGCTGCACGCGCCGCCCGCCCTGGCGCTCCAGTTGCGCAAGGAAGGCCGCGTCACCCAGAGGCCAGCCGCTATGCGCGTGGCGGCGAAGTGTGGCCAGCGTCATCGACGACAGCCCTTCAGCGGTGACGGCACGGTAGTTGGATTGGCGCTCGAACGGCGTATTGCCCAGCGCCCAGTACGCAGAGTGATCGCTCACAAAGGGGCTGGCCTCGATGCCCGCATGGTGGCGATAGCTGCTCCAGCGATCCCCTTCGGCCGAGATCACCTCGCCGGCACGCACGGCGTTGCCCTCCACGTACTGCATGGCCGGCAGCATCCAGGCAGCGGGATCGAATACCGCCGAGCGAAAGCGGCCATCCCACAACGTGCCGGTACGGTCCGCGACCCGGTTGAAATAGCGCGCGTAGCGGCGCCCTACCGCTTGCATGGTGAGGCTAAGCGAATCGGCATGCCTGGGGGTTGCCACGAGGTGGACATGATTCGGCCGCAAGGCGTAGGCGTGGATCGCCAGATCGTGCTCCCGCGCGGCCATGCGCAGGCAGTCCAGGTAGTGGAGGTAGTCGTCGGTGCCAAGGAAGACGGGCTGACGATTGTTGCCGCGTTGCAACACCAGCGCCGGCAGCGAAGCCGGAGAGAAACGAGGAAGTCGGGCCATGATGGGCGAAGGGAATCGGCGATAGGTGCTTGCCGGTCGGATGGCTCAAACGGAAGCGATGCCCGATGATAGCGCAGCCGCAGCCTGATCCGTCCCCAATTTTCCCACTGGCCGCGCTGGCCTAACTGCMTTCGTCGACAGCAAAAATGCGGCGGTGCTCCCGGATCGCATAGCGGTCGGTCATGCCGGCGATGTAGTGCGAGATCAGCCGGGACGGGTCACGGCCTTGCCCCGCCTGGTACTGCGGCGGCAGCAGGCGCGGATCCGCCATGAAGACATCGAACAGGTCGGTGATGATGCGCTGGGCCTTGGAGGACATGCGCATCACCAGGTAATGGCGATAGAGATGGCGGAACAGGAAACGCTTGAGCGCCGCCGCTTCCTCGCGCACCGGCGCGCTGAAGGCCACCAGCGGGCCTGCAGCTCGTACGGCCTCGATGTTGCGCGGGTTGGCGGCGGCAATGTTCTGGCTGGTGGTTTCGATCAGGTCGACGATCAGTGTGTTGATCATGCGGCGCACGGTTTCGTTGATCACGCGCCGCCCGTTGATACCGGGAAATGCCGCCATCGCCTCGGCGCGATGGCGCCCCCACATCGGCACTTCGTCCATCTGCTCAAGCGTGAGCAGCCCGGAGCGCAGGCCGTCGTCGATATCGTGGTTGTTGTAGGCGATCTCGTCGGCCAGGTTGGCCAGCTGGGCCTCCAGCGAGGGCTGCGTTCCCTCCAGAAAGCGCCGGCCCAGTTCGCCAAGCGCAGAGGCATTGACGCGCGAGCAATGCTTGAGCACGCCCTCACGCGTCTCGAACGTCAGGTTGAGCCCGTTGAAGCCGCCATAACGTTCCTCCAGCTCATCCACCACCAGCAGGCTCTGCAGGTTGTGCTCGAAGCCCCCGTGGTTCTTCATGCAGTTGTTCAGCGCATCCTGGCCAGCATGGCCGAAGGGCGTGTGGCCAAGATCGTGCGCCAGCGAAATGGCTTCGACCAGGTCCTCGTTCAGGCGCAGGTTGCGGGCGATGGAGCGAGCGATCTGCGCCACTTCCAGGCTATGGGTGAGCCGGGTGCGGAACAGGTCACCTTCATGATTGACGAAGACCTGGGTCTTGTACTCGAGCCGCCGGAAGGCCGTGCTGTGGATGACGCGGTCGCGGTCGCGCTGGAATTCCGTGCGCGAGGACGAGGCCGGTTCGGCATGCACCCGCCCAAGTGTCTGCGCGGAGCGGGCGGCATAGGGAGCGAGATGGCTTTCGAGGTCGGTCATGCGGCAATCCGGTCAGGCGTCCGGCCGGGTGGCGGTGCGCCGCCCGGCCGGCGTTGCAAGGCACAACCGATCGCGTCAGGCGACCGGCGCCTCGGTAGGCGGCCTGAGCACCGCGTGCTGCAAGGTAGCGCGCAGGTCAGGGTCTGGCACAGTGGTGATGAAGGCTTCGCCCAGCTTCCTGAGCAGGATGAACTTGATGCTGCCGGCTTCTGCCTTCTTGTCCACTTTCATCAGTTCGATGTAGCGGTCGGTGCCCAGTTCCGGCGCAACCACCGGCAGCATGGCGGCGCGGATAAGGTGCACCACGCGCGCACGCGTTTCGGTGTCGATGAAGCCGAGCCGGTGCGACAGGTCCGCCGCCATCACCATGCCGCAACCCACGGCCTCGCCGTGCAGCCACTCGCCGTAGCCCATGCCAGCCTCGATCGCGTGGCCGAAGGTGTGGCCAAAATTAAGCATGGCGCGCAGGCCGCCCTCGCGCTCGTCCTGGGCCACCACGGCGGCCTTGATCTCGCAGGAGCGCTTGACCGCCAGCGCCATGATGTCCGGGTCGCAGGCGTTGAGCGCGCGGATATTGCGCTCGATCCAGCCGAAATACCCGGCATCGGCCATGGCGCCGTGCTTGATCACCTCGGCCAGGCCCGCCGCGAGCTCGCGCTCCGGCAGCGTGCGCAGGGTGTCGATGTCGGCAATCACCGCATTGGGCTGGTGGAAGGCACCGATCATGTTCTTGCCGAGCGGGTGATTGATGCCGGTCTTGCCGCCCACCGACGAATCCACCTGCGAGAGCAGGGTCGTGGGCACTTGCACGAACGGCACGCCGCGCATGTAGCAGGCAGCGGCGAACCCGGTCATGTCGCCCACCACGCCGCCGCCCAGGGCGATCAGCGTGGTCTTGCGGTCGGCGCCCGCACTGAGCAGCGCGTCGAAGATCAGGTTGAGCGTTTCCCACTGCTTGAAGGCTTCGCCGTCGGGCAGGGTCACGGTGCGCACGGTCTTGCCAAGCGCCGCCAGGCTGGCCTGGACGCGTGCGGCGTACATCGGCCCTACGGTCTCATTGGTGACGATGACGGCATGCTGGCCACGCACATGGGGGCGGAACAACTCAGTCTGGTCGAGCAGGCCGGTGCCGATATGGATGGGGTAGCTGCGCTCCCCGAGGCTGACTTCAAGGGTGATCATTGTGATTCTGGTCCTGCGCCGGGAGGTTGTCCGCGCACTCGCCGTCTGCCCCTTCGGGTTCTTCGGCGGCAACGGTGAAACCGGCCATTTCAAGTTGCATCAGCACCATATTAGCAAGCTGCGCCACCGAAGGCTTGCCGGTTTCGATGATGAAATCCGCCACCTCGCGGTAAAGCGGGTCCCGCTCGCCATAGAGCGTTTCCAGCCGCCCCTTGGGGTCTTCGGTCTGCAGCAGCGGGCGATTGCGGTCGTGGCGGGTGCGCAGCCACAGGTCGTGCGGGCTGGCGCGCAGGTAGACCACGGTGCCGCGCGCCTTCAGGTGAGCGCGATTCTCCGGGCGCAGCACGGCGCCGCCGCCGGTGGCCAGCACGATGCCGCGGCGCTGGGTCAGCTCGTCGATCGCCTGTGCCTCGCGGTCGCGAAAGCCCGCTTCACCCTCATGTTCGAAGATGATCGGGATACGCACGCCGCAACGCGCCTCGAGTTCGTGATCCGAATCGAAGAACGGGTAGTTCAGGCGCCGGGCCACGGTACGGCCGACGGTGGTCTTGCCGGCACCCATCAGGCCAACAAAGAAAAGGTTCGGGCGGGTGACTGTCACTGGCGTGTCGGGCGGGAGCCGGGTCTCTGGCCGGCCCTCGCGGTGGAAAACTGCATCATCTTCTTATGTTGGGACGATCCGGGCAAGTGGCGAGGCGCAATCGGCACAAGGCAACCCGCCTCGCGACACGCCTTGCGCGCCGGCCACATGCATCTTCGCCCAACCTCTCTAGCCCGCCTGGACAATAAAAAAAGCCGCATCGGAACGATGCGGCCTGTCAGTCTACTGCATCCGGCGCGAGCGGGCGCTATTTCAGCGACACGCTGTCGTTAAGCACGCGTGGCGTCAGGAACACCAGCAGCTCGGTCCGGTTGTTGACCTTGGCGTTGTCCTTGAACAGGTTGCCAAGGATCGGGATGTCCCCCAGCAATGGCACCTTGTTCACATTGGTGGACTCGGTCTGGCTATAGATGCCGCCAATCACCACCGTGCCACCGTTCTCCACCAGCACCTGCGTCTGCACGTGCTTGGTGTCGATGGCGAAGCCCGAGGTGGTCTGGATGCCCACGCTGTCCTTGTTGACGTCGACGTCCAGCAGCACATTGCCTTCCGGCGTGATCTGCGGCGTGACTTCCAGCTTCAGGTTGGCCTTGCGGAACTGCACCGAGGTGGCGCCACTGGAGGTGGCGGCCTGGTAGGGCAACTCTGTCCCTTGCTCGATCAGCGCCTTGATATTGTTGGCGGTGACCACGCGCGGGCTGGAGATGATCTTGCCCCGCCCGTCCGCTTCCAGCGCGGACAGTTCGAGCGCCAGGAAACGGCCGGCCGTGTTGCTGAACAGGCTGACCGCGACCGAGCCCGGGTTGACGCCGTTGATCGCCGCCGCCGGCAAGCTCAGCGCCGGGCCGTTGTCCCAGGTTGCGTTCTGCGTCACCGGGCTGACCACATTGGTGTAGGTGTTGCCGTAGCCGGCACCCGCCGTCTTGGAGGCAAAGCCCAGCTTGACGCCCAGGTTGCGGCTGAAGGTATCGTTAGCCTCGACGATGCGCGCCTCGATGATGACCTGGCGCACCGGGATGTCGATCTTGCCGAGGAAACTCTGCACCTCTTCGAGCTTGGTCGCGATATCGGACACGAACAGCTGGTTGGTACGGGGATCGGCCGTCAGCGAGCCACGCTTGGACAGCATGCGGGTGTTACTGGCAGCCGCACCGCCTATGCCGACTGCCCCGACAGCGCCCACGCTGCCCAACGCGCCCGCGCCGCCGACACCGCCGGCACCCGCCGCGGCCAGCCCGAGCAGCATGCGCCGCACGTCTTCGGCACGCTGGTAGTTCAGCTGGAACACCTGGCTGCGGATCGGCTCGAGGTCATTGATCTGCTGCTGCGATTCGAGCTCGAGCTTTTCCTTGGTGGCCAGCTCGGCCTTGGGCGCCACCCACAACACATTGCCGTTGCGGCGCGAGGCCAGTCCCTTGGCATCGAGCACGATCTGCAGCGCCTGGTCCCAGGGCACATCCTTCAGGCGCAGCGTCAGGTTGCCCTGCACGCTTTCGCTGGTGATGATGTTGAGGTTGGTGAAATCGGCAAACACCTGCAGCAGCGAGCGGATATCGATGTTCTGGAAGTTCAGCGAGAGCCGCTCGCCGCGAAAGCCTGCCCCGCTGATCAGCTTGGCCGGATCTTCCTTGACCGGGCGCACCTCCACCACGAACTGCGTATCGGTCTGGTAGGAGCTGTACTCCCAGTTGCCGCGCGGCTCGATGGTGAGGCGGGTGCTGCCGTTGTTGTCGCTCGCGCGCATGCCCTGCACCGGTGTGCCGAAATCCGTCACGTCAAAGCGCCTGCGCATGCCGTCGGGCAGCGATGTATTGAGGAAATCGACCACCACGTTCTGGCCCTGCTGCGCGATATTGATGCCGGAGTCGCGCGAGGAAAGATCCACCACGATGCGGCCAGCGCCATCCTGGCCACGGCGGAAATCGATATTGCGCACGGTCGGCCGCATCGCCGGCACTACCGGCGCCTGCGCCGAGCTGGGGGCGAACGTCGGTACAGCCGCACGGGCAGTCGGGGCGACATTATCGAGCAGCACCACGAACAGGTTGCCGCGCACCTCGGTGCGGTAGCTGGCCACGCGGGTCAGGTCGAGGATCACACGGGTGCGATCGCCGATCTGGACCACATTGGCGCTCTTGAGCAGCTTGCCGCCGAAGTCATATTGCGCTCGCCCGGCCGCGAAGCCGGTATCGAGAAAGTCGATGGCGAGCTTGGGCGGATTCTGCGTGGTGAAGTCGGCCGGTTTTTGCGCCGGCGGCCCCTGCATCTCGACCGTGAACACGGTCTGCTCGCCCACCGTAGTGGCATCGACGCGCTTGATGGCGTTGCCCGGCGTCGGTTGCGCCAGTGCAGCCGGCGCGGCCAATACCAGCGTCATCATTGCGGCGCCCGCAAGCGCCCGGTACCAGCGACCCATGATCATGCCGACCCCTCCAGCTTCAGGCTGGTCATTTTCTCTTTCCACTCGGCTACCCCTTCCCGGACCAATTCGCGCAACACGATCTCCTGATCGTTGATGCGGACCACCCGGCCGTAATTCTGGCCGAGATACTGCCCCACCTTGACGTGGTGGATCTTGTTATCTACCTGCACGACGCCGTAGGTCTCGCCGCTCTTCTTCATGGCGCCCAGCATCTTGAAGTTCTCCAGCGGGAAATCCTCCAGCGGCTCGCGCCGGCGGCCGGATTCCGGCGACTCGGACAGGACCCGGTTCAGGTCGCCGATCTTGTTCTGGGCAAAGGGCTCGGGCGCGCTGCGGCCAGCGTAGTCGCGCGGCACGTAGGGCTTGGGTTCGGGCAGCGGMGCCGGCGGCGGCGCCTTGGCAGCCTGGGCTTGTGCCATCCACTGGCGCAGGCCATCTTCCTCGCTGCCCCCGCAGGCTGCCAACAGCGCGGCGCCGATCAGCGCGCAAGCGCAGGCACGCAGGCACGAAGCCTGGATCGCTGGCATCATTTCTTTGCTCCCGCGGCCGTCTTGGCCGCCGCGGCTTCCGCCTTGCGCTGCGCCGCCTGTTCGTCAGGGTCCAGCGCGCGGTAGGCCATGGCCGTGGCTTCCATCGTCAGCCCGCCATCCTTGCCGGTGGTGAACTGCAGCCCCTGCATCGAGACGATGCGCGAGAGCGCGGCAACATCGGCGTTGAACTGGGCCACGTCGTGGTAGCGGCCGGTGACCTTCAGGTTGACCGGGATCTCGGCAAAGTAGGGCTTGATCACGGCGGCTTGCGGCTTGAACAACTCGAACTGCAGGCCGCGCGCCACGCCAGCGTGATTGACGTCGGCCAGCAACGCGTCCATCTCGGTCTTGTTGGGCAACTGGCGCTCGACCAGTGCCACGCGCTGCTCCACTTCCGCCTTTTGCTTGCGCAGCGCATCCAGGTTGGCCACCTGCGCCACCTTGCTCAGGTAGGACTGCTTCAGGGTGTCCTGCTCGGCATGCCGGCGATCGAGATCCTCGAGCTTGCCGCTCCAGTAGAACTGCCAGCCCAGCAGCAGCACCAGCACCGCAGCCAGCACCGCGAACAGCACGCGCGGGGCGGCCGGCCAGGTTTCCGGCTCATTGAGGTTCAGGCCACGAAACTGCGCGGTAAGATCGTTCAGCGTGGCGAGCGAGATTTCGCTATTGAGTGCCATGGTCAGCCCTTTCCGCCTGCTGGCGCACTCGCGCCGGCGAGGCCGGCCTTGCCCTTCTTGCCGTCCTCCGGCGCTTCCGGCGCACGATAGGCAAAGCGCATGGAGAAATCGAACAGGCGCCGCTGCTCGCGCAGGTTGTTGGTCATCATCACGGCCTTGGATTCGCCCAGCTCGGCCTTGTCCAGCCACTGCACCTGGCTAAGGTTGCGCAGCAACTCCGACACGCGCTCGTTCGACTGCGCGATGCCGGTCACGGTAAAGGCGTCGCCGGTCTGCTTGAGGGTGGTCAGGTACACGCCTTCGGGCACCTGGCGCACCAGTTCCTCCAGCAGCTGCACGGGACGGTTGCGCTCGTTCTGCAGGCCCTCGATGGCCTTCTGCCGCTGCAGCAGCCCTTCGATATCCTTGCGCAGCGTATTGACCTCGCGGATCTGGCCGTCCATGCGGTTGTTCTCTGCGAGGAGCACCTGGTTCAGGCTGGACACGGCATCGACACGGCGATCGATGTACATGCCGCCCAGCAGCACCACCAGCGCGCCGGCGCCGGCCGCGCCGCCCAGCAGGGCGTAGACCTTCTTGCGCCGCGAGGCCCTGCGGGCTTCGTGGTAAGGCAGCAGATTGACTGTCGGGATCGAATTGGTAGACATGCGGCTTCCCTCGCTGGCTTACTGCAGGCCGCGCAGCGCAAGCCCGGCGCTCACGATGTAGGCCGGCAGGTCGCGCTGCAGATAGCGCTCGTTGACCTTGACGGCTGTCATCATGTTGGCAAAGGGGTTGGCCAGCGTGGTGGTGATCTCGGTTTGCTGCTCGATCGCGGCTTGCACGCCGACCAGCGACGCATGGCCACCGGAGAGCAGGATCTCGTCGACCCGGCCGATGCTCGAAGCTGACAGGAAGTTGCGCACGGCGCCTTGCACCTCCACCGCCAGCGCCTCCAGGGAGGGCTTGAGCAACTGGGTGCGCCAGGCTTCGGGCAGCGTATTCTTGCGCTTCTTGATCTCGGCCTTGAGCGCGTCCAGCGTAAACATGCGCGCCGCGCTCTGGGTGAGCTGGTCGCCGTAGCTGTTGAGCGGCTGCTCGTAGAGCTCTTTCCAGCCTTGGTAGAAGATCGCCTTGGAGCGGCTGCCGCCAAGGTGGATCACGGCCACCACGGGCAGTTCCTTGGCGTCGGTGGCGCTGATGTCGGCGGACACGCCCAGCATCTGCACCACGGAGCGCTGCACCGCGTATTCCTCGACGTCCATCACGTACGGCTTGAGCCCGGCCATTTCGGCAGCGGTCACGCGCTCCTGCACACGGTCGCTGTTTGCCGCGGTAACGCGCACGCCGATGCCGCCCTCGGTTTCACTGGGGCCGATCACGGCGAAATCGAAATTGACGGCCTGCGATGGCGGATAGAGGCGATGCGCCTCGGATTCCACCTGGACGTAGAGCTCGTCCTCGGACAGGTTGTCCGGCAGGCTGACGGTCTGCGATTCGGTCAGCATCGAAGGCACGCCGAGCACCACCTCCTTGGTGCGGATGCCGGCTTTGCCGAGGGCGCGCTTGAGAGCGATGCCAACGGCTTCGATATTGACCACGTTGCCATCGGCAACGGCATTACGGTCCAGCAGTTCGCTGGCACATTTTTCCAGCCGATAGTCGTTCTTGCCACTGCCCACGGACAGCTCGACTACCTTAACGCTGGACGACCCGATGTCAACGCCGACCGTCGTACGGCGCAACAACCCCGACAAGATACCTCGCCGCAAGGTGACCCCCTGACCGTTGAACTCGCCTTGGCTTGGTTGCTCTAATTTGGCGAGTCTGTATTGTTTCTTGGATGAAACGTTTTGCTCTTTTAGTTGGTGGATTCTCACCAAAAAACGGGGCGCTGGCAATGTGCCGGTTTGACCACGATTGCTTTTCATCAACGCCCCTCACAAAGCGTTGCCAAAATCCGACGGTGCCCTTCGCCCTACCCACTTTGCCCATCTTTTCGTTTCATGCAGATCTCAATCCCATTACATCTTGTAACAGCGCGATAGCGGCTTGCGCGCCACAGCGCGCCGGGAGCGGAGTATCCCGGGAGATATAATCCCGGCACCTCTAACTAGGTATTTCCCTTATGGCCACAGCACAACAGAAGCCGTCCCTACCTGCCCGACGTCCGATCTGGATGCGGCTAACCTTTTGGGCCCTGGGCCTGCTGGTGGCCGGGATCGTGGCGGTGGCACTGCTGGTGGGATACGCGCTGCTGGTGGCCGCGCCCAACCTGCCATCGCTCGACACCATCACGGATTACCGCCCGAAGATCCCATTGCGGATCTACACGGCCGACAACGTGCTCATCGGTGAGTTCGGCGAAGAACGGCGCAATTTCGTGCCGATTGCGGAAATACCGGACGTGATGAAGAAGGCCGTGCTGGCCATCGAGGACGATCGCTTCTACGAACACGGCGGCGTCGACTTCGTCGGCGTGCTGCGCGCCGGGCTGGCCAACCTGCGCGGCGGCCTGTCGCAGGGCGCCTCCACCATCACCATGCAGGTGGCGCGCAACTTCTTCCTCTCCAGCGAGAAGACGTACACCCGCAAGCTGTATGAAATGCTGCTGGCCTACAAGATCGAGGCCAACCTGTCCAAGGACCAGATACTCGAGCTGTACATGAACCAGATCTACCTGGGGCAGCGCGCCTATGGCTTTGCCAGCGCGGCACGGGTGTATTTCGGCAAGTCGATCAAGGACGTCACGCCGGCCGAGGCCGCCATGCTGGCCGGCCTGCCCAAGGCGCCGTCGGCCTACAACCCGGTGGTCAACCCCAAGCGCGCCAAGGTACGCCAGGAATACATCCTGCAGCGCATGCGCGACCTGCGCTACCTCACGCCCGAGCAATACGACCAGGCCATCCACGAAGAACTGAAGGTGCGCGGCGAGGGCAATGAGTTCTCCACCCACGCCGAGTACGTGGCCGAGATCGTGCGCCAGTTGATGTACGCGCAATACCGCGAGGAAACCTACACCCGCGGCCTGACGGTCTACACCACGCTGAACAAGCCCGACCAGGACGCCGCCTATGAGGCGGTGCGCTCGGGCATCATGAATTACGAGCGCCGCCACGGCTACCGTGGCCCCGAGGCCTTTATCGACCTGCCCGCCGGCGCGGACGAGCGCGAGCAGGCCATCGACGACGCACTGCTGGAGCACCCGGGCAGCGACGACCTGCGCTCGGCCGTGGTCACCAGCGTGACGGCCAAGCAGGTCACCGCCACGCTGCTGTCCGGCGAAGTCGCCACCATCGAAGGCCAGGCGCTGCGCTTCATCGCGCCGTCGCTGGCGGCCAATGCGCAACCCAAGGCCAAGATCCGGCCGGGTGCGATCATCCGCGTGACRCAGGACGAAAARGGCGCRTGGWCGGTCACGCAGYTGCCGGAAGTATCCGCGGCCTTTGTCTCGCTCAACCCGGAAGACGGCGAGATCCGCTCGATGGTTGGCGGTTTCGATTTCAACCGCAACAAGTTCAACCACGTGACGCAAGCCTGGCGCCAGCCCGGCTCCAGCTTCAAGCCGTTCATCTACTCCGCGGCGCTGGAAAAGGGGTTCTCCCCCGCCACTGTGATCAATGACGCGCCGCTGTCGATCAGCGATAACGGTGGCCAGGTCTGGGAGCCGAAGAACTACGACGGCAAGTTCGAAGGCCCGATGACCATGCGCCGCGCGCTGGCAAAGTCCAAGAACCTGGTGTCGGTGCGCATCCTGCGCGCCATCGGCACCCAGTACGCCCAGGACTACATCACGCGCTTCGGCTTCGATGCCGACAAGCACCCTGCCTACCTGCCGATGGCGCTGGGCGCGGGAAGCGTCACGCCGCTGCAGATGGCCGGCGCCTACTCGGTGTTTGCCAACGGCGGCTACCGCGTCAATCCCTACCTGATCCAGAAGGTTGTCGATGCGCGCGGCAATGTGATCTCCGAAACCAAGCCCCAGCGCGCCGGCGCGGATGCGGTACGCGTGCTGGATGCCCGCACCGCCTTTATCGCCGACACCATGCTGCGCGACGTGGTACGCACCGGCACGGCCAACAGCGCCAAGCAGCGCCTGGGCCGCAACGACCTGGCCGGCAAGACCGGCACCACCAACGACGCCGTCGACGCCTGGTTCGCTGGCTACACGCCCAAGCTGGTGGCCATCGCCTGGATGGGCTACGACCAGCCCAAGAGCCTGGGTGTGCGCGAGACCGGCGGTGGCCTCGCGCTGCCAATCTGGGTGGGCTACATGGGCAAGATGCTCAAGGGCGTACCGGAACTCCCCGAACGCCAGGCCCCGGAAGGCGTGGTCATGGTGGGCGGCGACTGGACCTTCGAGGAAAACGCGGGCGGCGCTGGCGTGGCTTCGGTTGGCCTGGGCGATCCGTGGCCTGGCAAGCCGGACGAAAGCACGCAATCGCCCGCCGACGTCGAGGCAGAGAAGAAGCGCATCCTGGAAATGTTCGGCGGCGGCTGAGGGGCACCGCCGGGACAGCTTCCCGCCAATGAAAAAGCCGGCTTCGCGCCGGCTTTTTTCATGCCTGGGCGAGAGCGCTCAGGCCAGTTTCAACGTCACCCCCGCCTGCTGGCTCACGTAGCCCGATAGCGCCGCGTACAGCTCGCCGCCGCCGCGCGTATCGACCCAGCGCTGGCCATCATGGCGAAAATGGAAACCGCCCGAGCGCGCGGCCACCCACAGTTCCTGCATGGGCGCCTGGCTGTTGACGATGATCTTGGAGCCGTCTTCGAATTCGAGCTCCATGAGATTGCCGGCACGGTTGATTTCGATGTCGGCGTCGGCCGCGTCGGCGGCGGTTTCCACCGCGCTTTCCAGCCGGTCCAGCTCTTGCTGGGCCAGCGCCAGGAACTCACTTTCACTCATGGGGGGCATGCTAAACTCCAAGACCGCCGGCCAGCGCCGCTATAGCGATGTGGTGCCGTAGCCGGCAGCGTATTGAAAAGTACTTCGTATTTCCGGTGGTCCCGCCGCGCTCCGCTTGAGGGACACTCCGGGACGATCGGGGACGACCCTGGACGACATTTTAAGGACGACCCGATGTTGCGTCGTGTTGCGATTGTATCGGCGTTTGCCGCCAGCCTTGCGATGCCCCTGCTGTCGGGATGCGGCATCCGCGGCCCGCTGACGATGCCCAAGCAGCCTCCCGCACCGGCGCAGCCGGGTGTACCGGATCCTGGCCTGGGCAACCCGGCCGTGCCGAATCCGGCGGCTCCCCGGGGCTCCGCCTCCACTGCGGCACCCGCCACGGCCCCGGACGCAGTGCCTGCCGCCACTCCCACCGCCAAATAACCATGACCGCCTTCTTCCATCGCCACGACGGCGCCCTGAGCGTCGAGCACGTGCCGCTCGCGCGCATTGCCGCCGAATACGGCACCCCTACCTACGTCTACTCGCGCGCCGCGCTGACCGCCGCCTACCAGGCCTACGCCGCTGCGTGCCAAGGGCGCCGCGCGCGCGTGCAGTACGCCATGAAGGCCAATTCGAACCTGGCGATCCTGCAGGTCTTTGCCAGGCTCGGCGCGGGCTTCGATATCGTCTCTGGCGGCGAGTTGCAGCGCGTGCTGGCAGTGGGCGGCGATCCGCGCAAGGTAGTGTTCTCGGGCGTGGGCAAGACCGCCGCCGAGATGGAACTGGCGCTCCAGCACGATGTGCTGTCGTTCAACGTGGAGTCGATCCCCGAGCTGGACCGCCTCAATGCCGTGGCCGGCCGCCTGGGCAAGCGCGCGCGCGTGTCGCTGCGCATCAACCCGGATGTGGACGCCAAGACCCACCCGTATATYTCCACCGGCCTGAAGGGCAACAAGTTCGGCGTSGCCTTCGAGGACGTGCTGCCGACCTACCGCGCCGCCGCCGCGCTGCCGCACCTGGAAGTCGCGGGCATCGACTGCCATATCGGCTCGCAGATCACCGAGGTCGCCCCTTACCTGGAAGCGCTGGACAAGGTGCTGGACGTGGTGGAAGCGCTGGAACGCGAAGGCATCAACCTTGAGCATATCGACGTGGGCGGTGGACTGGGCATCACTTACGACGACGAGACCCCGCCGGACATCACCGGCTTTGCCCGCACGCTGCTGGACCGCGTGGCAGAGCGTGGCCATGGCCATCGCGAGGTGCTGTTCGAGCCGGGCCGCTCGCTGGTGGGCAACGCCGGCGTGCTGCTGACCCAGGTCGAGTTCCTCAAGCCGGGCGCCGCCAAGAACTTCTGCATCGTCGACGCGGCCATGAACGACCTGGCCCGCCCTGCCATGTACGAGGCCTACCACCGCATCGAGCCCGTGCAGCTGCGCGAGACCGCGCAGGCCACCGCCCTGACCTACGACGTGGTCGGCCCGGTGTGCGAATCCGGCGACTGGCTCGGCCGCGACCGCGCCCTGGCGGTGCAGCCGGGCGACCTGCTGGCCGTGATGTCAGCTGGCGCCTATGGCTTCGTCATGAGCTCCAACTACAACACCCGCCCGCGCGCGGCCGAAGTCATGGTCGACGGCGACGACGTGCACCTGGTGCGCGGCCGCGAGCACGTGGCTGACCTGTTCCGCGACGAACGCCTGCTGCAAGGCTAAGCCCCCACCCTCCCCGCCATCACTCGCGCCCCCCAATGGCCCACAGCGTCCTGATCCTGGGTGGGCGCGCGCCCGTGGCGCTCGATCACGCGCGCCGCTTTGCCCGCCAGGGCTGGCGCGCGGTGGTGGCGGACAGCATCCCCTGCCATACGGCCGGCGCATCGCGTGCCGTCTGCGCCACCGTGCGGCTCGCGCCGCCGCGTACAGAGCCGGCCCGTTTTGTCGAGGACCTGCGCCAGGCCGTGCACCAGCATCGCATCGACCTGGTGGTGCCAACCTGCGAAGAAGTCTTCTTTCTCTCCCGCCACCGCGCCAAGCTGCCGGTAACACTCACCGTGGCCGTCGACGACTTCGACAAGCTGCGCGGCCTGCACAGCAAGTGGCAGTTCCTGGCGCTGGCGCGTGAGTGCGGATTTCGTGTCGCCGACAGCGCGCTGGTGGATAGCCTCGACCAGGCACGCGCCTGGGCCGGCGCCACGCCGCTGGTGCTCAAACCCGAGTATTCCCGCTTCGGCGCACACCTGCGGCTGTACCCGCAAGGCGTACCCGCCGCTGCGCCGCCGCTGCCCGCGCACGGCCGCTGGGTGGCCCAGCACTTTGTGGCTGGGCCGGAAATCTGCTCCTATAGCATCGCGCATCAAGGCCGGCTGCTCGCGCACGCGGCCTACCGCCCCACCTACCGGCTCAGCCAGAGCGCCAGCTTCTACTTTGCGCACCATGAATCCGCCGCCATCCAGCATTGCGTCGAAACGCTGGTGGCCAGGATCGGCTTCACCGGGCAGATCGCCTTCGACTGGATCGAGGCCGATCCGGCCCACCCCACCGTGCTCGAATGCAACCCGCGCGCTACCAGCGGCCTGCACTTGTTCGGCCTGGACGACGCCGTGCCGGCGGCGCTGGCCGGGGACGCGGCCGTGCGTGACTGCATCACGCCATCGGAGCAGCGCCCGCGCATGATCACCGCGGTCATGGCGAGTGCCGGGCTCTACGACATGGCAAGGCGCGGCAGGCTGGGAGAATGGCGCCGGGCCTTTGCCAGCGCCGACGACGTGATCACCCGGCCTGGCGACCGCGCGCCGCTGCTAGGCGCCCTGCGCGATCTTGCCGCCTACGGGCGGCTTGCCCTCAGCCGGCGCTGCAGCCTGCGGGCCGCCACCACGCGGGATATCGAATGGGATGGCGAGGAGCTCTCGCCTTGACGATGCTCTCGGGCGACGACCGCGCAGCCTCGCGATTCAATCGCAGCGCGCAAAGCCTGTCGGCGCTGCATGCGCGGGTGCCAACCCCGCAACTCGTACGCAACCTGCAAAGCCAGGTCGGCCTGCTCCGTGCCGGCGATTGGGCCATGCCGGTCACGGTCGACAGTGGCAAAGCCGATGCCACCGCGGCCTGGGTCTGCTCGCCGCTGACCACATATTGCCGCTACGCGGGCGAGGAAATCGACCGCCATCTGCACGGCGCGCTGGCGTGGCCGCTGCGCCTGCTGTGCCGCGGCTACGGACGCTGGCTGGGCGCTGCCGGCGTCGACCGCGCGGTGGCCATCAACAATTGGCTGCTGTCGACCAACCTGTATCCCGCGCTCGACACCAGCGCGCTGCAACACACCATCGCCCAGGCCCGCGCCCGCTGGCCGCGCCACGCGCTGTGGTTTCGCTCGCTCAATACGCGCCAGCACCCCGACTGGCTGGCGGTACTGGCGGCCGAGGGCTTCAGCCTGGTGCCCAGCCGCCAGGTGTGGTGCTTCGAGGCCGCGGACCTGGCCAAGGGACGCCATGCCAACCTCAAGCGCGACCTGTGCGAGATGCAGCGCTCCGCGCTGGCACGAGCCGGCAACGAAACCATCGGGGCAGCCGCCGGCCGGGAGGATGACTACGAGCGGATCGCCGCCCTCTACGGGCTGCTGTACCTCGACAAATACTCCCGCCTCAACCCGCACTACACCGCCGCCTTCATGCGCCACTGGCATGGGGCCGGGCTGCTGGAGCTGCATGGCTGGCGCGACGGGCAAGGGCAACTGCAAGCCGTGGTGGGCCTGTTCGTGCAGGGCGGCATCATCACAGCGCCGGTGGTCGGCTACAACACGGCCCTGCCGGCCCCGCTGGGGCTGTACCGGCTGCTGATGGCAACGGTGTTCGCGCGCGCCATCGAGACCGGCTACGGCATCAACCTGAGCGCTGGCGCGGGCCACTTCAAGCGCCTGCGCGGCGGCCAGGCGGCAATCGAATACAGCGCGGTGTATGCGGCGCACCTGGCGCTGCCGCTGCGCGCCGGCATCGGGCTGCTGCGCTCGCTGGCCACGCACGTCGGGGTGCCTGTCATGCAACGGTTCCAGCTATGACGATATCCACACCCTGGCCAGAATCCGTCTTCTCGCAATGGTTCGCCGTGGCGCGCAGCAGTGCGCTGCATGCCCGCCCGCTGGCGGTCACGGTGCTGGATCGCCCGCTGATGCTGGCACGCCTGCCGTCCGGCGAGATCCTGGCCTGCGAGGACCGCTGCCCGCACCGGCAAGCGCCGCTGTCGCATGGGCGCATCGGCCCGCTTGGCGTGAGCTGCCCGTACCACGGCTGGACCTTCAGCGCGGACGGGCGCTGCAGCGCGGTGCCCGGATTGGCGCCCGAAGCCTGCCTGCCGCAGGTTGGCGTGCGCCGCCTGCCAGTGCTGGAGCATGACGGGCTGGTCTGGCTGCGGCCGGGCCCGGAGATGCCCGCGGCCGACAGCCAAGCCGCGCCGGACTCGCGCTCACTGCCGGCGCCGGTCGCCACCCTGCCCGCCGGCTCCCGGCGCTTTCTGTGGCAAAGCCGCTGGCAAGCCCATGTGCTGGACGCGATCGAGAACTTCCTGGATCCGTTGCACACGCACACGGTGCATCCTGGGCTGGTGCGCAAGGATGGCGAACGCGCGCCGGTGCGGGCCCGCTTGTCGAATACGCCACAGGGGTTCACGGTCGACTACCTCGACCAGCCGATGCAGTCCGGGCTGCTGTATCGCTTGTTCGAGTCGCCACGGACCGGCGAGAGCGCGCACTTCAGCGGCGCGGGCACGGCCCAGATCGACTATCGCTACGCCAACGGCAGCCGGCTCTGGATCACGCTGAATTTCACACCGGAAAGCACGACGCAAACCCGCGTATTTGCCACCCTGCACGTGGCCGGGCGATGGGCGCCGGCATGGGCGGTGCGGTTGCTGGCATGGCCCCTCTTGAGGCGCGTGGCGCGCCAGGACCAGGCGGTGCTGGCGCTGCAATCCGACAACCTGCGGCGCTTTCCGGGGCGGCGCCACTGCTCGACGGAGCTGGACCTGGTCCGGGGCCATCTTGAAGCCCTATGGCTCCCCCAAGCGGGGCAGCCGCCCCGCCCCGCCGAGCGCGAAATTACGCTCTACCTTTGAGTTCTACCGCTGTGCCTTGAGGCCGGTTGCAGGCTTGCACCACCACCACCAGACCCGCATCGCCAGCAACCCGAACACCACGGCGGCATAGATCGATACCGTGCCAAAGTCGTGCTTGCCTGCCTTGTGCCACCAGTAGTGCAGGATCGCCAGCACGGCGATGGCGTACACCGCCCGGTGCAGCCCTTGCCAGCGCTTGCCACCCAGCCACTTGACCATGGCATTGGCCGAGGTGGCCGCCAGCGGCACCATCAGCACGAAGGCGGCAAACCCCACCGTGATGAAGGGGCGCTTGGCAATGTCCTTGATTATGTAGGCCACATCGAAGCCCCGGTCCACGGCAAGCCACAACAGGAAGTGCTGCAGTGCGTAGAAGAAGGCAAAGAGCCCGAGCATGCGGCGCAGCCGGATCAGCCAGTTCCAGCCCGTGAGCCGGCGCAGCGGCGTCACCGCCAGCGTGACGCACAGCATGACCAGCGTCCAGGTGCCGGTCGAGCGTGTGACGAACTCCAGCGGATTGGCACCGAACTGATCGGTAAAGCCGAGATAGAGCAGCCGCAGAAAAGGCAGCATGGCAAGCAGCCACACCACCATCTTCACCGTGCGCACGCGTTCCGGCGCAAGCGTCTCGAGCCCGGGCTGCCCGGCCGCCCGCGACGGGCGCACCGCCTGGCGCGACGGGGACATATCCGGGGGCGCCATCAGAAGAACTTCCGCAGGTCCATGCCCTGGTACAGCGACGCCACCTGCTGCCCGTAGCCGTTGAACGGCAGCGTCTTGCGCTTGGGCGCGAACAGCGCGCCAAAGCCGCTGCCTTTGTCCTCGCCGATGCGGCGCTCCGTAGCCTGGCTCCAGCGCGGGTGATCCACGTCCGGGTTCACGTTGGAGTAAAAGCCGTACTCCTGCGCCGCGGCGAGGTTCCAACTGGTGGCGGGTTGCTTGTCGATAAAGCGGATCTTGACGATGGACTTGGCGCTCTTGAAGCCGTACTTCCAGGGCACCACCACGCGCACGGGCGCGCCGTTCTGATTGGGCAGCACCTCTCCATACAGGCCAAAGGCCAGCAAGGTCAGCGGGTGCATCGCCTCATCCATGCGCAGGCCTTCGGTGTAGGGCCAGTCCAGCACGCGGGCGCTGACGCCGGGCATCTGCTTCTTGTCGTTGAGGGTGACGAACTCCACGTACTTCGCGCCCGGCTGCGGCTCGACGCGGCGGACCAGCTCGGCCAGCGCGTAGCCGCTCCACGGAATCACCATCGACCAGCCCTCCACGCAGCGCAGCCGGTAGACCCGCTCTTCCATCGGCATCAGGCGCACGAGTTCGTCGATGTCGTAGACCTTGGGCTTCTTCACCAGGCCTTCGACCGCAACCTGCCACGGCCGGGTCCGCAGCGTGCCGGCGTTGCGCGCCGGGTCCGCCTTGTCGGTGCCGAACTCGTAGTAGTTGTTGTACGTGGTGACGTCCTCGTAAGGCGTGCGCTTCTCGGGCACCACGTAAGCATTGTTGGGCGTGGCCGGCAGTTTCTGCCCGCGCGGCGCCTGGGCATGCGCATCGCGGGCGAACCATGGCGCCAGCGTGCTCCCCGCTGCGCCCGCTGCAGCCAGCGCCAGCAGGCGGCGCCGCGCGTCGAAAACACCGCGGGGCGTGATCTCGCTGGCGGCAATATCGTCGCCGCGCAGCCATTTCGGAGAGGGGATCAGCATTGTTGTTCCTCGTTGCGTGCCATATGCAAAATGCGGTTCACCATTCGTGCCTGGCCCGGGTGGGGCCCGCCTGCACGATTGGACTTGAGCTTGAGTCGGTTGGTACGAGGAAATCCTGACATTTTTTCAGGCCCGTCGTCACCGTCGCATCGCCTGACCTGCGTACGCGTTGCAGCCGGCAATCGGATGCGGGGCGCTCCGCGCAAAGCATGACTGAGGCTCAACCGCCCTGATACTGCCGGTAAACGGCCTCCGCCAATGCCAGCAAGGGTGCGCGTTCCAGCGGCCCGGCCAGCGCGAAGCCAAGATCCCGGTCTACCCAGTAGAAGGCCATGGTACGCGCCGCAGCGGCGGGACGCTCACTTGGCCCCGGGCCCATGCGCTCCAGCCGGAAGCCCGTATCGGGCGTGTCGCGCGCCATGTGCCGCAGTTGCAGCGACAGCCGGGTGCCGTCGTCGGCCTCGTACATCAGGATGGCCGACGGGCCGCCTTCGGCCACGCCGAGACGGCCCCCGATCAGGTGGAATCCCTGGGCGCCCAAGTCCGGCACCCGCAGCGGTGCCCCCAGGCGCTTGGACAGCCAGGCAACAAGATGGGCTTCATCGGTGGCCGCCACCTCGACCGGATGGCGCACCTCCGGCGCATAGACGACATGGCTGGCCAACGCCTCGCGCGCGAAGCGCTCCACCGACGGCGCCCCGGCCGCCAGCGTATCCGCGCGATCGTGCGCAATCCATCCGATTGCGCCGCCTACCGCCAGCGAGGCAATGCTGGCGGCCAACGCCATGCCCCAGCCGGCGGGTCGCCGCGCCGCATCGCGGCTACTGCCCCGCAGCCTTGGCGGAAGTGCCGTTAGCGGCACTGATTCATTGAGCACGCCGTCGAAGGCCGCGTGCAATTCGTCCGTCTGCCGCCGCCAGCCCCCCACGCGCGCCCCGGCCTCGGGATGGGCGGCCAGGTACGCCTCCACCTCGGCGCGTCTTGCGGGATCGAGCTGGCCATCGGCATAGGCGTGGAGATCGGCTTCGTTGACTGGGGACATCATTTGACTCGCTGCAGTCCGGCCGCGCGGCCGGCGGCCTGCGGGTTCGCCTCGGCCGCCTCGGCGGGCGCGCCGTCCATCAGCATGCGCATCTGCTCCCGAGCCCGCGACAGCCGGGACATCACGGTGCCCACCGGCACCGCCAGCACCTGCGCCGCCTCGGCATAGCTGAGCTGCTCCAGGCCGACCAGCAGCATTACCGCGCGCTGCGCCTCGGGCAAGCGGGCCAGCGCCCGCGCCAAGTCCAGCCGCAGGCCGGGCTCAGGCGCAGCACTGGGTACGTCGGGTAGCGTGTCGGTATAGGTCACAAGGTCGGCGCGACGGTACGCATTCACGCGCAGCCGGTGCATCATGGTCAGCAGCCAAGACAGCAGGCCATCCGCGCCATCGCCCCACCAGGCACCCGCGCGCAGGCGAAAGCGCCAGCGGAAGCGCAGCGCGCGCTCCAGCGTGTCCTGCACCAGGTCGTCGGCGGAGGCCGCGTCGCCGGTCAAGCCCCGGGCGTGGCGCCGCAAGCGCGGCGCCAGCGCCACCAGTTGGCGGTCGAAACCGTCCATGCCGTCAGGCTGCCCTGGCCCGTATCAGGGCGTTGCCGCGTGCCAGACGTTGTTGAAGTTGTCGCCCGCGCGGTCGCCCGGCTTGGCATCCTTGGAGAAACGGTAGAGCGGCTTGCCGCGATAGGCCCATTGCTTGCCGCCATCGTCGCGCGTGATCACGCTGTAGTCGCCCGTGGCGCTGGTGCCGGGCGCGGCCATCAGGGGTGGCCAGTTGGTGGCGCAGCCGCCGTTGCAAGCGCTCTTGCCGGCCGTGTCACGGTCGAACGTGTAGAGCGTCAGGCCCTGGGGATCGGTCAATGTGCCACCGGCAACCTTCACCGTGGGCGGCATATCGCCGGCGCTGCCACCCATGCTGCCCATGCCCGAGCAAGCGGACAGCAGGACCGCTGCAGAAGCGAGCGCGAGCACGGCGGGGCGGGACAACGATGCGAGGGAAGCGACTGCGTTGGGACGGGAAAGGGCCATGATGTCGATCTCCATGCGATGCGGCGCCGCCAGCCGGCGCCGTCCCTTCAGTAAACACCGGATGTGACGGCTTTATTCCATTCGGGCGAAAAAAAAAACCTGCCGCATCGGAGCGATGGGCAGGTTTTCTCATTGCGGCGCAACACCCAGGTCAGAGTTCGCCGTAGCTATGTAGGCCGGAAAGGAACATGTTGACGCCCAGGAAGGCGAAGGTCGTGACCAGCAAACCCACTAGCGCCCACCAGGCCGCCATGGTGCCGCGCAGGCCCTTCATCAGCCGCATATGCAGCCAGGCCGCGTAGTTCAACCAGACGATCAGGGCCCAGGTTTCCTTGGGGTCCCAGCTCCAGTAGCCGCCCCAGGCCTCCGCCGCCCACAGCGCGCCCAGGATTGTGGCGATGGTGAAGAAGGCAAAGCCCACCGCGATTGACTTGTACATCACATCGTCGAGCACTTCGAGCGAGGGCAGGCGCTCGGCGAGGATGCCGTGCTGCTTGAGCAGGTAGGCCACCGACACCATGGCAGCCAGGGCGAAGGTGCCGTAGCCGATGAAATTGGCCGGCACGTGGATCTTCATCCACCAGCTCTGCAGCGCGGGCACCAGCGGCTGGATCTCGCTCGCATCGCGGCTGACGGTGTACCACAGCAGGAAACCGACTGCCGCCGATACCACCAGCATCACGAACGGCCCCAGCGCACGGGTCTTGTAACGGCCTTCGTAATACAGGTGGAACAACGAGGTGATCAGCGTGAACAGCACGAACACTTCGTACAGATTGGAGATGGGGATGTGGCCGATGTCGGCGCCGATCAGGTAGGACTCGTACCAGCGCACCAGCATGCCGGTAAAGCCCAGCACCACCGCTGCCCAGACCATCTTGCTGCCGATCTGCAGCCCGGTCTCCGAGCGCGCCAGCAAGCCGCCCCAATAGAACAGGGTGGACAGGAACACCAGGGCGCTCATCCACAAGATGGCGGACTGGCTCGACAGGAAGTACTTGAGGAAGAAGGCCTGCTCGGCGCGCGGCAACTGGCCCTGGTAGAGCTGGATCGCGAACAGCGACAACACGGTCAGCGTCACCATCAGCAGCCGCACCGGCTTCCAGTGCCATCCCAGCAGCGCGAAGGTAGGCACCGCGGCGATCAGCACGCCCTTGTCGTAGACATTCATCCACTCGCCGTAGCGCGCCAGCGCGAAGCCCGCGCCCACTGCCAGCATCAAGGCAAAGAGCCAGTCGACCCAGCCCAGCCGGCGCAGGTACGACGGCTCCAGGTAGGCCTGCTCGGCGCCACTCGCGGCAACGCCCGCCGGACTCTCATGCATGCCCGGCCGGGCCTGATTCACATTCGAAGACATAGTGGTTCCTGCTTAATTGCGGGCGCCGGCCGTGTCGATGCTGCCGGCGGCGCGGCCTACATCGTCGCGCAGCGCGACAAACTCTTTCTCGAAATCCAGTGTACGGCGCTGCGTGGACATGGCCATCAGCACATGGCTGGAGGCGCCCTGTCCCCCGGCGGTTCCCGCGGAATCCGCGGTATCTGCGGGATCCTTCACCCAGAGCCAGACGCGGCGCTCGCGGATGTAGAACATCGAGAACACGCCCAGCACCAACAGCAGACAGCCAAGATACACGATGTTCTTCCCTGGTGCACGGGTCATCTGGAACACGCTGGCCTTCACTTCCGTGAAGTCGTCGAGCTGCARGAAAACCGGCGCGGTGTAGAAGAAACTGTCGGACAGCGCATTGACGGCTTGCTGCATGAAAGCGCCGCTCTGAGCACTATTTGGCACCACCGGCAGCTTGTCTTGCGCGCGCGCCAACTGCCAGAGCTCCCACATCGAGCCATTGAGGATCTTCAGCAGCACATCCGCGGCTTTCTGTTGTTCGGCCGGCGGCACGGACTTTTCCAGAAAGGCGGCAATCGCGGTGAAGCCGCCCGGCGGGGCTTGCGGGTTACTGCGCGAAGCGCCGGCAAACAGGTCGAGCGCGCGCAAGGCGCTCTCGGCCAACTGGCCGCGCAATACTTCGCGGTCTTCGCCCGGCATCGAGGCAAGTGCGAAGCGGCGCGCGGCTTCGCTGCGCATCGCGCGGTCCTGCAGCGCGGCACGCAAGCGCATCCAGTCCGCCACGCCGTTTTGCTCGTCGGCCGGGATGCGCAGGTAGCGGAACGGCTCGCTAGGCGTATCCCGCATGCCGGCAAGGAAGACCGACTGGCCGTCGAGTTGCACCGGCACCATGTAGTTGTTGAATTCGCGCGCCTGGCCGTTGCGGTCGCGCAACTTGTACTGCACCGAAGGGCCAACATTGCGCAACTCCTTCGCACGGTCAGGATTGACCGCCGAGCCCAGGTGAGACTCGAGCTTCTCGTTGAGCGACTTGCGCGCAACGCCACGCGCGTCCGGCTTGCCCGATGCATCGGTGACGTTCTCGATATTCATCAGGCGGAAATCGCTGAACTCGACCGTCAACCCCTCGGCGTCGGCCGCGTTGCCCGTGCCGGTCAGTGGCGCGTTGGCGCCCACGGTGCCGGCAAAGGCAAAGGTCTTGTCGCTAGTACCCTGCATCGGGTAGCCAACGAACTTCAGCTTGGAGCCACCATCCTCGAAGCTGGACTGGTAGATGGCCACGCCATCCACCACCAGCGGCTCGTTGACCTTGATGGTGGCCTCCGTCTTGTGGCCGGTGGCGCGGTCGGTGATGACCACATCGGAGGCGAACAGCTTGGGCATGCCGGTCGAGTAATGCTCGACGGTGAACTTCTTCAGCGTGATATTGAACGGCAGGTCCTGCACCAGCGCGCCGTCCGAGATATTCAGGATAGCGGTGGACACCGTCGAGCCTTCCGGCACGAAGGCGTTGCCGCGAAAGCCCGGATTGTTGACCGACAAACGGTGCTGGGGCGGGATGTCGTTGATCACGGCGTTGCCGCTGATCGGGCTCTTGCCGCCAAACCACATCTGTGCGCGGATCAACATGTCGCCATCGAGCAGGCCGCCGACGCAGATCACCACGATAGCGGTGTGCGCGAGGATGTAGCCTAGCTTGTTGGCCGCGCCCGCCTTGGCGGCCAGCAAGGTGGCGCCCTCATGCGCAACGCTCTTGATGCGGTAGCCGCGATTGGCCAGCAACGCGGTAAGACGCGTCACCGCATCGGCGCGGGGACGGCCCGAATCGAACTCGGCGTGATGGTGGAAGGACCGCAGGCTGCGCTCACGCACGTGGTCCTTCCACGAGCGCATATCCTTGATCATCTTGGGCGCGTTGCGGGTCAGGCACAGCGAGGTGGAAATCACCAGGAAGGTCAGGATCAGCAGGAACCACCAGGAGCTGTAAACCTTTTGCAACGACAGCGCGTGGAACAGGTCAGCCCAGAAAGGACCGAACTGGTTCACATAGTTGGGATAGGGCTCGTTCTGCTTGAGGACGGTGCCGACCACGCTGGCAATCGCAATCACCGTCAGCAGCGCGATAGCGAAACGCATCGAGGACAGCAGCTCAACCGCGTCGCGTAGCAGGCGGTGAGAAGTCTTCAGGTGCAGTCCTGACGTGGAAGCGGTGGACATGTGCAGTAGGGCCCTCGGCCTTGAAATGAAAAAGGGTGGACATGCTCGCGCAGGCCACCCTCTTCGATTGTTGCCGGGCTGCTTGGTTGCACCTGGGCATGGCGCCTCGCGAGTGGCGAGGCCCGCTGCGGTGCTCCGGCTACCCGGCGCGGAACGACTTAGCGAATCCCTGCGACGTAATCAGCCACAGCCTTGATCTCGGCATCCGACATCTTCGCGGCGATGGTGGTCATCACAGGATTGTTCTTGCGGGTGCCCTGGCGGAACGCAACCAGTTGCGCTTCAGTGTACTCGGACCATTGGCCGCCGACACGCGGGTACTGGGCGGGAATGCCAGCGCCGGTTGGGCCGTGGCAAGCCGCGCAGGCCGGCACGCCCTTGGCCGCGATGCCACCACGGTAGATCTTCTGGCCGGCTTCGATGGTGTCCTTGTTCTTGGCGGTAGCAGGCTTGAGGGTCTGCTTGGCCAGGTAGGCGCCGACGTCCTTCATTTCCTGCTCGGACAAGGCGGCCGCGTAGGGCGACATGATGGCGTTATTACGAGCCTTGGCTTTGAAGTCGTCGAGCTGCTTGTGCACGTATTCCGGATGCTGGGCGGCCAGCTTCGGGTTGGCGGCGCCGCCGCTGTTACCGTTGGCGCCATGGCAGCTCAGGCAAGCCGGGACATTGCGATCAGGGGCACCTTGCGTGTAGAGGGTTTCGCCCTTGGCCGGATCAGCCTTTGCGGCGGCCTGCTCTGCGGCAGATGCCAGACCGGTCATGGCAGTTGCCGGCAGAGCCAGCGCCACAACAGCCAGAAGTTTCGCAATGCGGTTCATTCGCACACCTTGTCTGAATTGTTTTGAATTCCATGGAGCACGCCGTTCAGCACACTGCCCGCGGTGAGGACGCGATGGACAGGCACTTTGACATCGGAAATTCATCACGACGGACCGCCGGCTCGCCTGAAGCCAGAAAACGCCCAGGCGAAAGCCGGATGGCACCGCCCCCATGCGAACGAGAGCGGCAGACCGTGCGAATATCCCGGTAGCAGGCCCAGACCCCCGGTTGGCCCTCTTGCACCGACGCCAGGCTTTGGCGCCGTAACAGGGACTAGACCAACAGGCTTGCTACCACGATGGAACGGACACGCAAGACTTCCCTGCCAGATAAATGCGCGACCAAGGATGCCGCGCGTCACCTAATCGGGAGGCCGTTAACCGCGTTATTGTACAATAAATCGTGTGCCGGATAGAGGATGTGCGCGCCGCGACGCGGCCAGACGCCAGCCCCGGCCATCCAGGCGGCCGCATGTGCCGCCCACCTCACTCACATCGGCGCGGTGACGCCGGCGAACCCGCCTGAATCCAGGCGGCAGCCCGCCCCCACCCGCCCCATCGCCCAAGCGCATGTCCCTCCTACATCAGGCCCGCTTTTTCGTTACCGTCAATCATCTGCGCGACCTGCCTGCCACGGCCGTGCCGGAAGTGGCGTTCGCCGGCCGCTCCAACGCCGGCAAATCCACCGCCATCAACATCCTGTGCAACCAGAAGCGGCTGGCTTTCTCGTCGCGCACGCCGGGTCGCACCCAGCACATCAACTTCTTCGGCGTGGCCCCGGTCAAGGCGCCGGACCCGCTCGCCTTCCTCGTCGACTTGCCCGGCTACGGCTATGCGCAGGTCTCGGGGTCGGCCAAGTTCCATTGGCAAGCGTTGCTGAGCGACTACGTGCAGACCCGCTCGCAACTGTCCGGCCTGGTGCTGATGATGGACGCACGCCGCCCCTTTACCGACCTGGATTGCCAGATGGTSGAGTGGTTCCTGCCCACGSGSCGGCCSATYCAYGTGCTGCTGACCAAGGCCGACAAGCTGACCAACAGCGAGAACGCCCTGGCCCTGCGCGAAACCCGCAAGGTGCTGGCCGGCTACGCAGAACAGCTGGACACGCCCGTACCCCTGACCGCGCAGCTGTTCTCCAGCCTGAAGCGCCGCGGCATCGAGGAAGCCCAGCGCGTGGTGGCGGGCTGGCTGTCCCTGCCCGAGGCCCTGCCGCCCGCAGCCCAGGAGAACAAGGCCGCAGTTGCGCGGCAAGCTGAACCGGAAGCGGAACCAGATACCGCTGCGGAAGATGCGCCTCCCGACACGCCCGCGAACTGATCTGCTGGCGCCACAAAGCGTACCCACCCCTGCGCCCGCCCCGTTGTCGAATCGACACGCCAATCGGTAAATGAACCGGCAAAAAAAACCCCGTTGCAAGCAACGGGGGCGAACTTTCCCACCGGTTAAGGGCGGGTACCCGCTCAGGGAGGAGTAGCGGGGGACGCTGCATCACGCAAGCGCAACGCAGAGTGTCCGCGAGTATGATAGCGGGCGAGATCAAAAGTTTAGTTTTTCTTTCGCAAGCGGCCTGGCCAGGCACTCGCCAGTCGCGTCGCGCCAGCCGCCCGGCAGACTCCCGCACTTCTTTTTCGACTCCTCTCTCAAGCCATGTCCACATTTCCCGAGTACCGTCCGCGCCGCATGCGCCGTGATGATTTCTCACGCAGGCTGATGCGCGAGAACCGCTTGTCTCCAGATAACCTGATCTATCCGGTATTCATCGTCGACGGCCAAAACCAGCGTGAGAGCGTGGCGTCCATGCCCGGCGTGGAGCGTCTGTCGATTGACCTGTTGCTGCCGGTGGCGGAAGACTGCGTGAAACTCGGCATCCCGGTCATCGCGCTGTTCCCGGTGATCGATCCGGCCTTGAAAACGCCCGACGGCATCGAGGCGACCAACGCCGAAGGCCTGATCCCGCGCGCCGTGCGCGCGCTCAAGGACCGCTTCCCGGAACTGGGCGTGCTGACCGACGTGGCGCTGGATCCGTACACCAGCCACGGCCAGGACGGCGTGCTGGACGACGACGGCTACGTGATCAACGACGTCACGGTGGAGATCCTGATCAAGCAGGCGCTGACGCAGGCTGCGGCCGGCGTGGATATCGTGGCGCCCTCGGACATGATGGATGGGCGCATCGGCGCCGTGCGCGCGGCGCTGGAAGACGGCGGGTATATCCATACCCGGATCATGGCGTACTCGGCCAAGTTCGCCTCCGCCTTCTACGGCCCGTTCCGCGATGCGGTGGGCTCGGCGGCCAACCTGGGCAAGGGCAACAAGATGACCTACCAGATGGACCCGGCCAACTCCGACGAAGCCCTGCGCGAAGTGGCGCAGGACATCATGGAAGGCGCCGACATGGTGATGGTCAAGCCCGGCATGCCTTACCTCGACATCCTGCGGCGCGTGAAGGACGAGTTCCGCTTCCCCACCTACGTCTACCAGGTCAGCGGCGAGTACGCGATGCTCAAGGCCGCAGCCCAGAATGGCTGGCTGGATCACGACAAGGTCATGATGGAATCGCTGCTGGCCTTCCGCCGCGCCGGCGCTGATGGCATCTTGACCTATTTCGCACGCGACGCCGCTCGCCTGCTCACGCGCTGAACCGGCCCGGATGCAGCTGCTAGGCTTTTCCGCCAGCCAGGTCCATCCGCTCGCCTCGCTCGACGCGGCGCGCGATTTCCTCGCCGGCAATGCAGCGGCCCGTTTCGTCTGGGTCGACACGCCGATCGAGGAAATCAGCGCCGCGCCGACGGCCTGGCGCGACAGCGTCCAGGCGCTGACGGGCGCCCCGGTGCTGGACCTGCATCTCATCGATGCCACCAACCCGTCGCATCCGTCGTATTTCGATACGACGCATGTCTACGACATGGTGATCTTCCGCAAGCTCACCTTCGAGACCAGCCGGCTGATCGCCGAGGCTGGCGCAGAGGGGGCGGCGGCATCCGGAACGAGTACGAGCACGACGGCAACGGCGACGGCCTCAGCCACCGCCGCGATGGACATGCCGACGATGCCGGGCCAGCCCGTGGTTTCGGCCACGGCTTGCGCGACAGCCGGCGCGCAGGCCGCGGCAAAACCCAGTCCCCCAACCAAGCCGCGCCGCTACCCGCCGGGCTTCCTGCCCGCGCTGGCCAAGATCGATACCCAGCCGGTCACGTTCTTCGTCTTTGACAACGTGCTGCTGACGGTACGGCCCGCGCAATCGCGCACGCTGGACCAGGTGCGCCAGCGCCTGCTTGAGCTGTGCCAGGCGCCGCGGCCGCAAGCGGCGTCAAAGACACGAGCCAACGGCCACGCCGCGCTGGTGCATGGCATCCGCCCGCCAACGCGCCCGGAAGACCTGATGCTGCGGCTGCTCAACGCCATGGTCGACCGCTACCTGGACCTGCGTGCGCCGCTGACGCGCCAGCTCGACCGGTGGCAGCGCGCGCTGCTTAACGCGCGGCGCAGCTTTTCCAGCTGGGAGGGCTTGCTCGATGCCCGCATCGAGTTGCGGCGGCTGGAGCACCTGTGCGAGGAGCAGCACGATGCGCTGCAAGAGTTCCGCGACAGCCTGCTCGACAACAGCTATAGCATCGCGAGTGAACGATCCGCCGCAGGCACCCCAGGTACGCCAGGCCGCGACGATGCGCTGCTGGTGCGGATCAACGACGTGATGGAGCACATCTCGCGCGTGCTCGCGCATGCGCGCCGGCTGGAGGACTCGATCGAGTCCGCAGTGCAGATTCACTTCTCTTCGGTGGCGCACCGCACCAATCGCACCATGCGCACGCTGACGCTGATCACCGCGCTGTTCATGCCGCTCACGCTGATCACCGGCATCTTCGGCATGAACTTCGACCGCATGCCATGGCTGCGCGAACCCCAGGGCTTCTGGTGGTCGCTGGGGCTGATGGGAGCGGTGGTGGTGGTGCTGGCCGCGGTATGGGCGCTGGGGCGCCGGCTGGAGCAAAGCTAGCCGACACCAGCCGAAGCTGCCGCTTCGGCCGCATCGGGTATTTCAGGTACGTCTCAGGTATTGGCTTTGGTATCGAGTGCGCGCGACAGCGTGTCGAGAAACCGTGTGGCCGGCTGATAGCCGATCGCCCGGACCGGCCGCTCGCGCCCGTCGGCGCCGTACAGGATGATGCCCGGGGGGCCGAACAGGCCGAAGCGCTTGAGCAGCGCGCGGTCATCGGCGTTGTTCCGGGTGACATCCGCCTGCAGCATCACAACCTCGGACAGCCGCGCCCGCACGCGCTCATCGGTAAATGTGAAGCGTTCCATCTCCTTGCAGCTCACGCACCAGTCTGCATAAAAATCGAGCAGCACCGGCTTGCCGGCGGCAGCGGCCTGCGCCACGCGTGCATCGAGCTCCGCAACTGAGCGGACGCGCTCGAACCGTACGTCGGACGCGCCGCCGGCCGCCGCTTCCGGCGCCGAGCGCGCGGCGCTCAGGTGCGCCAGCGGCTGCAGGGGGTCCCGGCCGCCGGAGGCCAGCCCGACCAGGAGGATGGCGCCTGCCAGCGCCGCCAGCAGGCCCAGGCCCTTGCCTACCCTGGCCAGGCCATGCGCATCTGGGCCGAGTGAATCGAAGGCGCTCAGGAAGACCGCACCAACCAGCAGCAGCGCAGCCCAGCCCGCCATCAGCGCCCACGCGGGCAGCACCGGGCTCACCATCCAGAGCGCCACACCCAGCAGCAGGAAGCCAAAGAAGCGCTTGGTCGTCTCCATCCAGCGTCCGGCGCGCGGCAGCAGGTTGCCCGCTCCCACGCCCACCAGCACCAGCGGCACGCCCATGCCGAGCGCCATGGCAAACAACGCACCGCCGCCGACCACAGCATCGCCAGTGCGCGCGATATAGGCCAGCGCGCCGGCCAGTGGCGCCGTCACGCACGGCCCGACGATCAGCGCGGAGATCGCGCCCATGGCTGCGGCACCGGCAAGCTGCCCGCCCTGGCGGCGGTTGGACGATGCCGTCAGCCGGGTCTGCCAGTGCTGCGGCAGCTGCAGCTCATAGAGACCGAACATGGACAGCGACAGCGCCACCATCAGCAGCGCAAAGGCAGCCAGCACCCACGGCGCCTGCAGCGCTGCGGAGAGGCCCTCACCCAGCAGGCCCGCCGCCACGCCGATCCCCGTGTAGACCACTGCCATGCCGAGCACATAGGACAGCGATACCAGCAAGGCACGCTTGCGCGTAACGTGCTCGCCCACGACGATCGACGACAGGATGGGCACCATCGGCAACACGCACGGCGTGAAGGTCAGCAGCAGGCCCAGGCCGAAGAACAGCGCGGCGATCACGCCGAGGTTGCGGCTGGCCAGGGCGCCGGCGATGCGGTCGTTCTCGTCGGCCGTCGGGGCCAGCAGGGCGGGGGAGGGGCCGGCCGCGTCGCCGCTTGCGGCGGGCGGGCTGTTGCCGATGCTGCTGGAATCCGACGGTGCCCGCTTGCCGAATAATCCGTCAAGCACACCACCGCCGACCTTGAACACACTTTCCTGCGGTGGATAGCACAGGCCTTTGTCGGCACAGCCCTGGGAAGTCACCACCAGCGACCATTTGCCGTCGGCCGGTGCAGACTCCACCGGCACGCGGATGGTCAGCCCGCCGTGATAGGTTTCCATCTCTTTGCCGAACGTCTCGTCGAACTTGACCTTGCCGGGCGGGAACACCGGCGCACCCAGCTTGACGGATGCAGGCTGCGCCGCAAAGGCAAAGCGATCGCGGTAGAGGTAATAGCCATCCGCCACGTCGAAGCGAACCTCGATCGTCTTCGCATCGACCTGATGGGCAGCAAACCGGAAGGCCTGTTCCGGCGGCAAGAAGTCGTCATCGGCGGCATGTGCCACGCCGGCGAGGCACAGCCAGAGTGAGGCCAGCAGCATGATCAGCAGCCGCACTGCGGCACTATGCCGCATGGCTTGCCCAGCCCCCCAACCACCCGAGGCGTTCGCGCTCACACCGAAACTCATGCCCTGCCTTTGAAATGTCATTCGTTGTATCCGCATCGCGCTCGCATCATCGTGCCGGTCCCCGGCCGCAGTACTTATTGCCAGCATCAGTGTGAGTCGGCGCAGCAACCACTATCCTTACGCACTGTCGCCTTCGTCCGTGGTCGTTCGGGTTTCGTGCGCTACCCAGGCCAGATACGGCGCGAATCCCGCGACCAGCGGCATTGCCACGATCTCTGGCACCTCGTAGGGGTGCGCTAGCCGAATCGCTGCCTCCAGCGCGGCGTAACGCTCCTGGGTGGTCTTGATCATCAGCGGCCACTCGCGTGCGCTTTCGATCTCACCTTGCCACCAGTACTCGGACTCGCACGGCGCCAGCCGGTTCACGCATGCCGCCAACCTCGACTCCAGCACGGCCCTTGCAACACGCCCGGCGGACTCGGCGTCCGGCAGCGATGTCATCACCAAGATTGCTTCGCTCATCAGATCGTCCTCCCAGGCCGCAGGCTGCCCCGCGGCCAGACTCCGGCGCACCGGCCCCGGAAAACAAAAGAGCCAGGCATGTAGCCTGGCTCGATTGTAAGCGGTGTCCGCGCGGCTCGCCGCGACCAACGGTCGCAAGCGGGCCGGGACGGAATCAACCTTATTCGCCTGCTTCTTCAGCCGGCGCTTCGGTGATTTCCGGGCGGTCAACCAGTTCGACCAGCGCCATCGGCGCATTGTCGCCCTGGCGGAAACCGAACTTCAGGATACGGGTGTAGCCACCCGGACGCGCGTTGTAACGCGGGCCGAGTTCGTTGAACAGCTTGGTGACCATGTCGCGGTCGCGCAGACGGGCGAAAGCCAGGCGGCGGTTGGCAACGGTGTCCTTCTTGGCCAGCGTGATCAGGGGCTCGACAACCTTGCGCAGTTCCTTGGCCTTGGGCAGGGTGGTCTTGATCAGCTCGTGCTGGAACAGCGAGTTGGACATGTTGCGCAGCATCGCGAGGCGGTGCGACGAGGTGCGGTTCAGTTTCCGCAAACCATGACGGTGACGCATGATGATTCCTTTATTGCAATGTTTGACCAGCTCTTCTATCGCTTGGCCGGAGCAATCTCCGGTTCGGCGCGGGCCGGTAGTCTATTAAGGCAGCCGGCACATGCCGGTCGCCGCGATGACCTGGCGCGGCGGCTGGGCAAGCCCGCCACCGCGCCTGGCTATTACTTCTCCAGCCCTGCGGGCGGCCAGTTCTCGAGCTTCATGCCGAGGGTCAGACCGCGCGAAGCCAGCACTTCCTTGATTTCGTTGAGCGACTTACGACCCAGGTTCGGGGTCTTGAGCAGCTCATTCTCGGTACGCTGGATCAGGTCGCCGATGTAGTAGATGTTTTCGGCCTTCAGGCAGTTGGCCGAACGCACGGTCAGCTCCAGGTCGTCGACCGGGCGCAGCAGGATCGGATCGATCTGCGGCGTACGGCTCGAAGCGGCTTCCGCCGACGACTCGGTGCCTTCCAGCGCGGCAAACACCGACAACTGGTCAACCAGGATGCGCGCCGATTGACGAATCGCTTCCTCGGGCGAAATCACGCCGTCGGTTTCGATGTTCATCACCAGCTTGTCGAGGTCGGTACGCTGTTCCACACGAGCCGATTCGACTGCGTACGAAACGCGGCGCACCGGCGAGAACGAAGCGTCCAGCACGATGCGGCCAATGACCTTGCCCGCTTCGTCGCCGAACTTGCGCACGTTGCCCGGCACATAACCACGGCCTTGTTCGACCTTGATCTGCATATCGAGCTTGCCGCCGGCCGACAGGTGAGCGATCACGTGGCCGGGGTTGATGATCTCGACATCGTGGGGCAGCTCGATATCGGCAGCCGTCACAACGCCTTCGCCTTCCTTGCGCAGCGAGACCGTGACTTCGTCGCGGTTGTGCAGCTTGAAGACCACACCCTTCAGATTCAGCAGCAGGTTGACTACGTCTTCCTGCACGCCATCGATGGTGGAGTACTCATGGACCACCCCAGCGATCGTGACTTCGGTCGGGGCATAACCGACCATCGACGACAGCAGCACGCGACGCAGGGCGTTACCGAGCGTATGGCCATAGCCACGCTCGAACGGCTCCATCACGACCTTCGCGTGATGGTCGCCGAGCGGCTCCACGGCAATAATTTTAGGCTTGAGTAGTGCTGTTTGCATTAGGTTGTCCTTTTCAATACCCTCGGCTCGTTACACCGATAAGGCTGACGTTTGGAACCYGAAAATCCCATCGCACGATGGGMAATAAGCCCGACGCGCGGCAGCGCGTCGGGCTGAATGTGAAGCTTGGCGGGAAACGCAAGCCCCTGGCCGTTCGATGGTGTCGGTCAGAATTCGAGTGATTAACGCGAATACAACTCGACGATCAGGCTTTCGTTGATGTCACCCGAGATATCGGCGCGATCCGGCACTTGCTTGAAGGTGCCTTCGAACTTCTTCGCGTCCACGGCAACCCATGCCGGGAAACCCGATTGCTCAGCCAGCGACAGCGCTTCGGCGATACGGACTTGCTTCTTCGACTGCTCGCGGATGGTGATGACGTCACCAGCCTTGACTTGCGCCGACGGCACGTTCAGGGCTTGACCGTTCAGCAGGATCGCCTTGTGCGACACCAGCTGGCGCGCTTCAGCGCGGGTCGAGCCGAAGCCCATGCGGTAAACGACGTTGTCCAGGCGCGATTCCAGCAGTTGCAGCAGCTTCTCGCCGGTGTTGCCCTTGCGGCGGTCGGCTTCAGCGAAGTAGCGGCGGAACTGACGCTCGAGCACGCCATAGATGCGCTTGACCTTCTGCTTTTCGCGCAGTTGGTTGCCGTAGTCGGAGGTGCGTGCACCCGAGGTGCGGCCGTGCTGGCCCGGCTTGCTGTCCAGCTTGCACTTGTCTGCAAGCGAGCGGCGTGCGCTCTTCAGGAACAGGTCGGTACCTTCACGACGGGAGAGTTTGGCCTTCGGGCCGATATAACGTGCCACTTTATCTTCCTTCCTGATCGATCGCGGCGCCTTGTTTGACGCGCCGCGAGTCCGCCTTCTCCGCCCGTTCGAGGGGCGCGTGAGTGGCAGACGGTGGGCTTATCCAGCGCATTCCCCGAAGGGCACGCGCAAAAGCATATGACTGACTACTAGCATCAGGCGACGGACCATCGGGCCAATCGCCAGACACAAAAACGCAAAACGAAAACCTGCCGCAAAGCATATGCAGCAGGTCAACGTGCGATGTTACCACACCGGGCAGAGGGCGAGGAAGACCTCACCCGCAGCCCGGGTATCACACCGGCGCTTAGATCCGACGACGCTTGGGCGGACGGCAGCCGTTGTGCGGCACTGGCGTCACGTCTTCGATAATCGAGATCTTGATGCCGAGCGCGTTCAACGCGCGCACAGCCGATTCACGGCCAGGGCCAGGGCCCTTGATGCGCACGTCCAGGTTCTTGATACCCTGGTCTTGCGCCACGCGGCCGGCGTTCTCTGCAGCAACCTGAGCTGCGAAGGGCGTCGACTTACGCGAACCCTTGAAGCCCTGGCCACCCGAGGTTGCCCATGCCAGGGCATTGCCCTGACGGTCGGTGATCGTGATGATGGTGTTGTTGAACGAAGCGTGGACGTGCGCAATGCCGTCGGCAACGTTCTTCTTGACCTTCTTACGCGCGCGCTGGGCGGCGTTATTCGGACCTTTTGCCATTAGTTTCTTCCTCTGCCTTCGGCTTTACTTCTTCAGAGCCACGCCGGCCTTACGCGGACCCTTGCGGGTACGGGCGTTGGTGCGGGTGCGCTGACCGCGCATCGGGAGACCCCTGCGGTGACGGACGCCACGATAGCAACCAAGGTCCATGAGACGCTTGATGTTCATCGTGGTTTCACGACGCAGGTCACCCTCAACCGTGGCCTTGGCTACTTCGTCACGAAGCTTTTCCAGGTCGCCGTCGGTCAGGTCCTTGACCTTCTTGTCAAAGGGAACGCCGGTGGCCACGCAAATCTTGCGGGCGCGCGAGCGGCCGATACCGTAAATAGCCGTCAGGCCGATCTCGGTATGCTTATGGTTCGGGATGTTAACCCCTGCGATACGTGCCATTCGTCAATCCTCTTTCCGATTAGCCTTGGCGTTGCTTGTGGCGGGGATCCGACGAGCAGATCACGCGCACGACACCGTTGCGCTTGATAACTTTGCAGTTGCGGCAAATGCGCTTAACAGAAGCCAGCACTTTCATGATTTTCCTCTTCCTTCAATTCCTGTTCGCTTCACTTCGTCCGAAAGACGATGCGCGCGCGTGACAGATCATATGGGGTCAGTTCAACCGTCACCCGATCACCCGGAAGAATCCGGATGTAGTTCATTCGCATCTTGCCGGAGATATGGCCCAGCACTACATGGCCGTTTTCCAGTTTGACGCGGAACGTCGCGTTGGGGAGGTTTTCCAGGACCTCCCCCTGCATCTGGATGACGTCGTCTTTTGCCATACCTAGCCTGTACCGACCCGGCTTCAGCGCAAGGTCAGATTACCCTTGAAATTCGCTTTCTTCAGCAGGGACTCATATTGCTGCGACATGACATAGGACTGGACCTGGGCCATGAAGTCCATCGTGACGACCACGATGATCAGCAACGAGGTTCCGCCAAAATAGAACGGAACGTTCCAGCGCAGTACCAGGAATTCCGGCAACAGGCAGACCAGTGTGATGTAGATCGCACCAGCCAGCGTCAGACGGACAAGAATCTTGTCGATGTAGCGCGTCGTCTGCTCGCCCGGACGAATGCCCGGAATGAAGGCACCGCTTTTCTTCAGGTTGTCCGCGACTTCCCGGCTGTTGTACACAAGAGCCGTATAGAAGAAGCAGAAAAATATAATTGCAGCAGCGTACAGCAGGATGTAGACCGGCTGCCCCGGCGAAAGCGTCGCAGCCAGGTCCTTGATGAACCGGCCGGCAGCGCTCGTCGAGTCAGACGTGAACCAGCCCGCGATGGTCGCCGGGAACAAGATGATCGACGATGCGAAGATCGGCGGAATCACCCCTGCCATGTTCAGCTTCAGCGGCAGGTGCGACGATTGACCGCCATACACCTTGTTGCCGACCTGACGCTTGGCATAGTTCACCAGGATCTTGCGCTGGCCACGCTCGACAAACACCACGGCGAAGGTAACACCGGCGATGATTGCCACGATCAGGATCGAAGCAATGATGCTCATGGAACCAGTGCGAACCAGTTCGAAGAGCCCGCCGATCGCGTTGGGCAAGCCCGCTGCGATACCGCCGAAGATGATGATCGAGATACCGTTGCCCAGACCCCGCTCGGTGATCTGCTCACCCAGCCACATCAGGAACATCGTACCGGTCACCAGCGTGATCACTGCCGTAGCCCGGAACATCAGGCCCGGATCGATCACCAGACCAGGCTGAGATTCCAGCGCGACCGCAATCGACAGCGCCTGGAAAGTGGCCAGAACCACCGTGCCGTAGCGCGTGTACTGCGTGATCTTGCGTTGACCCGCCTGCCCTTCCTTCTTCAACGACTCCAGCTGCGGCAGCACGATCGTCAGCAATTGCATGATGATCGACGCCGAGATGTACGGCATGATGCCGAGCGCGAAGACGGTAAAGCGCGACAGCGCACCGCCCGAGAACAGGTTGAACATCCCGAGGATGCCACCTGACTGACTCTGGAAAAGCTTCGCAAGCTGTTCCGGATCGATTCCCGGCACCGGAATATGCGCTCCGATGCGGTACACGATCAAGGCCAGCACCAGGAACATCAGCCGGCGCTTCAGGTCGCCGTACTTCGCCGTGTTCTTGGCTTGCGTGCTTGCATTGGGTTTCGCCGTGGCCAAACGATGCTCCGACTGTGACTCGCCTATGCTGCGAAATCTGCTGCTAAATTACGCCGCGATCTGACCGCCGGCGGCTTCGATCGCAGCCTTGGCACCAGCGGTGGCGCCCAGACCCTTGATCGTAACCTTGCGGGTCAGCTCACCAGCCTTGATGACCTTGGCGCTCTTGGCCAGCTCAGCCACCAGGCCAGCTTGCTTCAGAACCAGCAGGTCCACCTCGGTGGCTTCCAGGCGCTCGATATCACGCAGGGTCACTTCAGCGTTGAAGGCCTTCGTCAGCGACGTGAAGCCACGCTTCGGCAGGCGACGATACAGCGGCATTTGACCGCCTTCGAAGCCGACCTTGTGGAAGCCGCCCGAACGCGACTTCTGACCCTTGTGACCACGGCCGGCAGTCTTGCCCAGGCCGGAGCCGATACCGCGGCCGACGCGACGCTTAGCGTGCTTCGAACCGTCAGCCGGTTTCAGGTTGTTGAGTTGCATCTTGCTCTCCGTGTCCCGGGACTCAGGCCAGAACCTTGACCAGGTACGAGACCTTGTTGATCATGCCGCGCACGGCAGGCGTGTCCTGCAGCTCCGACACCGAATTGATACGGCGCAGGCCCAGGCCACGGACGGTGGCGCGATGATCCTCGCGCGTGCCGATCAGGCTGCGCACGAGTTGCACTTTTACGGTTTGTTGCGACATTTCGTCCGACTCCTTAACCGAGGATGTCTTCAACAGACTTGCCACGCTTTGCGGCGATCTCGCCCGGCGTGCTCATCTTTTGMAGACCRTCSAGSGTGGCGCGAACCATGTTGTACGGATTGGTCGAGCCGTGCGACTTGGTCACGACGTTGGTCACGCCCATCACTTCGAAAATCGCGCGCATCGGGCCACCAGCGATCACGCCGGTACCTTCCTTGGCGGGCATCATCAGCACCTTGGCGGCGCCGTGCTTGCCAACGACTTCGTGTTGCAGCGTGCCGTTCTTCAGCGAGACCTTGACCATCTTGCGACGGGCTTCGTCCATTGCCTTCTGAACTGCAACCGGCACTTCCTTAGCCTTGCCCTTGCCCATGCCGATGCGGCCATCGCCGTCACCAACCACGGTCAGCGCAGCGAAACCGAGAATCCGGCCACCCTTCACCACCTTGGTGACGCGGTTGACCGAGATCATCTTCTCGCGGAGGCCGTCGTCGCGTTCGTCCTGCTGGACTTTTGCTTGCATTTTTGCCATGACGTATCTCTCTATGTGCGCTTAGAACTTAAGGCCGGCTTCGCGTGCTGCGTCAGCCAGTGCCTTCACGCGACCATGGAAGCGGAAGCCGCCGCGATCGAACGCAACGGTTTCCACGCCAGCTGCCTTCGCCTTTTCGGCGATGCGCTTGCCAATCAGGGTCGCGGCGGCTGCGGTAGCACCGCTGCCGGTCAGTTCCTTGCGCACTTCTGCCTCGGCGGTCGAAGCCGATGCCAGCACTTGCGTGCCGCACGGCGAGTAGACCTGGGCGTAAATATGCGAATTCGTACGGAACACGGTCAGACGGTTGATCTTCAACTCCGCGATTTTGGCGCGGGTCTGACGTGCACGGCGCAAACGAGCGTCTTTCTTGTTCATGATTGCACCCCTTACTTCTTCTTGGTTTCCTTCAGGATGACGCGCTCGTCCGAGTAGCGAACGCCCTTGCCCTTATAGGGCTCAGGCGGACGGTACGCGCGGACTTCCGCAGCCACCTGACCGACTTTCTGCTTGTCCGCACCCTTGATGATGATCTCGGTCTGCGTGGGCGTTGCCGCCGTCACGCCTTCCGGCATCGCATGGATCACGTCGTGCGAGAAACCAAGCTGGAGCTTCAGCGCAGTACCTTGCAGCTGGGCACGATAGCCCACGCCGACCAGGTTAAGCTTGCGCTCGAAACCGGCGGTTACACCCTTGACCATATTGGCCACCAGGGCGCGCATGGTGCCCTGCAGTGCGTTTGCTTCGCGCGATTCATCGACCGGAGCGAAGGTCAGCGTGTCGTTTTCGACATTGACCTTGACCAGGCTGTGAATCGGCTGCGTCAGCGTGCCGAGCGGGCCCTTAACGGAGAGCACGCCAGCCGCCACATTGACTTCTGCGCCTTTGGGCAGCGCGATGGGAGCCTTACCTACACGGGACATGGTCTACTCCTTACGCGACGTAGCAAAGAACTTCGCCGCCCACGCCAGTGGCACGTGCCTTGCGATCGGTCATCAGACCCTGGGGGGTCGAGATGATTGCGACGCCGAGGCCGTTCATCACTTGGGGGATGTCGCTGCGGCCCTTGTACACACGCAGACCAGGCTTCGAGACGCGTTCAATGCGCTCGATGACCGGACGGCCAGCGTAGTACTTCAGACCGATGCTCAGTTGTGCCTTGCCGCCTTCTTCTTTCACGGCGTAGTCGTCGATGTAGCCTTCGTCCTTAAGGACCTTGGCGATTGCCACTTTCAGCTTCGACGACGGCATGACAACCGACACTTTCTGCACGCCTTGGGCGTTGCGGATGCGCGTCAGCATATCGGCGATAGGATCGCTCATGCTCATACTGTTTCTCCTGTAGCCTGTGCGTAATTACCAGCTGGCTTTCGTCAGACCCGGGATTTCGCCACGGAAGGCGATTTCACGGATCTTATTACGCGCCAGGCCAAACTTGCGGAAGGTACCGCGGGGACGACCGGTGATCGCGCAGCGGTTACGCTGGCGAGTCGGGTTCGCGTTGCGCGGGAGCTGCTGCAGCTCGAGACGCGCGCTATAACGCTCTTCTTCCGACTTCTCTTGGTCGTCGATAATGGCCTTGAGGGTCGCACGCTTGTCGGCATACTTTGCCACGAGCCTAGCGCGCTTCTTCTCACGTTCAATCAGAGCCAATTTAGCCACGGTTACCCCTTAATTACGGAACGGGAACTTGAATGCTGCGAGGAGTGCCTTGGCTTCCTCGTCATTCTTCGCCGTCGTCGTGATGCTGATGTTCAGACCACGCAGTGCGTCGATCTTGTCGTACTCAATTTCGGGGAAAATGATCTGCTCTTTCACACCGATGTTGTAGTTGCCACGACCATCGAACGAGCGGCCCGAAACACCACGGAAGTCACGCACGCGCGGCAGGGCCACGGTCACGAGACGATCCAGGAATTCGAACATGCGTTCGCCGCGCAGCGTCACCATCGCGCCGATGGGATAACCCTGGCGGATCTTGAAGCCGGCGATTGCCTTCTTGGCCTTGGTCACCACCGGCTTTTGGCCGGCGATCTTGGTCAGGTCGCCCACGGCCAGCTCAATGACCTTCTTGTCATTGATGGCTTCGCCAAGGCCCATGTTCAGGGTGATCTTGGTGATGCGCGGCACTTCCATGACCGACTTGAAGCCGAATTGCTCGATCAGCTTCGGTACTACTTGTTCTTTGTAAAACTCTTGCAGACGTGCAGTCATGCTCAACTCCTATCTGTGCCCAGAATCAAGCTGCCACGACGGCACCGGTGGTCTTCAGCACGCGTACACGCTTGCCGTCTTCCACCTTGATACCGACGCGCGACGGCTTGCCATTGGCATCCACGAGCGCAACGTTAGAAATATGCAGCGGCATGACCTTGTCGACCACACCACCGGTGGTGCCCAGCATGGGGTTCGGACGTGCGTGCTTCTTAGCAACGTTGACGCCTTCCACCACAACCTTCTCGCCGAGCATGGCTTGCACGGTGCCGCGCTTGCCCTTGTCTTTTCCGGTCAGGACGATGACTTCGTCGCCTTTACGAATCTTGTTCATGGCGGCTCCTTACAGCACTTCCGGCGCGAGCGACACAATCTTCATGAAGCGCTCGGTACGGAGTTCACGAGTCACCGGCCCGAAAATACGGGTGCCGATCGGCTCGAGCTTGGTGTTCAGCAAGACAGCGGCATTGCTGTCGAACTTGACGAGCGAACCATCAGCGCGACGCACGCCCTTGGCGGTGCGCACGACGACGGCGTTGTAAATATCGCCCTTCTTCACGCGACCGCGCGGCGCTGCGTCCTTAACGGTCACCTTGATGATGTCGCCCACGCTCGCATAGCGGCGCTTGGACCCACCCAGCACTTTGATGCACAGAACTTCGCGCGCACCAGTGTTATCGGCTACTTCGAGCCGGCTTTCTGTCTGAATCATGGTGTTATCTTCCCAACTTAATCCACCGGGCAACGCCCGCCGGTCAGTCTTGGTCCCGTCAGCCCCTGGCTTTGCGCCAGCAACCGTTTGGGTTGATCAACTTTGAAGTCGGTAGTTACCAGGCGGCCTGAACATGGTTAATCAGGAGCCGCTCGGCTAGGTTCGCTTCACCGATTCGCCGGGGTGATACAACTAAGGCGAATGCAACAAAGCGGAAGTCCAGGATTATAGCACATAACCCTGGACTCGCAAGTCAACCGAAAACCGTGTGGTTTTTTAGATGACGCGCGCAGCTTCGACCAGACGGGAAACCACCCAGGACTTGGTCCGCGACAGCGGACGCGTTTCCTGGATCTCGACCTTGTCGCCTTCCTTGTACTGGTTGGCTTCGTCGTGTGCGTGGTACTTCTTGGAACGCAGCACGTACTTGCCGTACAGAGGATGCTTGACGCGGTTTTCGATCAAGACCGTGACGGTCTTGTCCATCTTGTCGCTAACTACCCGACCGACCAGCGTGCGGCGAAGCGACGATTCCGTTTGTGCAGTTTCAGTCATTTCGAGGTCGCCTTTTCGTTCAGCACGGTTTGCACCCGCGCGATGTCCTTGCGCACCTTCTTCAGCTGGCTGGTGTTCTGCAGCTGTTGGGTGGCCTTTTGCATGCGCAGGCTAAATTGGGCCTTCAGCAGCTCGGAGAGCTCCTGGTTCAGCCCTGCGGCATCTTTGCCGCGAAGTTCGGATGCTTTCATCCCTGCTCTCCTTACGTCCCGACCTGGCGCACCACGAAATTGGTAGCGATCGGCAGCTTGGCGGCGGCGAGGCGGAACGCCTCACGAGCCAGCTCTTCCGTCACGCCATCCATTTCGTACAGCATCTTGCCCGGCTGGATTTCTGCCACGTAGTATTCCGGATTACCCTTACCGTTACCCATACGGACTTCGGCGGGCTTCTTCGAGATCGGCTTGTCCGGGAAAATCCGGATCCAGATGCGGCCGCCACGCTTGATGTGACGGGTCATCGCACGACGTGCCGACTCGATCTGACGAGCCGTCAGACGACCACGGCCCATCGCCTTCAGGCCGAATTCGCCGAAAGACACGGCGTTGCCACGGGTAGCCTTACCCGTGTTGCGGCCTTTCTGCTCCTTGCGGTATTTTCTGCGCTTAGGTTGCAGCATCGTTATTCTCCACTCTTCGCATCTGCGCCAGGAGCGCGGCGACCTGCACCGGCACCCGCGCCACCGCGGCGGTTGCCACCCGGACGGCCGCCTTCGCCTTCACGGCGGCGACCATCAGGACGACCACCCGGGCGACGACGACGATCGTCTTGCGGCTCTTCCACCACCGGCGCATCGTTGCGGCCGAGGTGATCACCCTTGTAGACCCACACCTTGACACCGATGATGCCGTAGGTGGTTTCTGCTTCGGAGAAGCCGTAGTCGATGTCGGCGCGCAGGGTGTGCAGGGGCACACGACCTTCGCGATACCACTCGGTACGAGCGATTTCGATGCCGTTCAGACGACCGGCGCTCATGATCTTGATGCCCTGGGCACCGAGGCGCATCGCGTTCTGCATCGCGCGCTTCATTGCGCGGCGGAACATGATACGGCGCTCGAGCTGCTGGGTGATCGAGTCGGCGATCAGCTGCGCATCGGTTTCCGGCTTGCGGATTTCCTCGATGTTCACGTGCACGGGCACACCCATGCGGCGTTGCAGCTCGGCCTTGAGCAGTTCGATGTCCTCACCCTTCTTGCCGATCACCACGCCCGGACGCGAGCTATAAATGGTGAGACGTGCATTACGGGCGGGGCGCTCGATCACGACGCGGCCAACCGAAGCGTTCTTGAGCTTCTTCTTCAGAAACTCGCGAACTTCGATGTCTTCCTTCAGCATGCCGGCGAACTTCGTGTTGTTGGCGTACCAACGCGAAGCCCAGTTACGGCTGACGGCCAGACGGAAGCCAGTCGGATGAATCTTCTGTCCCATCGTGACTCCTTAGTTGCCGAGCGTCACAGTGATGTGACAAGTTTGTTTCTCGATGCGGTTGCCGCGGCCCTTTGCTCGTGCCGTGAAACGCTTGAGCGAGGTTGCCTTGTCGACGAAGATGGTCTTGACCTTCAGTTCGTCGATGTCGGCGCCTTCGTTGTGCTCGGCGTTGGCGATGGCCGATTCGACCACCTTCTTCACGATGACGGCCGCCTTTTTCGGGCTGAACGTCAGGACGTTGAGCGCGCGTTCGATCGGCAGACCGCGGATCTGGTCAGCGACCAGGCGCGTTTTCTGGGCGGAGATGCGGGCACCGCGATGAATCGCTTTCACTTCCATGATGGCACCTTACCTCTTCGCTTTCTTGTCAGCCGCGTGGCCCTTGAACGTACGCGTGAGCGCAAATTCACCGAGCTTGTGGCCAACCATGTTTTCCGAAACATACACCGGCACGTGTTGACGGCCGTTATGTACGGCGATCGTCAGGCCGATGAAGTCCGGCAGAATGGTCGAGCGACGCGACCAAGTCTTGATGGGCTTCTTGTCCTTGCCGGCTGAGGCCGCTTCCACCTTTTTCAGCAGGTGGGCGTCACAGAACGGACCCTTTTTTGCGGAACGTGTCATGTCTAGGCTCCTACCTACCGATTAACGCTTGTGGCGGCGCTGCACGATCATGCTGGCAGTGCGCTTGTTGCTGCGGGTACGGTAACCCTTAGCCGGGGTACCCCACGGCGAAACGGGGTCACGACCAGCAGCGGTCTTGCCTTCACCACCACCGTGCGGGTGGTCCACCGGGTTCATCACAACGCCGCGAACCGTCGGGCGGATACCGCGCCAACGATTTGCACCGGCCTTGCCGATGACGCGCAGGCTATGCTCTTCGTTACCGACTTCACCGATGGTGGCGCGGCATTCGATGTGAACACGACGCACTTCACCGGAGCGCAGGCGAACCTGAGCGTAGATGCCTTCACGAGCCAGCAGCACAGCGGAGCCGCCAGCGGCGCGAGCGATCTGAGCGCCCTTGCCCGGCAGCATTTCCACGCAGTGGATGGTGGTACCAACCGGAATGTTGCGGATCGGCAGGTTGTTACCCGACTTGATCGCAGCTTCCGAGCCGTTCATCAACGCTTGGCCAACTACCATGCCCTTGGTGGCAATGATGTAGCGGCGCTCGCCGTCGGCGAACAGCACCAGCGCGATATTGGCGCTGCGGTTCGGATCGTATTCCAGGCGCTCGACCTTGGCGGCGATGCCGTCCTTGTCGTTGCGCTTGAAGTCGACCACGCGGTAATGGTGCTTATGACCACCGCCCTTGTGGCGGGTGGTGATGTGACCGTTATTGTTACGACCCGACTTCTGGAATTGCTTTTCCAGCAGCGGAGCGTGGGGCGCGCCCTTGTGCAGGTTGTGGTTAACAACCTTTACCATGGAGCGACGGCCCGGGGACGTCGGCTTGGTCTTGACGAGTGCCATGATTACTTGGCCTCCGCTTCAAAATTGATTTCCTGACCCGGCTTAAGCGAAACGTAAGCCTTCTTCACGTGGTTGCGACGCCCCATGAAACGGCCAAAACGCTTTTGCTTGCCCTTTTGGTTCAGGATCTGAACGGACTGCACCTCGACCTTGAACAGCAGTTCGACTGCCGCCTTCACGTCTGCCTTGTTGGCATCGCGAGCGACTTCGAACACGACTTGTTCGTTCTTGTCGGCGACCAGGGTTGCCTTTTCGGAAACCACCGGCGCGAGCAGCACCTGCATCAAACGATGATCGTTCTTGGCTACTTGCGTCATTTCAGCAACTCCTCGATCTGCGCGACGGCTGCCTTGGTCACCAGCACCTTCTTGTAGTGCACGAGCGACAGCGGGTCAGCCTGGCGCGGCTCGACAACCGCCACGTGCGGCAGATTGCGCGAAGCCAGGTAGAGGTTTTCGTCGAGGCTGTCGGTGATGATCAGCACCGAGTCCAGGCCCATGGCCTTGAACTTGTCGGCCAAGAGCTTGGTCTTGGGCGCATCGACGGTGAAACCGTCCACCACGTTGATACGACCTTCACGTGCGAGCTGCGAGTAAATCGAGCGCATGCCGGCACGGAACATCTTCTTGTTGACCTTCTGCGTGAAGTTCTCTTCCGGCGAATTCGGGAAGATACGGCCGCCCCCGCGCCACAGCGGCGAGGAGGACATACCGGCACGGGCGCGACCCGTACCCTTCTGGCGCCAAGGCTTCTTGGTCGTGTGCTTGACCTCTTCACGGTCCTTCTGCTTACGGTTACCGCTGCGAGCGTTAGCCTGGTAAGCGACGACGACCTGGTGAACGAGGGCTTCGTTGTAGTCACGGCCGAAGACTTCGGGCGAGGCGTCAACGCCTGCACCGATCTGGCCATTGTCCTGGAGGAGCTTGAGTTCCATTGATTCGCTCCTTAAGCTTTGGCTTTGGCCTTGACGGCCGGGGTAACGATAACCTTGCCGCCCTTGGAGCCGGGAATGGCGCCCTTGACCAGCAGCAGCTTGCGCTCTGCGTCGATCTTGGCGATTTCCAGGTTCTGGACGGTGCGGGTGACGTCACCCAGATGGCCAGTCATGCGCTTGCCGGGGAACACACGGCCCGGATCCTGCGCCATACCGATGGAACCCGGCACGTTGTGCGAACGCGAGTTACCGTGGGTGGCACGACCCGATGCGAAATGGTGACGCTTGATGGTACCGGCGTAGCCCTTACCGATGGTCACGCCCTGGACGTCGATCTTTTGACCGACTTCGAACAGGTCAACCGACAGCGTGCCGCCGGGTTGCAGTTCGCCAGCCTTAGCGGCATCGATGCGGAATTCGCGGATGATTTCACCAGCTTCAACACCAGCTTTGGCAAGGTGACCTGCCAGGGGCTTGGTGACGCGGCTAGCGCGGCGTGCGCCGAAAGTGACTTGAACCGAGGTATAACCGTCGGTCTCGTCCGTCTTGATTTGTGTCACGCGGTTGTCGCCGACCTCGACCACGGTAACGGGAATTGAATCGCCGTCGTCCGTGAAAATACGGGTCATGCCAACCTTGCGACCTACAAGGCCAAGGCTCATGGTTTGCTCCATTCCCAGCTGCGATTGGCCGGGGCTGATTAATACACGAAAACAGTGTTTGCAGTGCGGGGCTTGCGCTGAAGAAGACTGCGCGCGGCCAAACTGGCCAGCCCACTACCCATAGACAAACGGGTAGCCTTACACTATATCGCGTAGATTTGGAAAGAGCAAGCGTGGATTGACAAGTATGCGGGGGCGTACGGGGCGGTGTTGTTTTGTGACGTTTCCGCGTGATCCTATCGCTCCAGCTGCACAAATTCCCCGCCAAAGAAGACCAGCGGCTCCCCTTCCCCTACCTCAACCCCCTCCACCTGGCCCACGATCAGCAAGTGATCCCCGACGGCATCGGCGCGCTCAACCCGGCACGCCAGGGTGGCCAGGGCATCATCGAGATAAGGCACTCCACGCTGGCATCGCCGATGGGCGACTCCGGCGAACTTGTCGTCTGCGGGCTTGGCAAAGCGTCGGGCGAGCTCGCCGTGCCCCGCCCGCAGGATGCTGACGCCGAAGGGGTTCCCCGGCGTGAAACGCGCCGCGTTTGGCGAACGCAAGGCGAGACTCCACAGGATCAACGGCGGCGCCAGCGACAGCGAGGCAAAGGAGTTGATGGTCAGGCCAATCGGGCGGTCATCAGCACCGCAGGCCCCGATGACCGCCACGCCGGTGGCGTAACGGCCACAAGCGTGGCGCAGCGCCATGGGATCGAGCACGGCACAAGTGGCGTCCATCTCAGGCTGCCTGCGGCAAATGCCGGTCGATCAGTTGCTGGCAGGCGGCGGGATCGGCCCACCAGGGGAAGAAGTCCGGCGGGTTGTCGAAGCCGTTGGCGATGCGTGCGGCCAGCGCCGGCACCTGCCCGGCCGCGCCCAGCAATGCCAGGATGTGCGGCGGCGGCGGCGTGAGCAGCGAGTTGGTCCAGTTCACGACGTCACCGGCGTATTGCCAGTAGCTGGCGAAGGTCTGCGTCATCCAGGCGGCGTCGAAGGCATGATCGCCGCGCGCGACGATCGCCTCCAGATAAACTTTGCAGCATTTGGCGGCGTTGTTCGAGCCTTGTCCGGTGATGGGGTCGTTGACTACCACYGCGTCCGCCATGCCGAACACCAACCGGCCGGACGGCAGCGTCATGACCGGATGGCGCACGGTTGGCGTGAACCGGCCGGCGAGGATGCCCTGCTCATCGGTCAGCGTGACATTTTCACAGCGTTGCGCTTCCCATGGTAGCCAGGTGCGAAGGATGCGCAGGCTTTCAGCCAGGTGCTGCTCGGGCGTACGCGCCTCAGCCCATTGGTCCATGGGTCCGCCCGGTATGCCCTCGAACACCATGATCTCGCAAGGTCCGCTCAAGGTCAGCGCTGGGAACACAAAGTACTCGCCGATGCCGGGAATCAGGTTGAAGCAAACCCGCGAATACGGCGTGCGCGGCGTCATGCCGTTCACATAGGTCAAGGCCAGCGCGCGTTGCGGTGCGCTAAAGGGACTGCGCGCGGCGTCACGCTCGAAGCGGCTAACGATTTCGCCCTTGCCGGCGGCGAGCAGGACCAGATCGTGCTCAAGTGTCAGCGCTTCGAGCTCATCGATGCCGGCATCGGCGATGCGCAGGTCGCCGCCACGCTCGGCGAAGGCCTCCATCCAGGCTGGCATCTTGACGCGTTGGTCCACGGCCTGCGCCGGCCGCTCGAGTCGGGCGGCCCAGTCGATCAGCCTGGCACCAACCTGCTCCGGATGCGGAATCGCCAGGCCAATGCCTTCTACGGGGGGGCAGCTATCGTCCCACCAGTTCAGCCCAAGCTCGCGCTCGGCCTGCAACGAGCGATCGAACATGCATTGGCTGGACATGACCTTGCCCGCCCTGACCTGGTCCGGCGTTCGATTGGTCAGCAGTGTGACCTGATAGCCCTTGGCTTGCAGCCCGAGGGCCATCTGCAGGCCGGACTGGCCTGCCCCGACGATGGCAATGCGTTGGCTCATGGCAATCTCCTACTGGATGTTCAGGACGAAAATCGAAGCCCCGGATTTGGGGGATGCTCGATGCCGGCGTCAATCGGCCAGCCTGGGAATGGCGGGGACGTTCTGCTCGGGCCCCATCGCCGAGTAGCCGCCGTCCACCGCATAGTCCGCGCCGGTCACAAAACTGGCGTGGTCGGAACAGAGGAACAACACGACCTGCGCCACTTCGTCGGGCTCGCCAACGCGGCCAAGGAGGTGGAAGTCCGCCGCCACGCGATCGGTGCGCTCGCGGTTGCCACCGCTGACCTCGTCCATCAGCCGGCACCATGTCCAGCCGGGAGAAACAGCGTTGACCCGGATGCCATCGGGCGCGAGATCCATCGCCATGCTGCGGGTAAGTTGCCGGATGGCAGCCTTGGAGGCCGGATAGAGCCAGCGGCCCGTCTGCCCCACATTGGCGGAAATACTGGTGAAGTTGACGATGGCGCCACCGCCGCGCGCCCGCATGGCCGGGTGTACGGCCTGCGCCAGCATCACCCCGGAAACCACATTGACGTCCAGCGCCGCAAGCCAGTCGCGTCGTCCTGATTTGAAGCCGTCGTCCAGATAAGTGCACGCCAAGTTGACCAGGTAGTCAACGCCACCGAAGTGCTGGCTCACCCGGGCAACCGCCGCGGCCACCTGGGCATCGTCGGTAATGTCCGTGTGGACGAACAACGCCCGCTCGCCCAACGCGGCAGCCGCCCGCTCGCCACCGCTGGCATCGATGTCGAGAATGGCCACTCGCGTGCCGGCCTCGACGAAGGCGCTGGCCACGCCCGCGCCGATCAACGTAGCACCACCGCTGATGATGGCCACTTTGTCCCGCAGTCCTTTCATGACGCTGTCTCCTGGTTGTCTTGGACGCTGCCCGGCTGCCGCCTTGCGACAGCACGTGCCGGGTGCGGCCTTTTGCTTTTCTGTGATGCGTGGTACTTGCCCTTACGGGCTCTTACTTGCCTTCGCTCTCCTGCCAGCGCGCCATCAGGGTGTTGGAGGGCAGCGTTTCGTCGAGCAGCTTGCGCGCGGTCTCCACACCGGCCACCGGCAGGCCGGCCGGATCGAGCATGCCGATCTGCACCAGCACGCTCGCCTGGTCCCAGTAGATATGCTCGTGGTAGAGCTTATCGCCGCGGAACTTGACGATGGCGATGAGGGGGATCTCCACCCGCTTGCCAGTGGGCGCCACGCCAGGCAGCATCCAGTCGACCTCGCAGGTATGCGTAAAGCAGAACAGCATCTCGTCGACGATCTGGCTGGCGCCCACGGTGCGCGACAGCGGGATCAGGCTGGTATCGGGCGGATTGCTGTTGACGAAATGGTTCTGGTAGAAGCGTTTGAGCTGCCGGTGGCCGACGCCGCCAGTCATGGTCGGGATATGGTTCACGTAGGGTTCCGACACCATCGTCGCCATCGTGGCGTCGACATCGCGGGTGGCGAACTCGTATTCGCAGTGCTTGTCCCACAGGGCCGAGAAATCGTAGTGCGGACCCATCTCTGCGCGCAGCGCGGCTATCGAGCGCTGATGCGCCATCAGCGCCGATGGGTGGTCGAAATGCTCGCCGCCGATGCGCGCGAACGCGTGGTCCACGCCCGGATAAACGTACAACTCGATGCCGTCCTTGCCGCCCAAGGCTGCACGGATCTGCGCCTGCGCCTCAGGTGGGCAAAAGCCGTCACGCTCGGCCACATGCAGCACCAGCCGCCCCTGGATATTGGCCGCCTCGCCCAGCGCGCGCTCGATGCCGACGCCGTAGTACGCCACGGCACAGGCCACGCCATCCAGGCGGCAGGCTGCCAGATAGGCGAGCTTCCCGCCCAGGCAAAAACCGAGCACCCCGGTCTGGCCCACGCATTCAGGACGGGCCCGCAGCGCATCCAGCGCCGCACCGACATCCTTGACGCCGAGGGCCTCATCGAAGCGCTGATACAAGCCCAGGGCGCGCTGAAAGTCCTCGCCGCGATCGCCCAGTTCGATGCCGGGGGCGATACGCCAGAACAAGTCCGGCACCAGCACCGTGTAGCCCTCCTCGGCGTAGTAGTCGGCCACGGCGCGCATGGTGGCATTGACGCCGAAGATTTCCTGGCACAACACGATGCCGGGTCCCTTGCCCGATAGGGGCGTGGCAAGGTAGGCGTTGAATGCGCCGTCGGTGGCGTGGATCTGGATAGTCTGGCCCATGGGCTGCGCTCCTTTGTTTTTGGGGGTTGGGGCTGCCGTGCTGGATACCATCATGGGCGATCCGCACCGCAGCAAACTAGCCGCGGGCTGCAGCGGCTATCCGATTAGTGCAGGAAAATGCCGACATCGGCAAGGGGAGCCGGGAAGCGATCCACTATAGTGGTGTGAAGGAATCCGCCCGCAGACTGGCCGGGCCCAATGTACTAAGCGGCGCGCCAATGACGCCGAGGAGCGAGACAATGCCTCAGCCCCCCGCGGCCACGGCCATAGAGCCGCTGGCACGCGCCCTGCTATCCGACCCCACCCGGCTGGTCTTCGCCTCGACCGACCAGGTCCAGACGCGCGCAGCGGTGGGTACGGTTTTCAAGCCGCACAAGCTCACCATCGGCGGCACGACGCTGGCTGCCCGCATGCATCATGCGCCGCTTGGCGCGGTGTCGTTCAACCGGCTGGCCTATGGCGCCGAGGTCCAGATCGAGCCGGGGCCGCTCGATGATTTCCTGCTTGTGCAGATGCCGCTGGCGGGCCATGCCCAGATCCATTGCGGCCAGCAGCAGATCCTCTCCGACCGCGACATGGCCTCGGTGCTCACGCCGAGCGACCCCGTGCGGATGCGCTGGAGCCACGACAGCGACCAGTTGATCGTGCGCGTAGAGCGTGGTGCGCTGGAGCGGGTATGCGCGGCGCACCTCGGCCATCGGTCACAGGCACCGCTGCGTTTTGAGCTTGGGATGGGTTGGCGCCGCCTGGCGGCCTGGTATCAGCTGATGCACTACCTGGCGGACCTGCTGGCGCTGGCGCCGGACGCGGCGCGGCATCCGTTGACGGCCTGCCAGCTAGAGCAGCTGGTGATCGGCACGTTGTTGACAGTGCAGCCCCACAGCTTGGCGGAGGCCATGCGGGCACGGGGCAAACCGCTGGCGCCGCGCCACGTGAAGCAGGTCGAGGAGTACATCCATGCCCACGCGCAGGCGCCACTGACCCCCGCCCTGCTGGCGGAAATCGCCGGGGTGAGCCTGCGCGGGCTCTATGCGGGCTTTCGGGAGCACCGCGGCATCAGCCCGATGGCCTACCTGCGTGCGGTGCGGCTGGAGCGTGTTCGCCATGACCTGCTGAACGACCCCGCGATCGACTCGGTCACGGCTGCGGCCCTGCGCTGGGGCTTCAGCCATCTGGGGCGCTTCAGCGTGGAATACCGCAAAAGTTTTGGCGAACCGCCGGGGCAGACGCTGCGTCGGCGCGGGCCCGTCTAGGCCGCATTCGCCGGGGTGGGAGCGCTAAAACAAAAACGGCGAACCGAAGTTCGCCGTTCTTGTTTGCGCAAAACCGCTTAGGGCGGTCTTGTGCTGAATACCTTACACCTTGATTTCGACGTCGACGCCGGCCGGCAGGTCGAGCTTCATCAGTGCGTCAACGGTCTTGTCGGTAGGATCGACGATGTCCATCAGGCGCTGGTGAGTACGGATCTCGAACTGATCACGGCTCGTCTTGTTGACGTGCGGCGAACGCAGGATGTCGAAGCGCTGGATACGGGTCGGCAGGGGCACCGGGCCCTTGACGATCGCACCGGTACGCTTGGCGGTATCCACGATTTCGGCTGCCGACTGGTCGATCAGGCGATAGTCGAAAGCCTTCAGGCGGATACGGATCTTCTGGTTCTGCATGATATTTCCTTAAAAGAGCGATGGGCGGCGTGCGCCCTGGAACATGGGAACAAGCCGACGGTATTGTACCGCCAGCCTGCTCCAGGAAGTTTGCTTAGTCGAGGATCTTTGCCACGACGCCGGCGCCGACGGTACGACCGCCTTCACGGATGGCGAAACGCAGGCCTTCTTCCATGGCGATCGGGGCAATCAGCTTGACCGTGATCGACACGTTGTCACCCGGCATAACCATTTCCTTGTCCTTC
>NZ_JBFTOQ010000026.1:0-153612 GCF_056398045.1 Cupriavidus sp. 05L411 | reverse complement strand
GGTTCGAGGTCATGATGTTCTCCATTTGCATTTGAGGACCCGCGCTTGGGCGGAATCGAATCGGTACGCTTTGGAACCCTTCGCTTCTCTTGCCTGTTATCTACTAGTAGATAGATAAGCCGGCCAAAAAAAACGGGAATTCCCCGGGTAATGCGCTGGATCCTCTTTCCTGCTTCAGCTTTCTTGCTGGGGCGGAGCAGCGGCTTCCATGTGCTGAATATTATCTACTGGTAGATAGACAGTCAAGAGGTTTTTCAGGAGATCGCCCATGTCGATAGCGCATCACAAATCCCAGAAGAAAAAACGGTGGCACAGGGCCACCGTCCGCTACGCCATCGAGAATGACGCTTACCGCACCTTCCCTTCCTTCCACGCCTGCAACAACTTGTCATAGGCGATGGTCTCGCCCTTCGGCTTCTCGTTGGCCAGCTTCTTCCAGGGCGCGTGGTCGTCGGACAGCCACTTGGCGGGATCGCTCTTGGGGTTGAGCTTGGGCGCGCAGTTCGTCATGCCGGCGCGTTGCAACCGCCCCATCACCTGGTCCATTTCCTCGGCCAGATTGTCCATCGCGGCCTGCGGCGTCTTCTCAGCGGTCACAGCAGTCGCCACGTTCTTCCACCAAAGCTGGGCCAGCTTGGGGTAGTCGGGCACGTTGGTGCCGGTGGGCGTCCACGCCACCCGCGCCGGGCTGCGATAGAACTCGATCAGGCCGCCGTACTGGGCCGCGTTCTTGGTAAGGTATTCGTGATGGATGTCGCTGTCGCGGATAAAGGTCAGGCCGGTGAGCGACTTCTTCAGCGATACCGTCTTGGACGTCACGAACTGCGCGTAGAGCCAGGCCGCCGCGAGGCGGTTGGGATCGGTGTTCTTGAAGAAGGTCCAAGACCCCACGTCCTGGTAGCCGTTCTGCATGCCCTGTTTCCAGTACGGGCCATAAGGCGATGGCGCCATGCGCCATTTCGGCGTGCCGTCCGCATTGACCACCGGCAGCCCCTTCTTGGTCATGTCGGCGGTGAAGGCCGTGTACCAGAAGATCTGCTGCGCCACCTGTCCTTGCGCCGGCACCGGGCCAGCTTCGGAGAAGGTCATGCCCATGGCCTGCGGCGGCGCGTACTTCTTCATCCAGTCGATGTACTTGGTGAGCGCATAGACCGCGGCCGGGCTGTTGGTGGCGCCACCGCGCGAGACCGATGCTCCTTCCGGCGTGCACTTGTCAGCGCCAACGCGGATGCCCCATTCGTCCACCGGCATGCCGTTCGGCAGGCCCTTGTCGGCCGACCCGGCCATCGACAGCCAGGCGTCGGTAAAGCGCCAGCCGAGCGATGGATCCTTCTTGCCGTAGTCCATATGACCGTAGACCTTCTTGCCGTCGAGTTCCTTGACATCGTTGGAGAAGAAGTTGGCGATGTCTTCATAGGCCGACCAGTTGGTGGGCACGCCCAGGTCATAGCCGTACTTGGCCTTGAACTTGTCCTGCAGGTCCTTGCGCGCGAACCAGTCGGCACGGAACCAGTACAGGTTGGCGAACTGCTGGTCGGGCAGCTGGTAGAGCTTGCCGTCCGGCGCGGTGGTGAACTTGGTGCCGATGAAATCCTTCACGTCCAGCCCGGGATTGGTCCACTCCTTGCCGGCGCCGCTCATATAGTCGGACAGCGGCAGGATGGCGCCGTAGCGATAGTGCGTGCCGATCAGGTCGGAGTCGGAGATCCAGCCGTCATAGATCGACTTGCCGGACTGCATCGAGGTCTGCAGCTTCTCCACCACATCGCCTTCCTGGATGATGTCGTGCTTGACCTGGATGCCGGTGATTTCCTCGAAGGCCTTGGCCAGCGTCTTGGATTCGTACTCGTGGGTCGTGATGGTTTCCGAGACCACGCTGATCTGCGTCACGCCTTTCGCCTTGAGCTTGGCGGCAGCGTCCATGAACCACTTCATTTCAGCGAGCTGCTTGTCCTTGGCGAGCGACGACGGCTGGAACTCGCTGTCGACCCACTTCTTGGCCTCGGCCTCGCCTGCCCAAGCGGCGTGGCCGCAAGCGAGCGCCGCTGCGCAGGCCAGCGCCGTCATACCCAATTTCACGTGCACCTTCATGAACGTCTCCTCGAGAATCCCCCTCCCTGCTCTTTGTCTGGGTCGCGGTCCGGGGAAGGTGCAGGCCGCTACGCCCATTGACGAAAAATCCGTCGCTTTATTCTTGTCGGCTCAGGTGCGCGATCCGCATGCCGCTCAGCCTTTGCGCATCACCAGGCCCAGCGCAAGCATGGACAGCACCAGGCTGATCCAGATCGAAGGCTCCTCCGCCAGCGAGAACCACGCCATCATCTTCTCGCCCAGGCCCACCCACGCGAGGTTGATCCACGCCGCACACATCAGGCCGATGAACAGGCGGTCGCCGCGGGTGGTGGCGATGGGCAGGAAGCCCTTGCGCTCCATGGTGGGGGCGCGCGTCTCCCACATCGTCATGCCAACCAGCATCACCGCGACGCTGATGAAAAACACGGCCACCGGCGTGGTCCATACCATCCAGCTGAACATGGCATCCTCTCCTTACACGCGGCCCATCGCGAAGCCTTTCGCGATGTAGTGCCGCACAAACCAGATCACGATGCCGCCGGGCACGATGGTGAGCACGCCGGCCGCGGCCAGCACGCCCCAATCCATGCCGGAGGCCGACACCGTGCGCGTCATGGTGGCAACGATCGGCTTGGCGTTGACCGAGGTCAGCGTGCGCGCCAGCAGCAGCTCCACCCAGCTGAACATGAAGCAGAAGAAAGCGGCCACGCCCACGCCGGCCTTGATCAGCGGCAGGAAGATGGTGACGAAGAAGCGCGGGAAGGAATAGCCATCCACATAGGCCGTCTCGTCGATTTCGCGCGGCACGCCGGACATGAAGCCCTCCAGGATCCACACCGCCAGCGGCACGTTGAACACCAGGTGCGCCAGCGCCACGCCCAGGTGCGTGTCCATCAGGCCAATGGTGGTGTAAAGCTGGAAGAACGGCAGCAGGAACACTGCCGGCGGCGTCATGCGATTGGTCAGCAGCCAGAAGAAGACGTGCTTGTCGCCGATAAACCGGTAGCGCGAGAAGGCATAGGCCGCGGGCAGCGCCACCGTGATCGAGATCACCGTGTTCATCGCCACGTAGATCATCGAGTTGATGTAGCCCGAGTACCAGGACGGATCGGTGAAAATGGTCTTGTAGTGCTCCAGCGTGAATTCGTTTGGCCACAGCGACAGCGTGGAAACGATCTCCTCGTTGGACTTGAACGACATGTTCAGCATCCAGTAGATCGGCAGGATGGCGAAGACCAGGTACACCACCAGGAAGACTGCACGCCAGTAAGTGGCGCTTTGCTTGGCTTCACGTTTGGCTTCACGCATTGGGCATGTCCTCGCTGCCGACGGTGCCCGCGCGCTGCATCCAGTTGTAGAGAATGAAACACGTGAGCAAGATGATCAGGAAGTAGACGATCGAGAATGCCGCGGCCGGGCCCAGGTCGAACTGGCCCACGGCCTTTTGCGTCAGGTATTGCGACAGGAACGTGGTCGCGTTGCCAGGCCCGCCGCCGGTCAGCACGAAGGGCTCGGTGTAGATCATGAAGCTGTCCATGAAGCGCAGCAGCACCGCGATCATCAGCACGCCACGCAGCTTGGGCAGCTGGATGTAGCGGAACACCGCCAGGCGCGAGGCACCGTCGATCTGCGCGGCCTGGTAGTACGCGTCGGGAATCGCGCGCAAGCCGGCGTAGCACAGCAGCGCCACCAGCGGCGTCCAGTGCCACACGTCCATCACCAGCACCGTGAACCAGGCGTCTACCGCGCTGCCGGTGTAGTTGTAGGCAAAGCCCATGCCGGCAAGCGCCGCTCCGAGCAAGCCGATATCGGTGCGCCCGAAGATCTGCCAGATCGTGCCCACGACGTTCCATGGAATCAGCAGCGACAGCGCGATCACCACCAGCACCGCCGACGCCTTCACCCCCTTGGCCGGCATCGACAGCGCCAGCAGGATGCCCAGCGGGATCTCCACCGCCAGCACCGCCAGCGAAAAGCCGAGCTGACGCAGCAGCGCGTCGTGCAGCTCGCCGTCGCGCAGCACGGTGCGGAACCACTCGGTGCCGACGAACACGCGCCGCTCGGGCGAGATGATGTCCTGCACGGAGTAATTGACGATGGTCATCAGCGGCAGGATGGCGGAGAACGCCACGCACAGGACCACCGGGATGACCAGCAGCCAGGCCTTCTGGTTGACGGGCTTCAGCGTGCTCATGCCACCAGCTCCTCGTTGACGTAGTAACAGGTATGACGGTTGAACACGGATAGCCACACGGTCTCGCCCGCCCGCAGCGCCGCGCCCTCGTTGCCGAGCCGGCCGCGCACGGTAGCAGCGTGGCCGCTGGCATCCTGCACGGTGGCGGTGACGAGCCAGTAGGTGCCAATGTCCTGCGCGCGCTCCACGCGTGCGGGCACGGCCTGCGGATCGGTGCTTGCGGCCAGGCGCAGGTACTCGGGGCGCACGCCGACCTTGAAGCTGCCGGCCGCCTGCAAGGCCGCGGCGACGGTGGGCGCGAATTCCGGCATATAGCGCCGCCCGGCAATTTCGATGGCGCCATCGCGCCATGCCCCTGCCAGGAAGTTCATGCCCGGCGAGCCGATGAAGTTGCCAACGAAGGTATGCGCCGGGCGCTCGAACAGCGCATCGGCCGGCCCCACCTGCACCGCCCTGCCGCGCGACATCACCACCACCTGGTCGGCAAAGGTGAGCGCCTCGGTCTGGTCATGCGTGACGTAGATCAGCGTCAGCCGGAACTCGTGGTGAATCTCCTTGAGCTTGCGGCGCAACTGCCATTTCAGGTGCGGATCGATCACGGTCAGCGGCTCGTCGAACAGGATGGCCGACACGTCCTGGCGCACCAGGCCCCGCCCGAGCGAGATCTTCTGCTTGGCGTCGGCCGCCAGCCCGCTGGCGCGCCGGTCCAGCGACGCGGACAGGTCCAGCATCTCGGCCACGCGGCCTACGCGCTCCTTCACCTGGGCCGCGGGCACGCCGCGGTTGCGTAGCGGGAAGGCCAGATTTTCGCCCACCGTCATGGTGTCGTAGATCACCGGGAACTGGAACACCTGGGCAATGTTGCGCGCTTGCGGCGTGGCTGCGGTCACGTCGCGGCCATCGAAGGAGACAGTGCCGTGCGATGGACGCTGCAAGCCGGAAATGCAATTGAGCAAGGTGGTCTTGCCGCAGCCGGAGGGCCCGAGCAAGGCGTAGGCGCCGCCGTCATTGAACGTGAACTTCAGCGGCAGCAGCGCGTAGTCCTCGTCCGCTTGCGGATCGGGCCGGTATGAATGGGACAGGTCGAGGTCGATGCGTGTCATCTCAGGCTCCCAGCTCGGCAGTGGCGGGGGCGACCTTCAACGGCCGGCTGGGCGCATGCATGCGCATGCCGTCGGCGTCGAACAGGTAGAGCTGCGCTGGATCCAGGTGCAGCGTGAGCGGCGCGCCCAGTTCCAGGTCGACCACCCCCGGAAACTGCGCCACCAGGTTGCCGACCGGGGAATCCATGTGCACGAAGGTGTCCGACCCGGACAGCTCGGCCAGCGCCACCCGGCCCGCCACCGGCACCGAGCCGGGCACGGCGTCCAGGCGCAGCGCACCGGCCCGCACCCCGACCGTTACCGTGCCGCCTTGTTCCACTGCCCCGGGCAAGGGGACCACGACGCCGCCGGGCAACGTGACCGCGCCGGCCAGCAGGTTGCCGGCCATCAGGTTCATGGGGGGATCGCTGAAAGCACGCGCCACGCGCAGCGAGGCGGGATAGTGGAAGACCTCTGGCGTGGGCCCGTACTGCAACAGCTCGCCGGCATCCAGCACCGCGGTATAGCCGCCCAGCAACAGCGCTTCGGCCGGCTCCGTGGTGGCATAGATCACGGTGGCATTGCCATGCGCGAAAAGCTGGGTGAGTTCCTCGCGCAGCTCTTCGCGCAGCTTGTAGTCCAGGTTGACCAGGGGCTCGTCGAGCAGCATCAGCGGCGCGCCCTTGGCCAGCGCGCGTGCCAGCGCCACGCGCTGCTGCTGCCCGCCGGAGAGCTCGGCGGGAAAGCGCTCGAGCAGGTGTTCGATATGCAGGCGGGTGGCCAGCGCCCTCACCTGTCCATCGATATCCTTGGAACGCCGCAGTTTGAGCGGCGAAGCAATATTGTCGAAGACGGTCATCGACGGGTAGTTGATGAACTGCTGGTAGACCATCGAGACGTTGCGCTCCCGCACCGGCATGCCGGTCACGTCGATGCCGTCCACCTCGACACGGCCGGCACTAGGCCGGTCCAACCCCGCCATGACCCGCATCAGCGAAGTCTTGCCGGCCTGGGTGGCACCTAGCAGGATGGTCACCGCGCCCGGCACGGGCGTCAGCGACATGGGATATAGATACGCCTGCGAGCCTGCTTGCTGGGCGATGCCTTCCAATCTGAGCTGCATCGAGTCTCCGATTCCGAATGCCACATACATCACATATAACGCAATGATGCAAACGCACAAATCCTTGCTTCCCGCTCGTTTTAGAGCAAAAACGAAAATAAAACAATCATGCACCGCATCATTTGTTTTCGTTTGTGTTTGAACTAGAATGCCGGCATGACGCTAAATCCACGCCAGACCGCCCTGCTGGAAGAGGTTCGCAGCCAGGGCTTCGCTTCCATCGACGAGCTTGCCCGCAAGTTCGGGGTGACCCTGCAGACCGTGCGCCGGGACGTCAACCTGCTGGCTGAAGGCGGCATGCTGGCGCGCTTTCACGGCGGCGTGCGGGTGGAGGGCTCCACGGTGGAGAACATCGCCTATCGGCAGCGCCAGGGGCTCAATGCCGAGGGCAAGGCCCGCATTGCGCGCGCAGTGGCCAGCGCCGTGCCCGAGGGTTGCTCGCTGATCCTGAATATAGGCACCACGGTCGAGGAAATCGCGCGCGAGCTCATGCATCACCGCGGCCTGCGCGTGATCACCAACAACCTGAACGTGGCGAGCATCCTGGCCGACAACCCCGATTGCGAAGTGATCGTCGCCGGCGGCGTGCTGCGCTCGCGCGACCGCGGCATCGTGGGCGAGGCCACGGTGGAGTTCATCAGCCAGTTCAAGGTGGATATCGGCCTGATCGGCATCTCGGGCATCGAGGCCGACGGCACGCTGCGCGATTACGATTTTCGCGAAGTGAAGGTAGCGCGGACCATCATCGAGCATTCGCGCGAAGTCTGGCTGGCGGCGGACGCCAGCAAATTCAACCGGCAGGCCATGGTGGAACTGGCGCACGTCTCGGAGATCGACCGGCTCTTCACCGATGAGCCGTTGAAGCCGCCATTCGAGAGCATGCTGGAAGAAAGCGGAGTGCGCTGTGTGGTCGCGCAGGCCTGAGAGCGGCCTGCCACGGCGCCGGCTCCCCTGCGGGCGAGGCGGTGCCGGCGCGACTGGCGCCTGGCACCTGGTGAAGGGCTTGCTTAGTGGATTGCCTAGTGGCTTGCTTAAGGACTACTTGCCGGAGGTCTTACTTGAAGACGACGGTCTTGTGGCCGTTGAGCAGGATGCGGTGCTCGGCATGCCATTTGACGGCACGCGCCAGCGCCACGCACTCCACGTCACGCCCCACCGCGGTGAGCTGCTCGGGATCCATGCTGTGGTCCACGCGCTCGATTTCCTGCTCGATGATCGGGCCTTCGTCCAGCGCCGCGGTCACGTAGTGGGCAGTCGCGCCGATCAGCTTCACGCCACGGTCGTGCGCCTGATAGTAAGGCTTGGCGCCCTTGAAGCTGGGCAGGAACGAGTGATGGATATTGATGGCGCGGCCGGCCAGCTTGCGGCACAGGTCGTCGGACAGCACCTGCATGTAGCGGGCCAGCACCACCAGGTCGATGTTCTGCTCGCGCACGATCTCGAACACCTTGTTCTCTTGCGCGGTCTTCTGCTCAGCCGAGGCGTTCATCATCGGCAGGTGGAAAAACGGGATATCGTACGACGCGGCAAGCTGGTAGAAATCGCGGTGGTTCGACACGATGGCGGCGATCTCCACCGGCAGGCCGCTGGCCTTGGCGCGGAACAGCAGATCGTTCAGGCAATGGCCGATCTTCGACACCATGATCATCACGCGCGGCTTGACGCTGGCATCGAACAGGTCCCACTGCATGGCGAACTGATCGCCGATCGGCGCGAACGCGGTCTTCAGCGTGGCCAGGTCCGGGCCGCCAGCGGCCGGCGTGAAATGCACCCGCATGAAGAAGCGGCCGGTGAACTCATCGCCGTACTGGTCGGAGTCGACGATATTGCAGCCGTGCTGGAACAGCAGGCCCGAGACGGCATGGACGATGCCCGGCTGATCCGGGCAAGAAATGGTGAGAATGAATCCGGTATTGCTCATCGTGTGTGGTTTTGTCTAGTGCGCGCCGATCAAGGGCGGGGGATGCCGGGGGCGCTCCAGCCACGGCGATTGAGCGCATCCAGCGTCACCAGGGTCGCGTCGACCGTCATGGCGCCATCCGCCATGATAGCAAGCAATGCCTCCGGCTCGATACGGCGGTGCTCGGCCACCTCCCCGTCGCGGTTATGCGGCACGAAATCCGGCGGCAGCAACAGGTCGTACACGTACACGGCCTCCCACTGCACGCCCTCGGGGATTTCACGCAGCACTTCGATCACGCCATGCGCCTCGGCGCGTTGCGCCAGCACGGGCGCAATGCCTGACTCCTCGTCGCACTCGCGCACCAGCGTGGCAAGCGGATCACTGCCGTGCGGCATGCCACCAGCCACCAGGTTGTCCCACATGCCGGGGTCGACCGCCTTGGCGGCGCTGCGCCGTGAAATCCAGAGCGCACGCGCGCCGGCAATGACGCCGTTCATGTGCGAGGCAAAGGTCAGCAGCCCGAGAAAGCGCGCAGCTGCGCGCTCGATCACCGCGAAGGCCGGCGCCGCGAGTTCCGGCGTGACGGCGAACAGTTCGTCGCGCCAGCCGCGCACATGGCCGGCATCCGCCAGCCAGTGCGCCAGCACCTTCAGCGCCGCGCTGCGCGTGCAAGCATCGCCGCAGTCCGGCAGCAGCGCCACGCTGCCACCCCGCGGCTCGCCCAGCACGCCCGGCACCGTATCCTGCGCGCGCAGGATCTGCGCATGCGCGCGCGGCAGCCAGCCCACCTGGCGGCCTGCCACGGTCAGCCGCAAATGCGCGCCGGCATCGAAACGGCTGCGCGCCGCCAGCGAGGCGGCAACGCGGGATACGACGGGGTTCTGGCTGGCGCTATCGGCCAAGATATCGGACATGAAGGATCCCGGCGGCCGGCAAGGCACGCCTGCAATGGTTAATGTAGTGGTAATAGCAGTCAATCCAGGACAAGACGCATGAAGCAAACCCAGCCTTCGGGCCTGCCGCAATTCGTGCTGGCGCTCGACCAGGGCACCAGCAGCTCGCGCGCGATCCTGTTCGATCACGCCGGCAACGTGGCGCGGGTCGCGCAGCGCGAATTCCGCCAATATTACCCGCACCCCGGCCACGTCGAGCACGATCCCTACGAGATCTGGCAGTCGCAGCTGGCGGTGGCGCACGAGGTGCTGAACGACGCCGGCGTCGCGGCCAGCCAGGTGAGCGCCATCGGCATCACCAACCAGCGCGAGACCACCGTGCTGTGGGACCGCCAGACCGGCGAGCCCATCGGCCGCGCGCTGGTCTGGCAGGACCGCCGCACCGCGCCGATGTGCGAGGCGCTGCAGGCCGACGGCCACGGCGAGCTGTTCCGCGACAAGACCGGCCTGATCATCGACGCCTATTTCTCCGGCACCAAGCTGCGCTGGATGCTCGACAACACCGAGGGCGCGCGCGAACGCGCGGCGCGTGGCGAGCTGGCGTTCGGCACGGTCGACAGCTGGCTGATCTGGCAGCTGACGGACGGCAAGCGCCATGTCACCGATGTCTCCAACGCGTCGCGCACGATGCTGTTCAACATCCACACCTTCCAGTGGGATGATGACCTGCTCGACCTGCTGGACATCCCGCGCAGCTTGTTGCCCGAGGTGGTGCCCTCCAGCGGCGAGGTGGCGCGCACGGCGTTGCGGCTGTTCGGCGCGGAGATCCCCATTGCCGGCATCGCCGGGGACCAGCAGGCCGCCACCTACGGCCAGGCCTGCCTGTCCCCGGGCATGGCCAAGAATACCTACGGCACGGGCTGCTTCCTGCTGATGAACACGGGATCGCAGCCGGTCACTTCGCACAATCGCCTGCTCACCACCATTGGCTGGCAACTGGGCGGCACCACGCCGCCCGCCAGCCGCACGCAGTATTGCCTGGAAGGCGGCGTGTTCATGGGCGGCGCCACCATCCAGTGGCTGCGCGACGGGCTGCAGATCATCAACAGCGCGCCCGAGGTGGAGCCGCTGGCGCGCCAGTGCGACGACACCGAAGGCGTGGTGCTGGTGCCGGCCTTTGCCGGCCTGGGCGCGCCGCACTGGGATCCGTTCGCGCGCGGCACGCTGGTCGGCCTGACCCGCGGCACCGGACGAGCGCACATTGCCCGCGCCGCGCTGGAGTCGATCGCGCTGCAGAGCGTGGACGTGCTGGACGCCATGCAGAAGGATGCCGGCATTTCGCTGGCCGAACTGCGTGTGGACGGTGGCGCATCGCGCAGCGACCTGCTGATGCAGATGCAGGCCGACCTGCTTGGCACGGCCGTGGTTCGCCCGCGCGTGACCGAGACCACCGCGCTTGGCGCGGCCTACCTGGCGGGACTGGCCACCGGCTACTGGAGCGGCGAGGACGAGATCGCCAGCCAGTGGCAGGTGGAGCATCGCTTCGAGCCCAACCTTAGCGCCGACGCGCGCGCGTACCGGCTCTGGCGCTGGCATCGCGCGGTAGAGCGCGCACGCGACTGGGCGCGGGAAGATTGCGCGCCACCGCACTCGACAAGTTGAGCGCGGGCCGAGCGCAGCGCACAAGCCGCACAAGGCAAATGCAAAAGTAAAGACAAGCAACACCGCGACACGCATTCGCACCAAACAAGGAATCATGCAGACACTGCACACCCCCATCCTGCCGCCCGACCGCGCCACCCTGCTCGCCACCCTCGAGCGCGAGCCGAAGTGGGATGTCATCGTCATCGGCGGCGGCGCCACCGGCCTGGGCACGGCGGTGGACGCCGCCTCGCGCGGCTACCGCACGCTGCTGGTGGAAGCCGCCGACTTTGCCAAGGGCACCTCCAGCAAGGCCACCAAGCTGGTTCACGGCGGCGTGCGCTACCTCGCGCAGGGCAATATCAGCCTGGTGCGCGAGGCGCTGCATGAGCGCGGCCTGCTGGCCCGCAACGCGCCGCACCTGGTATGGCCGCTCGGCTTCGTGGTGCCGGCCTATCAGTTGTTCGACCAGCCCTTCTACGGCATCGGCCTGAAGCTATACGACATGCTGGCCGGCGGCCTCAACCTGTCCGGCAGCCGCTGGCTCAACCACCGCGAAACCCTGGCGGCGGCGCCGACCCTGGCCGAACACGTGGGCGGGCGGCCCCTGCGCGGCGGCAACCTGTATTTCGACGGGCAGTTCGACGACGCCCGCCTGGCCATCGCCCTGATGCGCACGCTGTTCGACGTGGGCGGCACGGCCATCAACTACCTGCGCGTGAGCGGGCTGTCGCAGCGCAACGGGGTAATCGACGGCGTTACCGTGAAGGACGTGCTGGGCGACGCCAGCTTCGACCTGAAGGCGTCCTGCGTGATCAACGCCACCGGCGTGTGGGTCGATGCCGTGCGCCAGATGGAAGACGGCCAGGCCCGCAGCATGGTGGCCCCCAGCCAGGGCGTGCACCTGACCTTGCCGCGCAGCTTCCTGCCCGGCGACCGTGCCATCCTGATTCCCAAGACCGATGACGGCCGCGTGCTCTTCGTCGTGCCCTGGAACGGCCACACCATCATCGGCACCACCGATACGCCGCGCAAGGACCTGCCGCTGGAGCCGCGCGCCGGCGCCGACGATGTCGATTTCATCCTGGAGACCGCCACGCGCTACCTGTCGCGCGCGCCAACCCGCGCCGACGTGACCAGCGTCTGGGCCGGCCTGCGCCCGCTGGTCAAGGCCACCGGCGAAGCCTCCACCGCCTCGCTCTCGCGCGAGCACACCATCCTGGTGTCCAAGGCCGGCCTGATCACCGTCACCGGCGGCAAGTGGACCACCTACCGCAAGATGGCCGAGGACGTGGTGGGCACGGCCATCCAGCGCCAGATGCTGCCGGCCGCGCCCTGCGTGACAGCGGATCTGCCGCTGCACGGCGCGCAAGGCTTGCCCGCTAACCTGCCCGCCCCCGGCAGCGGTTCGCCGGACCGTTACTACGGCAACGAGGTCGGCATGCTGCACACGCTGCCCGGCAACGACGAAATACTGGTGCCCGGCGCCGGGTTGACCGCCGCCCATGTGCGCTTTGCCGCGCGTTTCGAACTGGCTCGGCGAGTCGAGGACGTGTTGGCGCGCCGCAATCGCGCCCTGTTTCTGGAAGCCAGCGCCGCGAGCGCGGCAGCGCCGCGGGTGGCCGAGATCCTGGCCGAGGAGCACGGGCACGACGCCGCCTGGCAAGCGGCCGAGGTAGCCAGCTTCCGAGAGCTCGCAAGCGGCTATATGCTGGCCTGAGCAACCCCCGCGGCAGGGATGCCACCCGGCCGCGCATCCCGCGGGGAATACGCCAGCCACGACCTGGGCCGCCTCATCAGCGTCTTGCTACCGAGCTAGCCAACAAGGAAACCAGATGCCTCTTCGTTCGCCCGTGCATCGCTGCACGACCTGCGCCATCGCCGCCGCCATCGGGCTGGCCGTTGCCCCCGCCATGGCCAAGCCCGGCATCGACGGCGTGCGCTTCGACCTGCCCCGTACCGTGCGCTACCAGTGCGACGACGGCAAGCAGGTCACGGCGCGCTATTTCAACAGCACCGACAACCAGATCGCCATCCTGCGGCTGGATGGCAAGCCGCTGCTCTTTGTCAGCGTGCTGACCGGCTCGGGCGCCCGCTATGCGCATGGTGCCTATGTGTGGATCACCAAGGGCGACGAAGGCATGCTGCAGGACGTGACCAAGGGCGAGAGCGCGCCGCCGGCCTACGCCAACTGCCAAGCGGCGAAATAGGGCTCCGGAGCGGTGCCTGAGCAGCGCCCGAGCAGGTCATCGCCAGAACATTTTGGTGCTTGCGCCCTGGGCGAGCGATAATGCGGGTTATCGAATCAGGGAGAACACCATGGACGAGATTGATGATCTGTCCGATCTGCCGATGCCCCGCTTTATCTGGGGCTTCGCGATCTTTACGCCCAAGGGCGGCGAGGTCATGCATGACGAATTTGAATATCTGACCCACACCCGCGCACCCCGCTTCACCTGCCGGGTGGTCGAACTGGAAGACATGCCGGTCGACAGCGAGGAAAGCGGCATCGACGGGCGCATCGTGCATTACGACGAGCCCGGCCGCCTGTTCTACATCTCCGACGCCGGCATCGCGCTGGTGAACTTTGAGCTGTTCGACAAAGTGCCGGAGAAGCAAAAGCTCAAGAAGATCTGCGACGAAGCCATCGAAAACTGGATGCTTCGCCGCGATTTCCTCGATTCGGAAGAAGGCGAAGAGGACTGAGCGCCCTTTGCTCCACCCCGAAGGGATGACGGCCATAAGGCTGTGATCCCCTGGAGCGGTCCCCGCGGCCGCTCCGTTCCCTCCGCCCTGGCGTGCCTCGCCGCGGGCAACCGCACTGCCCCGAGTCTTTCCCTCCCCCGCCCCCGTCAGCCCAGTCCTACACCGCAAGCGGAAACCGCCGGACACCGTGCGAAAACGGCCGTGCCTATAGTGGAACCGTGGAAAACAGATAGGAAAGGAAGGAAATCATGCCCTACATTCTCGCCTGGCTGCTCGGTGTCCCCGCCTTTGTATTGCTGCTGATCTGGCTGTTCGTGCATTGAGGTTTTGCCCTCGCTCACACAGGAACGGCATCCGCCCCCCCCTGAATACCCCCCTCAAAAGCAAAGACAAAAGCAAAACGCCCGCTGAAACCCAGCGGGCGTTTTGCTTGCTTCTGTTTGCTACGGCCCTGCGCACCACACCGTTTGCGTGGACAAAAAGGCACAAATCAGTGCTTCATGCCCACCCGGCCCAGCGCGCCGCGATCAGGCTGCCGCGTCTTCCTGCGACAGGCCGCGTTCCAGCGCTTCTTTCAGCAGGCCGCTCATGCCACCGGCATGTGCCGGTGCCAGTGCCTGCAGGCGCTTCACCAGTTCGGCATCCAGCTTGCACGCAAACGGCACCAGGCCTTGTTCCTGATCGAGCCGGCGCTGTTCGCGGCGATCGACCTTGGCCGGGCCGGTATCACGGCCGGCACGGACTGCGGCGGACAGCTTCAGGCTGTTTGCGAGCTTCAACGCTTTGTTCTTTTCGAGGTCGGTCTTTTTCACGGCTTGTTCCGCTAGAGTCTGTCTGGGGCGGTATTGTACGCAGGTCGGCGGGAGAGCCCGCCTTTCCGTCGTGCACATGACGCGATGCATGCCTGGCCGGCACTGCGTGGCGCCTCCACGCCAGCCCCCTACCGCGCCTCCCTCACCTCGATCAGATCCGCCGCCACCCGCTCGATCTCCGCATAGACGGGAAGCACGTCGTCGGGGCCGGTGCATCCGACACCGGTCGCGCTGGCTTCGTCCGCGCCCAGCGGATGAAAGACAAAGGCCATGCCTGGCTTCCACCTCGGGTCGTTCTTCAGGCTTTCATTGAGGATGGCCAGGTACTGGCTGCGAGTGAACACGTGTTTTGACATCTTCACCTCCGATGATTTGTCGGGATCGTAGCATGGCGCGCGGCCCGATTCGGGTGAGCCTCGATTCACGCGCACCAACCTGCATGCGATGATCACCTTGCTTTTGCCGCAATCGAGCCCTTCCCGATGCCACATCGGTGCCACACCGATGCTGCATCGATAAGACATTGCCAAGACAACGATAAGACAAAGGATGAGACAAATGATACGTAGCACTTTGCCAGCGCTGGCGGTCGCACTGCTTGCCGCCTGCGCGGCCCCGGCCAACACGCAAAATACCGCACCGCTCACGACCGGCTTCTCCGCCACGCAACTGGACAGCATGAGCGCACGCGTGCGTGCCGATGTCGCGCAAGGGCGCATTCCCGGCGCCGTCTACCTGGTGGCCCGCAACGGCAGCATCGTCAACACGCAGACCATTGGCTGGCAGGACGCGGCGGGCAAGGTGCCGATGCGCCCGGACTCGATTTTCCGCATCTACTCGATGAGCAAGCCGATCGTCTCGGTGGCAGTCATGATGATGGTCGAGGACGGCCGCATCCAATTGGCCGACCCGGTGTCGAAGTACCTGCCCGAGCTCAAGGACCTGCGCGTTGGCATGGAGAAGACCGACGCTGCCGGCAAGCCCGTGCTGGAACTGGTGCCCGCCCAGCGCGAAATGACCGTGCAGGACCTGCTGCGCCACACGTCTGGCCTGACCTACGGCGTGTTCGGCAAGTCGCTTGTCAAGGAGGAATACAAGCGGCTGGACGTGGATGCCACCGAGCAAAGCAATGCCGAGTTCATCGCGCGTCTGGCCAAGGTGCCCCTGCAGTTCCAGCCCGGCACCACTTGGGAATACAGCCGCTCCACCGATGTCTTGGGCGCGCTGCTCGAGCGCGTGTCGGGCCAGACGCTGGCCACGCATCTGCAGCAGCGGATCTTTACGCCATTGCAGATGAAGGACACCGGCTTCTGGGTTCCGCCGGCACAGCAAGGCCGCATAGCGGAGCCCTTTGCCGTCGATCCCGACAGCAAGGTGCCGGTCGGGCTGATCGACGTACGCCGCGCCCCGAAGCTTGAATCGGGCGGCGGCGGCCTGGTTTCGACCGCGGCCGACTACTTCCGCTTTGCCCAGATGCTGCTCAATGGCGGCGAGATCGACGGGGTGCGCCTGCTATCGCCCAAGACGGTCGCCTACATGACGGCCGACCACCTTGGCATCGTGGGTGCCCGTTCCCTGGCGCGCGGCGCGGCCTACCTGCCGGGGCCGGGCTATGGCTTTGGCCTGGGGTTCGGCACACGCACGGGCACCGGCGAATCGGCCACGCCGGGATCGGTCGGGGACTACTACTGGGGCGGGGTCGGGGGCACCTACTTCTGGGTCGACCCGAAGGAAAAGACCGTGGCGATCTGGATGATGCAGGCGCCGGGGCAGCGCGAGTATTACCGCGCGTGGTTCAGGAACACGGTGTACAGCGCCATGATCCCATGACGTCATAGCGCCGTGATGAAGCGCCGCGGTGGCCGCCCGCTGCCACCGCGGCTGGCGTGCCTGCCGCGACTGACCGCCCCCCCCAAGGCGCCCCACAGCGCCCCACAGCGCCCTACAGCGCCCTACAGCGCCCTACAGCGCAGCAACGGACTCGCCCGGCACCAGGCCGTTGATGATGTCCTCGCCGAACTTCACGGCGCCGCGGCGCGCGGTGCCGATATTGTCCCAGGGTGCGGCGCTGAGGCGAAACACGCGCGAGCGCTCGGTCCCCGGCTCATGCCCTTCGCGGCAGATCACCACCGACGCGTTGAAGCTGCGATCCGGCCGGCGCTCGGGCCAGGTACGTTCCGCCTGGTGACGATAGATCAGCGGGTAGAGATCGAAGCCTTTGTAGCGGGTGAAAGGTCCAGTGTCCAACTTGCGCTCCCCTGTCGATGATGGATGGGTGGATGCGGCCGGCGCCGCACCGCCACGGATTCGCCCCGCCCTGTTGCCAGGCAGTGGCGGGAATGCTTTCAGGCAAATTCAGGCCGCGTCAGCCTGCCGGCTGTATCGACCAACCCGGCCCCTTGCCGTTCTTGTCGCTCTCATGGCGCCAGCGGCAGCCGCAATCGGCACAGGTGTAGGTGGCAAAGGTGATCGCGGGCTGGCCACGCGGCTTGATGCGCTGCGTATCCGTCAGCAGCAGCCGGGGATGCCCCGTGCCACCGGTCGAGCCGGGCCGTATCTGCGCACAGGCCTCGCACATGCTCATCATCGCTCCCGCACCTTGCACATGCAGTCAGCAGGCGGGCCGCTGCGCGCCGACAGTGCCAATGCTGCGCCTTCCCATCGTGCGCGTAGCGGCTACTTATCCGCCGCCATCGCCTTGAGCTGCGCGTCGCCAGCCACGCGCGCCGCGTCCGAGGTGGTGAAGGTATCGTCCGAAACAATGGTGCGCTTGACCATCTGCGCAGCGAAGTCGACCAGCGTGATCACCCACACATAGCGCCCGGCCTGCGGCGCTGTCTGGACAATTGCCTGAAGATGCGGCGTGGAATCCTTAGCCATGATGCTCCTCCGGAGAATCGGATCAGGCCACTGTAGCACGAGTTGCGCATGAGGCTGCCGCAGCGCCGGCACGCCGCGCTTGTCAGACCACCTGCAGTTCGCGCAGCGTTTCCAGATCGGCCGGCGTCAGGCCAAGCTCGGCGTAAAACGCCGCGTTGTGCTCGCCCACCGCGGGGCCGCTGCGAGGTGCCGGTGGCGCATGGCCGGAAAACCTCGGCACCATGCAGGGTGCGGGAATCGAGCCGAGATCGGGGTCGGGCAGGCGGACGACCGCGCCGCGTGCCTGGAAATGCGGATCCTCCAGGATATCGACAATGGTGAAGATCTTGCTGAACGGGATCTCGTGCGCGCCCAGCGCCCGCGCCACGGCTTCATAAACATGCGCGGCAAACCAGGTCTTGACGATGGCGTCGAGCGTATCGAGATGGCGCACGCGCGCCGGGTTGCTGGCATAGCGCGGATCGTCGGCCATGGCAGGTTTGCCGATGGCATGGCAGAGCCGGCGAAAGATCGGGTCCGATGACGCCACGAGCGAAACCCAGTGCCCGTCCGCGGTAGCGTACATATTCGATGGCGCGGTGTAGGTGGCGCGATTGCCCGCGCGCTGGCGCACCTGCCCCAGTTGCTCGTACTCCACGGCCAGCGGCTCCAGCAGGCGGAACAGTGCCTCGGTGGCGGACAGGTCGATCTCGCGGCCACGCGCCTCGTTGCCATGTGCGTGCGCGCGCCGGTTGTCGGCCACGGCGGCTGCGATTGAGAACGCGCCGAACAGCCCGGCCACCATGTCGCCCATCGGATAGTTCATGTGCATCGGCGAGCCCGACGGATCGCCCGCCAGGTTGGTGAACCCGCTCATCGCCTCGAACACGCGCGCAAAGCCGGCTCGCCCCGCATACGGCCCGGTCTGGCCAAAGCCGGTCAGGCGCAGGATCGTCAGGCGCGGATTGGCCGCGCGCAAGGTCTCGGCGTCGAGGCCCCAGCGGTCCAGCGTGCCGGTGCGGAAATTCTCTACCAGCACATCGAACCGCGGCAGCATCTTGAGAAACAGCGCGCGTCCTTCCGGCTTGCGCACATCCAGCGTGATGCCGCGCTTGCCGCGATTGGTGACCTTCCAGTACAGCGGCAGCTTGCCCTTCACCGGCGCGAGCCCGCGCAGCGGATCGGTGCCATCGGACAACTCGAGCTTGACGACTTCCGCGCCCATGTCTGCGCACAGCGTGCTGGCAAATGGCGCGGCGACTACCGTGGCCATGTCGAGAATGCGCACGCCGGCGAGCGGTCCATTCTGCTGCGCGGCGCACGCGTCTTGATCCATGTGGTTCATGCGGGTCCCGGGGCGATATTCTGGTGTGATGGAAATTGGCTCAGGGCAGCCTGCTTAGTCGAGCGTGGTGCCAGTCGACTTCACCAGCGCGGCCCACCACGCCGTATCGCTGCGGATCAATGCGGCGAACTGCTCGGGCGTGTTGCCTACCGGCTCCGCACCGAGGTCCACCAGGCGTTTGCGAATCTGCGGCTTGGCCAGGATCTTCGCTGTCGCATCATGCAGCTTGGCAATGATCGGGCGCGGCGTGCCAGCCGGCGCCATCAGCCCCTTCCACGCGGTCACCACATAGCCCCTGAGCCCGGCCTCCTCGACCGTCGGCACATCGGGCAAGGCGCTGGCGCGCTTGTCGCTGGCCACCGCCAGGGCACGCAGGCGGCCCGATTGCACAAACGGCAGCAACGCCGGCATGTTGTCGATCATCAGCGTGATATGCCCGGCGATCAGGTCGGCCACCGCGGGGCCGCTGCCCTTGTAGGGCACGTGCTGCAGCTTGATGCCGGCGGACTGGTTCAGCAACTCGCCCGCGAGTTGCGCCGTGGTGCCGTTGCCGGGCGAGCCAAAGCTGAGCTGCCCGGGCTTGCTCTTGGCATAGGCGATGAACTCCTTGAGGTTGTGCGCGGGCACCGACGGGTTGACCGCCATCAGGTTGTGCTCGCGCGCCAGCATCGTGACCGGTGCTAGGTCTCGCAGGGGGTCATAGGACATGCGCGCGTAAAGACTGGGGTTGATCACCGTGGGACCGGCCGCGGCCAGCAGCAGCGTGTAGCCATCGGGGGCAGCCTTGGCCACCGCATCGCCGCCGATATTGCCGCCAGCGCCTGCCTTGTTCTCAACCACCACGGTCTGGCCGAGTTCCTCCTTCAATTGCTCGGCCAGCAAGCGCGCCAGCGTGTCGGTGGACCCACCCGGCGGGAACGGCACGACCAGGCGGATCACTTTGGCGGGATAGCTTGCATCGGCCAGCGCCGGCTGCGCATGCCCAAGCAGGGTCAGCAGGACGGAGCCCGCGGCAAGCAAGGTCTTCAACATGGTGTCTCCTTGACGGAATGACGCCGCCTGGCAAGTTGGCCGGCGGCTGTTCTGCGCTTTCGTGATCAGCTCGCCGCAGCCTGCGCCAGCGTGCGCTTGGCGATATTGAGCTGGTGGATCTGGCTGGTGCCTTCGTACAGGCGGAACAAGCGTACGTCGCGATAGAAGCGCTCGATGCCGAAGTCCGCGATATAGCCGTAGCCGCCAAACATCTGCACGCAGCGATCCGCCACGCGCCCGCACATCTCGGAGGCGAAGTACTTGCACATCGAGGCCTGCATGGTCACGTCTTCGCCGCGATCGCGCTGGCGCGCCGTTTCCATGATCAGCGCGCGCGCAGCAAAGATCTCGGTCTGGCAATCGGCGATCATCGCCTGCACCAGCTGGAACTCCGCCAGCGGCTGGCCGAACTGCTGGCGCCCGGTGACGAAGCGGATCGCTTCGTCCAGCATGCGGATGGCCGGCCCCGTGCACAGCGCCGCCAGATGGATGCGCTGCTTGTTGAGCACCTTCATCGCCGTGCGAAATCCCTGCCCTTCCTCGCCTCCGATCAGGTTGGCGCCGGGCACGCGGCAATCGTTAAAGTGCACCTCCGAGACCGGCGAGCCCTCTTGCCCCATCTTGCGATACGGCTGCCCTGTGGTCAGGCCCGGCGTGCCGCGCTCCACGATAAACGCCGAGATGCCGGCCGCCCCGCTACGCGCGGGATCGGTACGCGCCATCACGGTGAACAAGCCAGCAATGGGCGCATTGGTGATGAAGCACTTGGTGCCGTTGAGCACATAGTGGTCGCCGTCGCGCCGCGCGGAAGTCGTCAGCGCCGTGGCATCCGAGCCGGCCTCCGGCTCGGTCAGCGCGAACGAGCCGGTCAGCTCGCCACTGGCGAGCAAAGGCAGGTAGCGGCGCTTTTGCTCGGGCGTGCCATCCGCCACAAGCGCTTCCGAGCCAATGCCGGTATTGGTGCCCACCCGCGCGCGGAAGGCCACCGAGCACTGTGACAACTCCAGCGCCGCCAGCACGAGTTCCTCGGTTGTCATGCCGGCGCCGCCGTACGCCTCGGGAATCGAAAAGCCGAACAAGCCCAGCTCGGCCATTTCCTTTACCAGCGCTTCGGGTATGGCATCGAGCGCGGCCACCTCGGCCTCGCGCGGCACCAGCCGCTCGCGCACGAAACGCCGCAATTCGGCCAGGAAGGCTTGAAAGGCGTCCGGTTCCCTGATCATCAGTCTTGCTCCATCCGGTAAGTGCGGCCGGGATCGGCTGCGTGGAAACCAGCGTAGCAACCCGTGCCTGAAAAGCGGATCGATGTTTCGCTATCTTGAACACGAGGCGTGCCCGGAATGCCCGGCAATGGCTATGATGGATGCGTACTTCGGCCCTGCGATGCAGCCCATATGCCGCCTTTGAACCGCCTTTGAACCGCTTTTCTCTCACGCCAGATGCCGCCCCGCCCCCATCATCCGGACCCCGCCTTCGCCACCACGCTGGCGCACGGCCTGGCACTGCTGCAGTGCTTTCGCGTGGGAGAACCGGTCATGAGCAACAAGCAGCTGGCGGAGCGCACCGGGCTGTCCAAGGCCACCATCAGCCGTCTGACATATACGCTGGCGGCACGCGGCCTATTGCTCTACGACACCGATCTGCGCCGCTACCGGCTGGGCTCCACTGCGCTCTCGCTTGGCTACCCGCTGCTGGCCAGCCTCAAGGTCAGGCAGCTTGCGCGCCCGCTGATGAAGCAGCTCGCCGACGAAGTGGGCGGCTCGGTCTCGCTCGGCCTGCGCGACCGGCTGCAAATGGTCTACGTGGAAACCAGCCGCGGGCACGACGCCATCGCCTTTCGGCCCGATATCGGCGCATCGCTGCCCATGCTCCCCACCGCCATCGGACGCGCCTGGCTGTGCCAGGCATCCCCCGACGAGCGCGAGCCGGTGCTGGCGGCGCTACGCGCCAGCGATGCCGCGCAATGGCAAGCGCACGCCGCCGCGCTGGAAGCCGCGGCGCACGATTTCGCCACGCTCGGCTTCTGCCTGTCGCGCGGGGAATGGCAGCGCGACGTGCATGCCGTGGCCGTGCCGATGCGTGCCGAGATCGACGGCGAGGTGCTGGTCTTCAATTGCGGGGTGCCAGGCGGCAGGATGACACCACGAAAGCTCGAACGCGAAATGGGGCCGCGCCTGCTGCGGATGGTGCGGCGCGTGGAAGCGTCGTTGGGGATCGCGTGATGGCATCGGCGCCCCCACCCGGCAGATCGCGCGGCACGCCCGTAGCCGACGAGCGCGACACCGGCGATCGCCAGTTCGCCACCACGCTCGCGCACGGCATCGATATCCTGCTGGCCTACCGCCCTGGCGAATCCCTGCTCGGCAACAAGGAGTTTGCACAACGCACCGGCCAGTCGAGATCAGCCGTGGCAAGGCTCACGCACACGCTGACCGTGCTCGGCTACCTGCGGCGCGACGCCGCGCAGGCCAAGTACCGGCTCGGCGCGCCCGTGCTCTCGCTCGGCTATCCGCTGCTAGCCAGCATGCATATCCGCCAGATCGCCCGGCCGTTGATGAAAGAGCTCGCCGACCGCGTCGGCGGCGCGGTATCGCTAGGCATGCGCGACCGCACGCAGATGATCTATGTGGAGACCGCCCGCTCCACCGACAGCCTTATTGTGACGCCGGACATCGGGGCCGCGCTGCCCATGCTCACCACCGCCATCGGCAAGGCCTGGCTATGCAAGGCGCCCGCCGAAGCGCGTGAAAGCGTGCTCAATCGCCTGCGCCTCCAAGACCCCGATGCCTTCCTGCGCTTCCAGCCACAGCTCTTGCGCCTGCGGCAGGATTTCGAGGCCAAGGGCTACTGCGTGAACCGTGGCGAATGGCGCAGCGATGTCCATGCCTTTGCCGTGCCGCTGTTCCGGCCGGTGGATTCGCAATGGCTGATCTTCAACTGCGGGGTATCGGCACAAGCCAAGCCATTCGCCGCACGCGAGCGGGAAGTCGCGCCGGGGCTGATGGATCTGGTGCGAAACGTGGAAAGGCTGCAGGGGATGCGGTGAGTACGCCCGAACAGCTCAGCCTCAATGCTCGAAATCCAGCCCGCCAAGCAGCACGCTAGGGTCTGCCTGCGAGCGCGTCCCGAAATCGATCTGCCGGGGCGTTTGCCACGCGCGCATCTTGCCCGGCAGGGCCGCGAGATAGTGTTCGAATTTTTCCGCGCCACCGGCGGCGAACAGCGCTTCCACCTCGAGGCCGTCCCACGACAGGTAGACGTTCAACTGCTGCGCGAACCGCCGCGGCTCATCGAACGGCTCGCCGGAAAGGCGGACGCGCGCTGCGCGGCCAGGCCTCTCGTCCGGCACCACCTCGACGTGAATGCGGCGCTTGAACAAATCCGCGATCGTCTGCGCAATCCGCGGGGCGAACTCCGCATTGAAACGCGCTGCAATGTCTTGGCTCACTGTGTGTCTCATCCCGATTTTTTATGGATCGTAGCACGGCGCGTTTGCCGCGACGGCATGGGGGAACACCCACGGATCGCCACGTGCAGCAGAACTCACAAGCGCGATGGCCCGCCGGCAAAAACCGTCCATGTGAGCCACCAGCATCCCGCCATTAAACGCAGGTTGACCCCGACTTCTGCTGACCTATACTGAAGTCCTGCCGACTGAGACACGCAGTAGCAAAGCGAAGGTAAGTGGCAGATGATCCTCTGGCCAACATGGCAGTGAGATCGAGCAAGCCGATTAGGCTTGCAAGTCCGAACCGGATCCCAATGAGTTTGCCGACCCGGTTCGGTCCCCCCCTTCAACCGCGGGAAATAAAAAAAGCACCTGCTACAGGTGCTTTTTTTATGTGTGGGGAGTTCGCCCGTGCCAGCGCGCAAGACCCGCGCACTGCCCCTGAATCTGCCCCGAAAATAGAAAAAGCCCTTGAATATCAAGGGCTTTTTCCGTTGTTCTGGCGGAGAGACGGGGATTCGAACCCCGGATAGGTATTAACCTATACACGCTTTCCAGGCGTGCGACTTAAACCACTCATCCATCTCTCCAGCAAGTCCGCGAGTATATCAGAGGGTTGTTTCGCAAATCTAGTGTTTCGTGATCGAAGGCACTATCCGCGTCGCAAGTACGTCACGAGACGGTCAATCACCGGGGCGTTGCGCGGCGTCAGCAGGCTGACCAGGATGGCCACGGCAAAGCCGGCGGGCACGCCGAATGCGCCGGAAGCGATCGGGTCCACGCCGAACCAGCGATTGCCGAAAATGCCGGTCATGCGGGTAAAGAACGGGTAGTTGACGAAGATATAGTAGACCGCCACACCGAGTCCGGCCACCATGCCTGCCACCGCCCCCGCGGCCGTGGTGCGGCGCCAGAAGATCGCAAGCACCAGCACCGGGAAGAAACTGGACGCGGCCAGCGAGAAGGCCGCGCCGACGAGAAAGAGAATATTGCCGGGCCGCAGCGAGGTGACGTAAGAGGCAAACAGCGCCACGCCCAGCAGCACGATCTTGGCTGTCGTGACACGCCGCTGGTGACTCGCCGTGCGGTCGACCATGTGATAGAAAACGTCGTGCGACAGCGCGTTGGCAATGGTGAGCAGCAGGCCGTCGGCGGTGGATAGCGCGGCCGCCAGCGCGCCCGCGGCAACCAGGCCAGAGATCACGTAAGGCAAGCCCGCGATTTCCGGCGCGGCCAGCACGATCATGTCGGGCTGGATGAGGATCTCCGCCCACTGCACGATGCCGTCGCCGTTCACATCGCGAATGCCGAACACCGGCGGGTCGACCTTGCGCCACTGCACTACCCACTGCGGCAGTTCCGCGTATGGCGTGCCAACCAGGTGCTGGAAGAACTCGTACTTGACCAGCGCCGCCAGCGCGGGCGCGGAGACGTAGAGCAGCGCGATGAAGAACACCGCCCACGCCACCGAGTTGCGCGACTCCTTCACCGAGGGTGTGGTGTAGAGCCGCGTCAGGATATGTGGCAGGCTGGCGGTGCCCAGCATCAGGCAGAACACCAGCAACACGAAGTTCAGCCGTTTGGTCTTGCGCTCCGCCTCCGAGGGCGACGGATAGGGCTCGGTCGACGGCGTGGAAGGCTGGCTGCGCGCCAGGGCTTCTTCGCGCTGCTGGTTCCATTGCTGCTGGGCCGCGGCAATGTCACGCGGAAACTCGACCCGCTCGCGCTCCACCGTCTTGATCTCGCGCAGCGGTGCGTTACGCAAGCGCAGCTCCTGCAAGCGCGCGGACAGCGCATTGCGCTCCTCGTCGAACGATTGCGGCAGCCGCGAGATGCGGTCCTGCATCTGTACGGCCTGCTGGCGGTAGTACTCGCGCACGGCCTGCTCGGCCGGATCGCGCTCGATGCTGCGCTCGCGCGTGTCGAGCTGCTGCAGCAGCGTGCCGTAGCTCAGTTGCGGCAGCGCTTCGTGATGATGCTTCCACGCGATCATCGAGACCGTGACCAGGAAGGCCGCGATCAGCATGATGTATTGCGCGACCTGGGTCCACGTCACCGCGCGCATGCCACCAAGGAAGGAACACACCAGGATGCCGGCCAGGCCGAAGAATACGCCGACGGCGAACTCCACGCCGATAAAGCGCGTGACAATCAGCCCTACCCCCTGGATCTGTGCCACCAGATACACGAAGGAACATAGCGATGCCGCCATCACGGCGATCGCGCGCACCGGCATGTTGCCGCCGGGCTTGCCATTGCCATAGCGTGCGGCGAGGAAGTCGGGGATGGTGTAGCCGCCGTACTTGCGCAAGTAGGGCGCGAGCAGGAACGCGACCAGGCAATAGCCGCCGGTCCAGCCCATCACGTAGGCCAGGCCTTCATAGCCAGAGGCGAACAGGATGCCGGCCAGGCCGATGAAGGATGCCGCACTCATCCAGTCGGCCGCGATCGCCATGCCGTTGAACAGCGCGGGCACGCGCCGGCCAGCTACATAGTATTCATTGAGGTCGGAGGTGCGGCAGATCAGCCCGATGCACGCATAGATGGCGATGGTGACGAACAGGAAGACGTAACCGAGCCAGAGGGCATCGCCGCTGGAATGCTCCAGCAGGCCCATCATGCCGATAAAGACAAACAGGCCTATCGTGAACAAGCCGTAGTACAGCAGCAGCCGTCGGCGAAAGCGCGACTGTTCATCAGGCATGGGAGCAGTGGTTGGGCAGCCGGGTTGGGCGAGCAAGCAACCTGCCGGCACGCGCGAGACGTGCCGGCAGGGGCGGATGACCGCACTATCGCGTTATCGCGTCATCGCGTTATTGTGCCTGCTTCAACTGCTCCAGGATGGCGGGGTTTTCCAGGGTGGACGTGTCCTGGGTGATCTCTTCGTTCTTGGCCAGCGAGCGCAACAGGCGCCGCATGATCTTGCCGGAGCGCGTCTTGGGCAGGTTGTCGCCAAAGCGGATGTCGCGGGGCTTGGCGATCGGGCCAATCTCCTTGCCCACCCAGTTGCGCAGTTCGGCGGCGATCTGTTTGGCCTCTTCCTCGTTCGGGCGGGAGCGTTTGAGCACCACGAAGGCGCAGATGGCCTCGCCGGTCATGTCGTCCGGGCGGCCCACCACGGCGGCTTCCGCCACCATCGGGTTGGAGACCAGCGCGGACTCGATTTCCATCGTGCCCATTCGGTGGCCCGAGACGTTGAGCACGTCGTCGATACGGCCCATGATGGTGAAGTAGCCGGTCTCCTTGTCGCGGATCGAGCCGTCGCCGGCAAGGTACAGCTTGCCGCCGAGTTCTTCCGGGAAGTAGCTCTTCTTGAACCGCTCCGGGTCGCCCCAGATGGTGCGGATCATCGAAGGCCACGGCCGCTTGACCACCAGGATGCCGCCACTGCCGTTCGGTACGTCCTGCCCTGTCTCGTCAACGATGGCCGCGATAATGCCCGGCAGCGGCAAGGTGCACGAACCCGGCACCAGCGGCGTAGCGCCCGGCAGCGGCGTGATCATGTGGCCGCCGGTCTCGGTCTGCCAGAAGGTGTCGACCACCGGGCAGCGCTCGCCGCCGATATTCTGGTAGTACCACATCCACGCTTCGGGGTTGATGGGCTCGCCCACCGTGCCCAGCAGGCGCAGGCTGGACAGGTCGTATTGCTTGGGATGGATCTTCTCGTCGGCCTCGGCCGCCTTGATCAGCGAGCGGATCGCGGTCGGCGCGGTGTAGAAGATGCTGACCTTGTGGCGCGCGATCATGTCCCAGAAGCGCCCCGCGTTGGGATAAGTGGGCACCCCTTCGAACACCACCTGCGTGGCGCCGGCGGCCAGCGGGCCGTAGGCGATGTAGGTGTGCCCAGTGACCCAGCCGATATCGGCGGTACACCAGAACATGTCGCCGGGCTTGATGTCGAAGCTCCATTTCATCGTCATCAGCGCCCACAGCAGGTAGCCGCCGGTGCTGTGCTGCACGCCCTTGGGCTTGCCGGTCGAGCCCGAGGTGTAGAGCACGAACAGCGGATGCTCGGCGCTGACGGGCTCGGCCTCGCAGGTCTGCGGCTGGCCGGCGGCAACATCGTCCATCCAGCGGTCGCGGCCTTCGGCCCAGTTGACCTTGCCGCCCGTGCGGCGGTACACGATCACGCTCTTCACGGCTTCGCAGCCACCCAGCGCCAGCGCTTCATCGGCGATGGCCTTGAGTGGCAGCGCCTTGCCGCCGCGCATCTGCTCGTCGGCGGTGATCAGCGCCACCGCGCCCACGTCGACCAGCCGCTCTTGCAGCGACTTGGCGGAAAAGCCGCCGAACACCACCGAGTGCGTGGCGCCAAGGCGCGCGCAGGCTTGCATGGCTACGACGCCCTCGACGGACATGGGCATGTAGATGACGACGCGGTCGCCCTTCCTGATGCCCAGCGCCTTGAGGCCGTTGGCAAACTGGCACACCTTGGCATGCAACTGGCGATAGGTGACCTTGGTAACAGTGCCGTCGTCAGCCTCGAAGACAATGGCCACCTTCTCGGCATTGCCGTTGTCCAGGTTACGGTCCAGGCAGTTAAAGGAAGCATTGAGCTCGCCGTCCTCGAACCACTTGTAAAACGGCGCATTGCTCTCGTCCAGCACCTTGGTGAAGGGCTTGGTCCAGTGCAGTTGCTCGCGGGCGTGGCGCGCCCAGAAACCCTCGTAGTCGCGCTCGGCTTCGTCGCACAATGCCTGGTAAGCCTCCATGCTGGGGATCGCGGCTTGCTTGGCGAACGACGCCGGGGGATTGAAAATGCGATGCTCCTGCATCACGGACTCGATGGCGGACATTTGTTTGTCTCCTGATATAGCGTGGCTGCCTGGCTGCGAACTTACGCTCGACGGCTTACTTAAACCTGACGCTGCCAAACCCAACCCGCTCGCATGCCGCCACCTGTGCGCCGGCTGCTGCAGCGCACCATGGATAACGGCCGGACACGGGTAAGGATGTGCAGCCTTCTCCATTAGGCTAGCACAGCTATAATGCCGCGACCCTATCCCGAACGCGGCGCTGCGGCATTGCGAACCCTCGCTGGCAGACATGCTCAGCGCAACGCGCCACCGCGAGCCACCGGCCATTACTCGCCAAATCGTCGCAGAATCGTCGCCAAATCGCGGCCAGTACCGTGCCAGAACCAGGCCAGAAGCCGGCCAGATCCCGATCAAACAGCGCCGCCACCCAGACCCCGTGCCCATCCACGCCCTCTTCCTGATTGCCTCAATGGCCCTCGTCGGCAGCAATGTCGGGCTGGGCAAGGCCATCGTCGCTTACGTACCCATCCTGCTGTTCGCGCTGCTGCGCTTCGCCATCGCCATTGCGTGCCTGGCGCCCTGGTACCGCCCCGCGCGCATGCGCGCCGTCTCGCGCGGCGAATGGTTCAACCTCTTCCTGCAAGCCTTTTTCGGCACGTTCCTGTTCACGCTGCTGATGCTGGGCGGCGTGCGGCTGACCAGCGCCATGGCCGCGGGCGTGATCACCAGCACCATCCCGGCGACCGTGGCCCTGCTCTCGTGGCTGATCCTGCGCGAACGGCTGTCGCGGCGCACCGTGTTCTCGGTCTTGCTGGCGGTGGCGGGCATCGCGGTGCTGAACGTGGCGCGGGGCACGGACCACGGCGGCGGCAGCGGTGCCGACGTCGGCGGCGAGCATGCGCTGCTCGGCAACCTGATGATCATGGGCGCGGTAATCTGCGAATCGATCTACGTGATCCTCTCGCGGCGCCTGGCGCAAACTCTGGCGGCCATCGAGATCTGCGCCTATACGCACTTGATCGGTGGGCTGCTGATGCTGCCGCTGGGCCTGATGCCGCTGCTGCATTTCGACACGGCATCGGTTCCGGCGAGCATATGGTGGATGGTGCTCTGGTATGCGCTGTCGGCCAGCATCTTCTCGTTCTGGCTGTGGATGAAAGGCGTGCGCCATGTGCCGGCACAGATGGCGGGCGTGTTCACTGCGGTGCTGCCGATCGCGGCCGCCACCTACGGCATCGTGTTCCTCGGGGAGACGCCGGGCTGGCCGCACGGCGTGGCGCTCGCCTGTGTGCTGGCCGGCATCGCGCTGGCGAGCTGGCCCGGACCGCTGGCCCGCCGCGCGTGGCGCGCCAGCAGGACAGGCAAGGGCTAGCCCATTGAGGGGCTTCGGCCCAACGCCGGCATCACTAGGCAGACCTGGAAACCGCCCCCGGGCGCATTGCGAGCGAGGCATTTGCCCCCCATGCGTTCCACCAGGCGGCTGACGATCGCCAGCCCAAGGCCACAATGGCCGTCGCCGCCGCGCGAGGTGTCTAGCCGCACGAATGGACGCATCGCCACCTCGACCTGCGCATCCGGCATGCCCTCGCCATGGTCGCGTATCACGATATGCCAGTGCTCGCCGTCCAGCCGGGTCTCGATCTGGATCGGCGGCATGCCGTACTCCAGCGCGTTGTCCACCAGGTTGGTGACCATCCGGTCCACCAGCGTGCGCGGCAACACGAACCGCGGCCCGGCGTCCAGGCGCAACTGAAACAACGCGCCGGAAAACTGCTGGCGCAGGAAGGCATCGACTTCGATGGCCGGGCCGGGATCGGGACTCTCGTTCGCGTACTCCAGGAACTGGTTGACGATATGCGTGATCGAGTCGATGTCCTGCACAAAGCCACCGCGCTCAGCGGTGTCCGCAAGCACGTCGGCGCGCAGGCGCAGCCGGGTCAGCGGCGACTTCAGGTCGTGCGCCACGCCGGCGAGCATGACCGCCTGGTTCTCGCGGCTCTCCGCCTGCCTGCGCATCATGTCGTTGAAGGACTCGGCCAGATAGCGCAACTCGGACGGACCTGTCACCGGAATCAGCGCCGCGCTCCCGCCATTGCCAAGCTCGCGCGCGGCACCGGCCACGCGGGCGATCGGGCGCTGCATCTGCCATGCCACGAACAGGGACAGCAGGATCGCCGCGACCAGCATGCCCGTGGTTTCAAAGACGAACGGCGGCAATGGCGGCGGCCGCATGTCCAGTGCCATGACCGCCCAGCGGGACTGCCCTGGAAGACGCGCCCACAGGTGCGGCGGCCATGCCTGGTCCACACGCAGCTCCGACCCCGCTGGAAGCCCTTGCCGAAGGTCGCGCAGCAGATGGCGCAAGGGTCCATGCTCTGGCAACGGGCCGGCGGCGGGCTCGGTGCCAAGGGCGGCAAGCCGGATGGCGGCGCCTGGCTTGCGCTCCGCGCCGGCACCCGGCCTCCCGTCGAGCGTGCCCAGCGCCAGCACGATGCCCCGTGCCATGCCGTCCGCCTGGCCATGCGGGCGCAGGTGAAACATCAGCGCGGTCCAGCCCAGATGGACAATGACGAGCACGGAGACGGATAGCACCGCCATGCGCCCAAACAGCGTATTGAACGGATTCTTCATGTGTCCGGCGCTTCGTCGAGATCGTCGGCTTCGTCGGCGCAGAACGCGTCCAGCCCGGGGACGAAGACGTAGCCGCGGCCCCGCACGGTCTGGATGTAACGAGGCACGGATGGATCCTCCTCGATCACGCGGCGCAAGCGCCAGACCGGCACATCCAGGCTGCGGTCGCGGAAATGCATGTCGGAGCCATAGAGACGGTCGTGCAACCGGGCGCGCGAAAGCACCTTCATCTGGTGGCCGGTGAAGACCTTGAGCATGGCGAATTCGGTATCGCGCAAAGGCAGGCGCTCGCCGTCGCGCGTCAGGATGCGGGCCGAAAAATCGACGTCGAACGGACCAAAACTGTAAGAGTGACGCTGCTCCGGCGCGCTCCCCGGGGCCTGCGGGCGGCGGCGCAGCACCGCGTGGATCCGCGCCAGCAATTCGCGCGAGCAAAATGGCTTGGGCAGGTAATCGTCGGCGCCAAGCTCCAGGCCCGCGGCACGGTCCGCGGCCTCGCCACGCGCCGACAGGAAAATCATGGGCACATCGTCACCGGCAGCGCGCACTTCCTGCAATGCGCTCAGCCCATCCTTGCGCGGCATCATGATATCGAGCAGCACCACCGATGGCCTCTCTTGCGTGAGGCGGCGCGACAAATCGTAGCCGTCATGCAGCACCGACACCGTCATGCCGCTGGATAGCAGGATGCGTGACAGCAGGTCACAGGCGACGGGGTCGTCGTCGACGAGAAGCACGTGAGGAGTCATGAATATAAAGGCGCGCGCACGCTGCCGGGGCAGCGTGCGCAGGGCATGCCGGGAACACCAGCACGCCCTTGCGGGTGGTTCTTTATGCCTGCGTGGTAACGAAGTTGCCAACGGTGCTCATCGTACCGTTGCCGCTGCTCAGGTTGGCCGAGAGCGTCTGCAGGAACGACTGCAAGGATACCGTCGATCCCGAGCTACCGGATTGCTGAAGCGCGGAAAAATCCGTCTCGAGGGTCGCGAGCGTTGCTGAGGCCGGGTTGCTGGCGCTATCCGAACTGGCACCACTCGATGAAGTGCTGCTGGCGCCAGCTTCTTGCGCCAGGCTGGACAGATCCGCGCTGACGCTCTGGTAGTGGTGATGATGGTGGTGATGGCCGGTTGCGGCAGCCGGCGATTGGGTCGTCTGCGTCGCATCGGTGCCGGTCGCGCTGGCTACGGTGCTGTCGGTCGTGCTGGCGGCGGTGGTAGCAGTGGTAGCAGTGGTAGCAGTGGTAGCAGTGGTAGCAGTGGTAGCAGTGGTAGCAGTGGTAGCAGTGGTAGCGGTGGTAGCAGCGCTCGTGCCCTGGCTCGCGGTGGTGCCGGCAGCCTGGGCGGCAAGTGCCTGGAACAGCGCGCCGACGAACGCCTGCACCGCGTTGCCGGACGCATCCGCGCTGTCCGTAGCGCTGGACGCTGCGGTGGCGGTGCTGGCAGCGGCACCCGAAGGGGTGCTGGCGGAAGTGGCGGAAGTGGCAGACGAGGCGGACGCCGCGGTCGTCGAGTTGTCCGTACTGGACGACGAGGTCGTGATGCCCAACTGTGCCAGCGTTTGCTGAAGTGCCTGCATCAGCGCATCGGCCGGATTGCTGGCCGAGTTGCTGGTGTCGCTGCCACTGGACGCATCCTGGCTACTGCAGCTTTTGCTGGTGGACTGCGTCTGAAAGAGGCTGGACAGCGACGTGTTGCTGCCAATTGCGCTCAAGGTCATGGTCACATCTCCGTTATTGAGGAGATGCCAAGATAACCGCCGGCCCACCGTGAACATGCTCCAAGGAGAAAACGGAATCGGGGCCTTTTCACCCACCCGTAAGGCCCTGTAAGGCAAGCCTCGCAGGCAGGGGAAGAACTTCGCGGCAGGAAGCGCGCATCGGCCATCCGTGCGCAGCGAAGCGCACCTGCAACCCTGTCGACAGCCGCATGCAGTCAGGCGCCTCCCCCTCGCTAGGTGTATGATTTCGGGCTGAATTTCCCCTCGACTGTCCTCCCCACAAAAATGACTGTCATCAAACAAGAAGACCTCATCCAGAGCGTCGCCGACTCCCTGCAATACATCAGCTATTACCACCCGATGGACTACATCACCAGCCTGGGCCGTGCCTATGAGCTGGAGCAGAGTCCCGCGGCCAAGGATGCGATCGCGCAGATCCTGACCAACAGCCGCATGTGCGCAGAAGGCAAGCGCCCGATCTGCCAGGACACCGGCATCGTGACGATCTTCGTCAAGGTCGGCATGGATGTGCGCTGGGATGGCGCCACCATGGGCCTGTCGGACATGATCAACGAAGGCGTGCGCCGCGGCTACACCAACCCGGACAACGTGCTGCGCGCGTCCATCGTGAGCCCGCCCGAAGGCGGCCGCAAGAACACCAAGGACAACACCCCTGCCGTGATCCACTACGAAGTGGTGCCGGGCAATACCGTGGACATCCAGGTGGCGGCCAAGGGCGGCGGCTCGGAGAACAAATCGAAGTTCGTCATGCTCAACCCGTCCGACTCCATCGTCGACTGGGTGCTCAAGACCGTGCCGACCATGGGCGCCGGCTGGTGCCCGCCGGGCATGCTGGGCATCGGCATCGGCGGCACCGCCGAGAAGGCCATGGTCATGGCCAAGGAATCGCTGATGGACCCGATCGACATCCAGGACGTGATCGCTCGCGGCCCGCAAGACTGGATCGAGGAAATGCGCGTCGAGCTGTACGAGAAGGTCAATGCGCTTGGCATCGGCGCGCAAGGCCTGGGCGGCCTGGCCACCGTGCTGGACGTCAAGATCATGGGCTACCCCACCCACGCTGCCTCCAAGCCGGTCGCGATGATCCCGAACTGCGCGGCCACCCGCCATGTGCACTTCACGCTGGACGGCAGCGGCCCGGCCAAGCTCGAAGCGCCTGACCTGTCGGCCTGGCCGAAGGTCGAGTGGGCACCGAACACCGAGACTTCCAAGCGCGTCGACCTGAACACGCTGACGCCGGCAGAAGTCGCCTCGTGGAAGCCGGGCCAGACCCTGCTGCTCAACGGCAAGATGCTGACCGGCCGCGACGCCGCGCACAAGCGCATCGCCGACATGCTGGCCAAGGGCGAGAAGCTGCCGGTGGACTTCACCAACCGCGTGATCTACTACGTGGGCCCGGTCGATCCGGTGCGCGACGAGGCCGTCGGCCCGGCAGGTCCCACCACCGCTACCCGCATGGACAAGTTCACCGAGATGATGCTGGCCGAAACCGGCCTGATCTCGATGATCGGCAAGGCCGAGCGCGGCCCGGTGGCGATCGAGGCCATCAAGAAGCACAAGTCTGCCTACCTGATGGCAGTCGGCGGCGCGGCCTACCTGGTGGCCAAGGCTATCCGGCACGCCAAGGTGGTCGGCTTCGAAGACCTGGGCATGGAAGCCATCTACGAGTTCGACGTCAAGGACATGCCCGTGACGGTGGCCGTGGACAGCGAAGGCACCTCGGTGCACAAGACCGGCCCCGCCGAATGGCAAGCCAAGATCGGCAAGATCCCGGTCGCTGCGCTGTAACGCGCCCCGCGCCGTGACAGCGATGCTGTCTGCAAAAGCCGGGTCATCCGACCCGGCTTTTTGCTACCTAACCTCTTGATTGCCTCGATCCTTCCCGTGAACAACGCACCCATTGGCATCTTTGATTCCGGCCTCGGCGGCCTGTCCGTGTTGCGCGAAATCCGTGCCCTGCTCCCGCAGGAATCGCTGATCTACGTAGCCGACTCGAAGTACGCGCCCTATGGCGAGAAGCCCGAGCATTTTGTCGAGGCGCGCACGCTGCAGGTTTGCGAATGGCTGGTGGCGCAGGGCTGCAAGGCCCTGGTGATCGCCTGCAACACGGCGACCATGCATGCGGTGCAAACGCTGCGCGAAAAGCTGGCGCTGCCGATCATCGGCGTCGAGCCCGGCCTGAAACCCGCCGCCGCCGCCAGCCGCAGCAAAGTGGTTGGCGTGCTGGCCACGGGTAACACATTGAAGAGCGCAAAGTTCGGCAGGCTGCTTGCCTCCCTGGAGGGCGAGAGCCGCTTCCTCTGCGAGGCTGGCGTCGGGCTGGTGCCGCTGATCGAGCAAGGCGATGTGGATGGCCCGGCCGTGCGCGAGAAACTCACCACCTACCTGTCGCCCATGCTCGAGGCCGGCGCCGATACGCTGGTACTTGGCTGCACCCACTACCCCTTCCTGTCGGACACCGTGCGTGAACTGGTGGGCGACCGTTTGAAGCTGGTCGATACCGGTGACGCGATCGCGCGGCAACTTCGGCGCAAGCTGGCCGAGCACGACATGGCTGCAAACGCCGACGCGGTACCCAACGACCGCTACACGTCGACCAAGGATGCCGCCCACCTGCGCGCCATGGCCGCGGCGCTGCTGCATGTGGACGCGCCCGCGGAGACCCTCGTGATCGAGCCCGCGCCGGCATTCGACTGAGGCTTCGGCTCCCGCTTCAGGTCACTGCAGGAACCCCAGCGGCCGGCGCTGCCGCACGTCCGGCTTGACAGCATGTTCCTGGCGCAACTGCGCCAGGAACTCGTCTGGCGTCAGCGTCTCGCCGAGCAGCACGCACTGACGCTTGACCGTGGCGAAGTCGCCCGGCGTCAGGCAATCCATCTTCGCCAACTCCTCGCGCATGGTGGCGTCCATGCGCTGCGGATCGGCATCCAGCGCTTCCTCGACAAACATCGCCGTGCGTTGCTCGGGCTTGAGCGGCAGGAAACGGATCTTGAACGAGAAGCGGCGCAGCGCCGCCTCGTCGATCCGCTCGAACAGGTTGGTGGTGCAAACGAAGATGCCGTTGAAGCGCTCCATGCCCTGAAGCATCTCGTTGACCTCGGACACCTCGTAATTGCGCACGGCGTTCTGCCGGCTTTGCATGAAGCTGTCGGCTTCGTCGAGCAACAGGATGGCGCCATCTTCCTCCGCGCGCGCGAACATCGCCGCGATCTGCTGCTCGGTTTCCCCCACGTACTTGCTCATCAGGTCGGAGGCGCGACGGATCATCAGCGGCTGCTCGAGCGCGGCCGCGATGTGCTCGGCCAGCGCGGTCTTGCCGGTGCCAGGGGGACCATAGAAACACAAGGTGCCGCGCTGCCGTGCCTTGAGCGCCTGCACGATCTTGCCGACCTCGTAGCGCGTCTCCAGGTTCAGGTAATCCAGGCGGTAGTGCGTCACCACCGGGCGCCCTTCCACTTCCGGGCGCAAGCCCATGGCGCGGTCGGCATGGTCAAGCTGCCGCAAGATCAGCGCCTCCACCGGCTCGGCCACGCCCGAGCCCGCCAGCTGCACGAAGCGCGCGGCCGATTGCACCTGTGCCGGTGTCAAGGTCTTGCGCGCGGCCAGCGACGCGATAAAGGCGTCGCTCACGTCCAGCGTGCCCAGGTGCTTGCGAATGATGTTCTCGCGCACCAGCGGGGGCGGGATCTTCAGCTCCAGGTGAAACTGGAAACGGCGCAGATAGGCCGGGTCGATCTGGCGAATCGAGTTGGAGATCCAGATCACCGGGACCGGGTTCTGCTCCAATGTCTGGTTGACCCAGGCCTTGCCGTTCACCGAGCCGCGCGGGTCCTCCTGGCCAAACAGGCTGGTGAGCTCGCGCGCGCTGCCCGGGAACACATCCTCGACTTCATCGAACAGCAGAGCCGTGCGCGGGCGGCCACGCAGGAACGCCTGCGACACCTGCAGCGAGCGATAGCGATCCTTGCCTGACAAGCTGTTGCCGTCGCGGTCCAGGCAGTCTACTTCGTACAACTCGCAGCCAGCCTCGCGCGCCAGCAGCCGCGCGAACTCGGTCTTGCCGGTGCCGGGTGGGCCGTAGATCAACACGTTGACGCCGCAAGCATGCTGCTGCGTGGCGTTGGCCAGCAGCGCCGACAGGTAGCGCGCATCGGTCTCGACGTGCGGATAGTCGCCGGTGCCAAGCGTGGGGGCCGCCGCCGGGCGCGTGAACACCGCCATCATCTCGGCTTCGTTCGCGTAGTTGCCAAGCAGGACATGCAGCAGCCGGTCCGACAGGCGCATCAGGTCGCCCAGATCGGTCACGCTGTTCTCGGGCAGGGGCTGCTCGATCAGGTTGAGCGTCTCCAGGCGCGAGCCGGGCCGCAGCGACGCCGCCACCGCGGCCGGACTTGCGCCGGTCAAGCCGGCGAGGATCTGGAAGGCTTCCTGGCTGTGCGCCACCTTACAGTCCACCATCACCGCGCGCAGGTCGCGCTTGTATTTTGCGAGCGCCGCATACAGCAACAGCTTGCGCTCGTGCTCGGGCAAATCCAGCACATGGCTGAGCATGTCGATGTTACGCACCAGCAGCACGCGCTCGCCATCCAGCCGCGCTGCCAGCGCTGCCGCCGACGCATCGAACACGGCGAACATATCCTTGGCGTGATGCTTGACGTACTCATCCAGGTAGTAGAACAGCGCGCTCTCGTCGAACGCGCTGTTCCATTGCCCGTGCCGCTCCAGGAATTCTTCGGGCGTGAGGCGCGCTGCGCCTTTCCAGGCCGGCATATCGGCGCAGCGCGCGGCAAGGAAGCGCTGGACGCGCAACACCACGCCGTACGGCCACACCATCTCCTGAGCGCTGACCGTCAGGATGTCGTTGATATTGCTGCGCAGGTTGAATCTGGGCCCTAGCGAGCACACGACCCGCAGGGCGAATTGGGCGCACATCCAGTCGAGCGCGGAGGTGCATGGCGAGCCGGTCGCGGCACGCAGGAGGGTCGAGCGGTCGTCTTCGGCGAAACGGGTGAAATCCATGGCCTGGTCCTCTCGCACGGGGGGCGCCGCGGCCGGCGCGGCGAAATGCTCGAACGGCTCGATTGGCTCGAATGAATCGTCTTTTTCCTATGCTAGCGCGCTTTGTGGCAGATCGGGCATTGCCGGCAACCCTGTGCCGTGCGAGAGCGCGCATTTTGTCGCAGCCGCGGGAAGGTATCGCCAAATCGGCGTATAAAGACGGCTGCGCGGCAGCGATTCAACGCATTGCACAAAATGCCACCAAATAAGAATCATTATCGTTTATACTGACAGCCTGACACGCTGCCTCGAGAGCGGCGCTCCCACCGGCATCACTGTTGAAGGAGCGTTTATCATGGAATTGCTGCTTAGCTTGCTGGTCGGTTGTGGCATCTCGCTGATCCTGTTCTATCGCAAATAGGCCCTATCGCTAATAAAGCCGGCGCCGCGCCAATTCGCCGACATCTGCTGTTTTCTCATGTTCGATCAACGTTTTTTCAAGATCACGCTTGCCGTCCTGCTGTTCCACGTCGGCCTGCTTTACCTGATCCAGAGCGGGCTGGGGCGCAAGATCACGGAGGCCGTGATCTCGCCAGAAGTCGTCGCCCGCATCATCCCGCTCGAGCCACCCCAAAAGCCTGCCGTCGAGACGCCAAAGCCCAAACCGGAAACCCCGCCCAAGCAGGTGAAGGTCACCACACCCAAGCCTGCACCGCCGCAACCGCGCCCCACGCCGACGCCAGTGGCATCGCTGCCGCCTACGCCCAATGCCGTGGAAGCACCGCCCGCGCCACCTGCCCCGCCGGCACCGCCTGCCCCCGCGCCCGAGCCGGCCGCTCCTGTGTCGGCAGCGCCACGCGCGGTCGGGATTGGCGAGATCCAGTGCAGCCCGCCGCAACCCACCTATCCGTCGCAATCGCGCCGCATGGGTGAAACTGGCAAGGCCGTGGTGCGTCTGACTACAGACGATACCGGCAAGGTGGTCAAGACGGCGGTCGTGACCTCGAGCGGATCCTCCAGGCTGGACCAGGCCGCCGAGGAGGCGGTGCGACGCATGCGCTGCAAGCCCTATCTGGACAACGGTCGTGCCGTGGCGGTTACCGCCCAGCAGCCGATCGGGTTCGAACTCAACTGATTTCAATACCGACCTCACCAGGAACCAACATGCAGGACCTCGGACTTTCTCACCTCTGGACGCAAGGCGATTTCGTCATGCGTGCCACCGCCATCATTCTGCTCATCATGTCGCTGGCTTCGTGGATCGTGATTCTCACGAAGGCGTGGGATCTCTTCCGGCTGAAGAAGATGGCGCATGGCGCGGAAAAGCAGTTCTGGCACTCCGACGATTTCGACCACGCCCTCGAAACCCTCGGCAGCAGCGAAGCCAACCCGTTCCGCACGCTCGCCATGACCGGCAAGGAGGCCGCGCAGCACCATCGCGCCAGCCAGCCGCAGCTGCACGACGTGATGGACATCTCGGACTGGATCACCCGCTCGCTCAAGAGCGCCATCGACGAGGCCGTTGCACGCATGCAATCGGGCCTGGCCGTGCTGGCGTCCGTCGGTTCCACAGCGCCGTTCGTTGGCCTGTTCGGCACCGTGTGGGGCATCTATCACGCGCTGATCAACATCGGCGCCTCCGGCGTGCCGACCATCGACAAGGTGGCAGGCCCGGTGGGCGAGGCACTGATCATGACCGCCTTCGGCCTGGCCGTTGCGATCCCCGCCGTGCTGGGCTACAACGCGCTGACCCGCGGCAACAAGGGCGTGATCTCGAAACTCAACCGCTTCGCCCACGACCTGCACGCCTACTTCGTCACCGGCGCCCGTGTGCGTCCGACCAGCGCCAGCGCGCGTGCCACCGATGACAACGGTGTGCGCCTCGCAGTCAAGAATCAGTAAGGCCGCAGCAAGGCAACAAGGAAGTCATCATGGCATTCGGCACCCTCGACTCGGACGATGACGAAGTAATGAGCGAAATCAACATGACGCCGCTGGTCGACGTCATGCTGGTGCTGCTGATCATCTTCATCATCACCATTCCCGTGATCAACCACACGGTCAAGATCGACCTTCCGCGTGCAACCAACACGCCCAACGATCCCAAGCCGCAGAACATCAACCTGTCGATCGACGCCAGCGGCAAGGTCTTCTGGAACCAGGCTGAGGTGGACGAGCCCACGCTCGAAGCCAACATAGCCCAGGCCGCGCAACAGCAGCCGCAGCCTGAGTTGCATCTGCGGGCCGATCGCGACGTGCGCTATGAGCGTGTGGCGGAAGTCATGGCAGCCGCGCAGCACGGCGGGTTGGGCAAGATCGGGTTCATCACGGAACCCAAGCATTAGTATTGTTCGTGCCGTGCTCTTTGCGCCGGCAACGTAGCATCGACAAAGAGGGCACTCCATGGAGTGCCCTCTTTGTTTGTGCTGACCCGTCCTGCACGATCAAAAGTCTCTATTGTAATGATAACAATTCTCATTTAAGATTGAGCCAACTTGAACCCGGTCGTGACCGCTCGCAGTCTCGCGCAGCCGCCACAGACCACCGGACCGGAGCCCGCCCATGAGCACCTTGACCCTGCCGCTGTCGCAACCGCATGAAGTCACCCGTCGCCGCCTTTCCCTGCGCCGGGTCGAAGTCAATCCCAACAAGGCTGCGCAGGCGCGGCGCGAAAGCCCCGCCAGCGCGGCGATCGAATCGATGAAATCTGCTGTAGCTGCCCTGCCCGCCCGGCTCGAAGCGCTGGTGCGCGACAGCCTCCCCGCGGCGCCCGCAGGAGATGCAGTGCCCCTGGATTCGCTGATGCGTGGCGCCAACCTGCTGCCGATCCTGCATAACGGCGAGGTCTACACGCTGCGCATCACGCGCTATGGCAAGCTGATCCTGACGAAGTGACCGTGTCCAGGCGCGCGCACGCGCCAGCACAAGCCATGCCGTGGGAAACCATCGTGGCAACCATGTAACGCTGTACGGGATTTCGAAGCAAGAAGGGCTACCGGAACCGGCAGCCCGTTACCAAAGCCCGTCGACAGGCTTCAGCATCAGGCCCCCCCCCCCCCCCCCCCCCCCACGACCGCCTCTGTTTGCAGGCGAGTATCAGACGCCCAGGGCGGCAATGCCCGCACGCGCGATCTGTGCGTCTTCGGTCGACTTCACGCCCGACACGCCAACTGCACCCACTACCTGGTCATTGACCACGATAGGCACACCACCTTCCAGCATGCCTTGCAGCACCGGCGCGGTCATGAAAGAGTGACGGCCGTTGTTGATCATGTCTTCGTAAACCTTGGACTCGCGACGGCCCAGTGACGACGTACGTGCCTTTTCGGTGGCGATGTAGCTCGAAATCGGTGCAGCGCCGTCCAGGCGTTGCAATGCCAGCAGGTGACCACCGTCGTCCACGATGGCAATCGAAACCGCCCATTGGTGATTCTTGGCTTCCAGCTCGGCTGCGGCCAGTACCTTCTTCACATCATCTGCCGTCAGCACGGTTTTTTGCTGCATACCACTCTCCTCGAAGATCATTTCAGTGAGCCGGAAGTATAGCGCCACGGCCCTTGGCATGACCATGCCGCTACCGTCCTGGCACCTGCCCGCAAAAAGCAAAAGACCCGCTCAAGGCGGGTCCTTCGATGATTCACGGCGTTGCTGGATGCGGACGGCCGAAGCCCTCAGGGCCGCAGGCTAATGTCCAGCAAACTCAGGCTCCGTCGCTGAACTGGTCGCGGCGATCGCCAACCTTGGCGCCGTCGGTGAACGGATCCACCTTGCGTGCGCCGTCGGTGTACGGGTCAACCTTGCCAAGCTTGGCACCATCGGTGTAGGGATCAACCTTGCCGATCTTGGCGCCATCGGTGTAAGGGTCTGCCTTGGCGATACCGGCTGCGAAGGCGGAGGCGGAGAGTGCGGAGAGGGCGGTCAGGGCTGCGATCGCCACCAGGCTGTTTTTGATCTTCATGGGCGGATCCTCTTGGGAATTAGGTCGTGCTGGAGGGGCGCTGGATGATGAAGCATTGCGGAATCTTGTCATCACGGCGTCACAGCAGCAGTATAGGTGGAAACCCTAATAAGGATATGAGAGCCGGTTTGACCTGTTTCTTCAAATTTTTTGACCCCACCGATAACTATGGAACCTTGTCCGGATTGCCGCCTACAGTGTGCCTCCCAAGGCTGCGCCTGAAAAACAAAAGGGCCCCGCAGGGCCCCTTTCACCAACCTGCGCGAGGCAGGTCGTTCATGCTTATCGCCAGTGGCGTCCGTGTCCCGGGCCGTAGTAGCCCCGCCCATAATAGCCGCGGCCGTAGTAGCGCGGGCCGTAATAGCCTGGCCCTGGACCGTAGTAGACCGGCGCCGGCCGCACGATGACTGGCGGCGGTCCATAGTAGACAGGGGCAGGCGCCATGACCACGGGCGGCGCGGCGATATAGGCTGGCGGCGGATAGTACGCCGGGCCGCCGACCACGACGCCAGGCACCCCAATCGCCACGCCAACGCTCACATGGGCCATTGCCGCACCGGATGCCAGCGCCCCAAGCAAAGCGAGTCCTGCGAGCCACCAACGTTTCATGATCCTTGCCTCTTGCAATGCGTTATTCGATAAGAGGTATTGTAGGTTCCTGGGAAATTGCAGGTGAAACCGAGAACGTTACATTGTTACCAGGAGTAACAACCAGCACATAAACACGTTGCCTCCGCCCACTTGGCAGCCTACTGCGCAAATCCCGCGCGGAGCTTGCATCACCGCGCCCAACCGACCACAATATCGGGCTTGCCGTGCGGCCGTGGAGAAATTGGTAGACTCAGCAGACTTAAAATCTGCCGCCTTTACGGGCTTACGGGTTCGACCCCCGTCGGCCGCACCAGCACCACCCTCCCAGCATCCACGCTCCCCTGCTCCGGCCTTGCGCGCTCAGGCCACCGCCGCGCACAACAGCGCGCCGCCGCACACCAGGAACACAAACAGCAGGCCTGCCAGCACCAGAGGCTTGCGCCCGGCTCGCAGCAAGGTGCCGATGCGGGTGTGCAAGCCAATTGCGAGCATCGCGCAAGCCAGCAGCCAGTTATCGAAGGCCAGCAGGGCAGGCTTCCAGTCCTGGGGCACAAGGCCCGCCGAATGCACGGCCATCACCGCCACAAAACCCACCGCAAACCACGGGATCGCCTTCAGGATGGCACCCCACGGACGCCCGCCTGCCGCCTTCTCGCCCTTGCCGTCTTCCTCCAGCCCGATGCCGGCCTTCGGCCACAGCGCCAGCACCAGCAACAGCGGGCCCAACGCCAGCACGCGCACCATCTTGGTCACCACGGCGGCATCCGCGGTGGCATCGCTGACCATCTTGCCCGAGGCGATGACCTGTGCCACTTCGTGCAGCGTGGCGCCAGTGTAGATGCCAAATGTGCGCTCGCTGATGGCAAGGTGCCAGTGCTGCGTGGCCAGCTCAAACAGATAGGGATACAACAGCATGCCGGCCGTGCCGAACAGCACCACCGTGGCCACGGCCACGGCCGTCTGGCGATCGTCGGTGCGCACCACCGAAGCTACCGCGATGGCCGCCGCGGCGCCACATACGGCGCTGCCCGCGCTGACGAGAATGGCTTCCCGGCGGCTTAGTCCCAGCAGTGAAGAACCGATCCAGATCCCCAGCAGCATGGTCGCGACCAGCATGGCCAGCGGCACCAGCACACCTGCCAGGCCCAGGTCGGCGATAGCGCCAAAGGTGAGGCGCAGGCCATACAACGCCACGCCGAGGCGCAGCAGTTGCTGGCGCGCCAGCTGCATGCCCGGCGCAAGCGGGGTGAGCCAGCGTTGCGGCAGCGTATTGCCCGCCACCATGCCGGCGAACATGGCCAGCGTCAGCGCGCTCATGCCGAGGTGCGAGACCACCGGGTGCGCCGAGAACACCATGGCCAGCCAGGCGATGAAACCCAGCGGCACCAGCGTCAAGACCCGGGTCGGCCACGAAGGCGGTTCGGTGCCGAGATTGGCAACTGCGGACGATTGAATGGAAGACATGGCGGGGGTCCTGCCCGTAACGCCGGAGGGCTTCGGGGCGCATATTGAATATGTCCGAAGCGTACTTAGCAGGCAGAAATCTGTAAAACAGGTAATATCGCTATACATTACCTGCTTTACAGATATGACCCATCGCCCGCTCCGCCTGACCCTGCGCCAACTCTCCGTTTTCGTCGCGGTGGCGCAGCACGGCAGCACCGTGGCTGCAGCCGATGCGCTGGCCATGTCGCAATCCGCGGTCAGCGCCGCGCTGGCGGATCTGGAGGCCACGCTGGGCGGCGCCCTCTTTGACCGGGTCGCGCGCCGCCTGAGCATCAATGAGACCGGCCGGCTGTTTTTCCCGCGCGCGCTGTCGCTGCTGGACCAGGCACAGGAACTCGAGCGCTTCACCGTGCAACCCGGGGTGCAACTGCGCATTGCCGCCAGCAACACCATCGGCAGCTATATCCTGCCGGGCCTGCTCGCGGGTTTTCGACATGCACAGAGCGGGCCCTGCGCGCTCGACATGCGCATCGGCAACACGCGCGAGGTCCTGCAGGCGTTGCTGCATTTCGAAGCGGATATCGGGCTGATCGAAGGCACATGCCACGAGCGCGACCTGCGCAGCGCCCACTGGCGGGACGATGTGATGGTGGTGGTGGTCAGCCCGTCACACCCGCTGGCAAGCGACCCAGGCAATCTGGCCGCCTTGCGCGACGCCGACTGGGTCGTGCGCGAACCCGGCTCGGGCACGCGCGAGATCATCGAACAACGGCTGGCACCACTGCTGGGCGAGTTGCGCTTCGCGCTGGAACTGGGCAACTCCGAAGCGATCAAGCGTGCCGTGATGAGCGGCTATGGAGTGAGCTGCCTGTCGCTGCAGGTAGTAGACGACGAATTGCAGCGCGGCACACTGGTGGCGCTGCGCGATGGCCTGCCCGATGTGGTGAGACCACTGCACCTCGTGGTTCACCAGGACAAATACCCTACGCAGGGCCTGCTGGCTTTTACGGAGTATCTTCGCCGCGATGCCGCGGCGACCAGCCAGTGAGCTGCACAGGCCTCTGCATGCCCGCACTCATGCGGGTTGGGGATCCGCTTTGCCTGCATGCTTGGCGGTATAGCGATCGAGCAGGTGGAACAGCAGCGGGTTCAGCACGATGGACAGCAACGCGCCAGCCAGGATCAGGGCGTGGCCACGCTCGGGCAGGATCTTCAGATAGACGCCGAGACCCGCGAGGATGAAGGAGAACTCGCCGATCTGGGCCAGGCTGACCGCGATGGTCATGCCGGTACGGGTGGAATGCCCGAACACCCGAACGATGCAAAGCGCAGCGAGCGATTTGCCCACCACGATGATGAACAGCGTGGCCAGCACACCCCAGGGGTCGTTGATCAGCACCATCGGGTTGAACAGCATGCCGACCGAAACAAAGAACAGCACTGCGAATGCATCGCGCAGGGGCAGCGACTCCTCTGCCGCACGGTGACTGAACTCCGACTCCGCCAGCACCATGCCGGCAAAGAATGCACCGAGCGCAAACGACACGCCGAACAGCGAGTACGCGCCAAAAGCCACGCCGAGTGCCGTTGCCAACACCGCCAGACGGAACAGTTCGCGGCTCCCGGTCCAGACGATGCGCTCCAGCATCCAGGGAATAAAGCGACGGCCGATCACCAGCATCACCGCGACGAAGGCGGCCACCTTGCCCAGGGTAGCGAACACGGCGAACACGATGTCGCCCGAGTCCGGTGCGGCCGCGCCTGACGCCGTGGCGTCTGCGGACGGCGTGAGCAGGCCCGCCAGCGCCGGCAGCAGCACCAGCGTCAGCACCATGGCCAGGTCTTCCACGATCAGCCAGCCCACCGCGATCCGGCCCTGCGGCGACTCCACCAGTTCGCGCTCCTGCAAGGCCTTGAGCAACACCACGGTGCTAGCCACCGAAAGTGCCAGCCCGAAGACCAGGCCTGGCCCCCATTCCCAGCCAAAGCCCCAAGCCGCGCCCATCCCGAGCAAGGTAGCAATGCCGATCTGTACCACGGCCCCGGGAATGGCGATCGTTTTCACCGCCATCAGGTCTTTGAGCGAGAAATGCAAGCCAACCCCGAACATCAGCAAAATCACGCCAAGCTCCGCCAGTTCGGGCGCCAGCGCCTGGTCCGCGGTGTAGCCCGGCGTATACGGGCCAACCACGATGCCCGCGCACAAGTATCCGATCAGCGGCGGGAGCTTTAGCCGGTTGGCCAGCGCACCCAATATAAACGCCAGGACGAGACCGCCGACGATGGTGCTGATGAGCGGGGTAGCGTGATGCATGCGTTTTGGGTTCCTCGTGCTTGGCCATGGCGGCGGTGACTGGACAACCCGCCCGCCCCCAGCGGCCGTATGGCGGGGACCACAAGGCGACCTCTGGGCCGCGCTGCGGCGTTGAACGCCAGGCACAAACCGAGAGGTACCGCACTGATTGAGGGAAAACGGGAACGGGAGTTTTACGGCAGCCTGGAGGCGAAAAGCGCGGCATGAGTCCAAGCGGACGACGATGGCACGCTGTTCAGGTCGGATATCCCCTGAACGCCCCGTGAAGACTACAACATGGAATGTAACACGATCACCACAATGGCAAAGCGCGGAATCGGGGCAGGATGTGCCCCCATCCCCGCAGAAGTGCGCCGCCGCCCTGCCATCCCGCCGCCTTGAAATCCTACCGCCCGGCCAACTGGAACGTCGCTACGGTATCGCGCAGCTTGTCGGCCTGCTCTTCCAGCGATTGCGCAGCCGCTGCCGCCTGCTCCACCAAAGCTGCGTTCTGCTGCGTGACCTGATCCATCTGCCCGACGGCCTGGTTGATCTGCTCGATCCCGGTGCTCTGCTCGCTCGACGCCGCGGCAATCTCCCCGATGATGTCGGAGACGCGCCGCACAGCCTGGCGAATCTCGCTCATGGTCTTGCCCGCACCCTCGGCCTGCGCCGAGCCCTGGCGAACCGTGTCCACCGAGGCGTCGATCAAATCCTTGATCTCCTTCGCCGCGCTGGACGAACGCTGGGCCAGGCTGCGTACCTCGCCGGCCACGACCGCAAAACCGCGGCCCTGCTCGCCGGCGCGTGCGGCCTCGACCGCCGCATTGAGCGCGAGGATATTGGTCTGGAAGGCGATACCTTCGATCAAGGTCGTGATCTCCGCGATACGGGTGGAACTGGTGCTGATTGCACCCATGGTTTCCACCATCTGCTGCACGGCCGTGCTGCCCTGCTCCGCCACCTCGGCGGCATTGTCCGCCAGGCCGCTGGCCTGGCGCGCATTGTCGGCATTCTGGCGTACGGTCGTGGTCAACTCTTCCATGCTGGCGGCAGACTGCTCCAGCGATGCCGCCTGCTGCTCGGTACGCGTAGACAGATCTGCGTTGCCCGCCGCAATCTGATGGGCGGCCGTGCTGACCGAGTCGGTCGACGAGCGGACTTCACGCAGTGCCAACGCCACACGCTCCATCAACTGGTTGAAGGCAATCGCCGTGCGCCCGATCTCATCCTCATGGCACACCGAAGCACGGCGATCGAGGTCGAGCGACTCGCTCACATAGCGCAGGGTCTGCTCAATCTCGGCCAGGCTGTTGTGAATGCGGCGGTAGAGCGAATAGCCAAGCGTACCGGTGACCAGAAAGCCGCAGGCAATGATCGCCGAGAAGACTGTCAAGGCCAGTCCGTACGCCTTCCCGTTGGTCGCCACAACGTGCTCGCCCAGACCCGCGTTGTACGCCACGTGCTTGTTGATGGCGGAGTGCAGCGCCGAGACCGCGACAAAGAGCGAGCCCCCCATCAGCATGCCACGCGCACCTTCATCGTCGTTGGCGGCGAAGCGCTCCAGGAAGCGCTCCCGCTCCGCGCGATATTGCCTCGCCGCGGCGCGGTCCGCCTCCAGCATCTGGCGGTCGGTCTCATCGGAAATATCGCTGCGCTCGTAGGTTGCGACTGTGCTGTCGAAGATCTCGTCCGCCTTCGCCAAATTCTTCACGGCGTCCGAGCGGCCGATTGCATTCGGCGACAAGGCATAGCGGTAGAGCGACACGCGCATGGTGCTGACGGTGTCGCGCAGGTCGCTCAGCATGCGAACGCTGGTGAGTGTGTTGTCATTGAAGTAGGTAAAACGCTCCTGCGACTCGCGGAGTTGCCAGATGCCGCCGACTCCGACGGCAAGCATGGCAACCAGGGCCAGCGACAGGGTGCCTAACAGGCGTTGAGTGATGTTCATGGCGCAATGTCGGCGCGCGCGAGGGCGGCACCGATTCTCCAATAAAGGTGGACGATGAAATGACGCCCGTGGGTAACGAGAACGGGGTCAGGCAGTCTGTTTTGGAAGCGCGCTTGCAACAATCTCGGAATCCGGTGAGCCGTCTTTTGGACGACCCTCACATCCGCCTTTACGGCAGCCGCTGGAATAGCTGAAACAGAATTGGGAAATACAACAAAAATAAGCGACGATATTAGGACTTGTCCTAAAAATCGAAGAGGATGAACGACAAAAAAGCACCGAGACGGGCAATCTCGCGGAAATTTGAGGGGAAAAGGAGAAGGGGAAGGAGGAGGGAACTGCCGGCGCAAATGGCGCCGGTGATCGGATCGCCAGAAAGCAAAAAGCGCCACCGGTTAGGGTAGCGCTAAGTGCTTGAAAATACTGGAGGCGGGGGTCGGAATCGAACCGGCGTACACGGCTTTGCAGGCCGCTGCATGACCACTCTGCCACCCCGCCGGGTGACGGCTGCTGGATTGTAGCCGCATTCGCCAGACCCTGCCGGGCTGCGCTTGCGCACTACCATCACAAACAAAAAGGGAAGCGGTGCTTCCCTTTGGGATTGGAGCGGGAGACGAGGCTCGAACTCGCGACCTCAACCTTGGCAAGGTTGCGCTCTACCAACTGAGCTACTCCCGCATTGACTACTTTGACTACTCTGCGTGCCAACCTGGAACCACAAAACAAACAGTGTGGACTTCCAAATTTAACCGAAACCTGGAGCGGGAGACGAGGCTCGAACTCGCGACCTCAACCTTGGCAAGGTTGCGCTCTACCAACTGAGCTACTCCCGCAGGATCCTGCTAACTTCTTACTTAAAACACAGCTTCCGTGCCGATACAGCTCACATCTCGCTATATTCTTGCTGCTTTTCGCTTCGTTCGGTTTGTTTCGTCAGAAGCGAGAACAGGATTATTGCAAATCAGCGGCGTGGTCGTCAAGCATATTTTTCATCGAACCATCACTTTTGTGCGGTGGCCTCGCCACTCAGGCCACTGCGCTCGCGAATCTGCGGCCACGCCAGCTTCATGTAATAGAACATCGACCACAGAGTCAGCACCGCCGCCACGTAGATCAGCCATGCGCCCAGCACGGAAGCATCGACGATGCCGAACAGGCTATCGTTGAAGAGCAGCAGTGGGATCGCGATCATCTGGAAGGTGGTCTTGAGCTTGCCGAGGAAATTCACCGCGACGCTCTTCGACGCCCCGATCTGCGCCATCCACTCACGCAGCGCGGAGATGGTGATCTCCCGGCCAATGATCACCAGCGCGATCAGGTCGGCCACCCGGCCCAGCGCCAGCAGCGACAGCAGCGCGGCCGCCACCATCAGCTTGTCGGCAACAGGATCGAGAAAGGCGCCGAACGAAGACGTCTGGTTCCAGCGCCTGGCCAGGAAACCGTCCAGCCAGTCGGTGACCGCGGCCACGATGAAGAAACCGGCTGCCGTCATGTTCTTGGCATGCATGGGCAGCCATGCTTCAGGCAGGTAGTACACGCCCACCACGAGGGGAATCATGGCAACACGGAGCCAGGTCAGCAGGATCGGTATATTCAGCGGCATGGGGGCTCGGAACGAAACGACGGCAATGGGCAACGCCGAGATTGTCGCCTATTTCAACGATGGTCGAGCATTTCCTGCCACACGGGCGTCGGATTTGGCCGGATCAATGTAGCTGCCGATAGATTTCCTCGGCCAGCGCGTGCGAGATGCCATCGACGCTAGCCAGTTCGTCGATGCTGGCCGCGACCACCCCGCGCAAGCCGCCAAAGCGCGTGAGCAGCTTCTGCCGGCGGCGGGCGCCGACGCCCTCGATCTCCTCCAGCCGCGAGGTGTTGCGCACCTTGGCGCGGCGCGCGCGCATGCCAGTAATGGCAAAACGGTGCGCCTCGTCGCGAATCTGCGCCACCAGCATCAGCGCCGCACTGCCCTGCCCCAGCTCCAGCGAAGGACGGCCATCGGCGAAGATCAGCGTCTCCAGCCCGACCTTGCGGCCCTCGCCCTTGGCCACGCCGACCAACAGCCCGATATCGAGGCCAAGCTCCTCGAACACCTGGCGCGCAACCTCCACCTGGCCCTTGCCGCCATCGATCAGCACCACGTTCGGCACCAGCGCCAGCGCACCGGACGCCCCCGCCTCGCCGCCTTGCTCACCACCCTCGGGGACGGGCTCCTGCGCCTGCTCCAGCATCTCGACCAGCTTCTGGTAGCGGCGGGTCAGCACCTGACGCATGGCGGCGTAGTCGTCGCCAGGCGTGATGTCCTGGATGTTGTAGCGGCGGTACTCGGCGTTCTGCATCTCATGATGGTGGAAGACCACGCAAGACGCTTGCGTGGCCTCGCCAGCGGTGTGACTGATGTCGAAGCATTCGACCCGCAGCAAAGCGAGGTCTTCCATGTCGATGCCGATCGTCTCGGCCAGCGCCCGCGTGCGGGCCTGCTGGCTGCCTTGCTCAGCCAGGCGGCGCGACAGCGCCAGCTCGGCGCCTTTCTGCGCCATCTCGAGCCAGGACCGGCGCTGCCCCTGCGGCTGGCGCACCAGCGTGACCTTGCGCCCCGCCTGCATCGACAATGCCTCCAACAGGGCCTTGTCTGGCGGCAGGTGGCTCACCACCAGGATCGGCGGCACGGCCTGGTCCAGATAGTGCTGCGCCATGAAGGCGGACAACACCTCGGCCGCGATGCGCTCGACCGGTATGCCGGCTGGGCCGCCGGGCCCTGCCGCGCCTTCGCCACCTGACTCGCCCGGCTCGATCGGCGCGCTGGCACCGGCATCCTCATCCTGGTGCCCGACAATCATCGCGCCCTCTTCGACGTGCGCGGGGAAGTAGGCCTTGTCGCCAAGATGGCGGCCGCCGCGCACCATCGCCAGGTTGACGCACGCACGGCCACCCTCCACCGCTACCGCAAGCACGTCGATGTCGCTGGACTGCCCGACCTCCTCCACGGCCTGCCGCTTGAGCACGGTGGACAGCGCGCCGATCTGGTCGCGCACCGCCGCCGCCTGCTCGAACTCCAGCCGCCCGGCGTGCTCTTCCATCTTCGCCTGCAAGCCTTCGAGCACCTCGTTCTGACGGCCTTGCAGGAAGCGTGCCGCGTTGCTGACATCGCGCGTGTAATCCGCCTCGCTGATGGCGCCCACGCAAGGCCCGGTGCAGCGGTGGATCTGATGCAGCAGGCATGGCCGCGTGCGATTGGTAAAGACAGTGTCCTCGCAGGTACGCAACTGGAACACGCGCTGCAGGATCTGCATGCTCTCCCGCACAGCGCCAGCACTTGGGAAAGGCCCGAAATACTGATGCTTGCGGTCGGTGGCGCCGCGGTAGTAGGCCATGCGCGGGAAGCGATGGCTGGTCAGCTTGACGAACGGATACGACTTGTCGTCGCGGAACAGGATGTTGTAGCGCGGCGCCAGCGCCTTGATCAGGTTGTTCTCCAGCAGCAGCGCCTCGGCCTCGGTGCGCACCACCGTGGTATCGATGCGCACGATCTTGGCCACCATCATGGCAATGCGCGGCGACAGCAGCGTCTTGTTGAAGTAGCTGGAGACGCGCTTTTTCAGGTCGCGCGCCTTGCCCACGTAAAGGACATTGCCCTGGGCGTCGAAGTAGCGGTAGACCCCGGGCAGGCCGGGCAATTGCGCAATCACGGCCTTGGCGTCGAATGGCGCGTCCGACACAGGTTCGGCAGGGGCCGCCAAGGACGCCTTGGCCGGCTGCTCGGGCAACCCATCCGGCTGGGTGGAGGCGGACGCGCCCTGATCGTGGGTTTCAGGTTCCTGCTGGGACATCGGTAGCGAATTGACCGTGGGTTGGCTGGTGGCGCGCATGCCCGGCAGGGCCAAGGCGCAACAAGCTCTAAAATCGCAAGTTTAGAGCAAATCCTTGCGGAGTCCCGCCACCATGCCCACTCAGCCCGATCGCGCCATCCGCTCCTGGGACATCTTCTGCACCGTCATCGACAACTATGGCGATATCGGCGTTTGCTGGCGGCTGGCACGCCAACTGGCCCAGGAACACGGCCACGCCGTGCGCCTGTGGGTGGACGACCTGGCCAGCTTCGCGCGCCTTGCGCCAGGCCTCGACGTCACCGCACCAGAGCAAGTGCTTGCCGGCGTGACGATTCGCCCGTGGCGGCGCGCGGACCAGGAAAGCGCCGAGGAAAGCGCCGCGCGCTTCGCGGGGGTCACGCCGCACGATGCGGTGATCGAGTCCTTCGCCTGCGACCTGCCGGCCACATTCCTGGCCGCCATGGCTGCATGCGAGCCCAAGCCGGCCTGGATCAATCTCGAATACATGAGCGCCGAGCCCTGGGTCAGGGAACACCACGGCATGGCCTCGCCCCACCCGCGCCTGCCGCTGGTCAAGTATTTCTTCTTCCCCGGCTTCGAGCCCGGCACGGGCGGCCTGCTGCGCGAAGCCATGCTCGGCATGCAGCGCGAGCATCTGCGCACCAGCCCCGCGGCCCAAGTGGCGCTCTGGCATCGCCTTGGCTTCCAGCCCATCGACGGCGCCCTGAAAGTCAGCCTGTTCGCATATGCCAACGCTGCGTTGCCGGCGTTGCTCGCGCAATGGCGGGATGGCCCAGACCCCGTCCAGTGCCTGGTTCCAGCCGGCCTGGCGGCGCAACAGGCAAGCGAATGGTTCGGAGCGGCCGGTTGCATGCCCGGCAGCGCCTTCGAGCGCGGCAACCTGACCATGCAGGTGGTGCCCTTTGTGCGCCAGGAGCACTACGATGAACTGCTCTGGCTATGTGACCTGAACTTCGTGCGTGGCGAGGATTCGTTCGTGCGCGCGCAGTGGGCTGGCCGACCCTTTGTCTGGCATATCTACCCGCAATCCGACGCGGCGCACATGGTCAAGCTCGATGCCTTCCTGGCTTTGTTCCGGCATCGGCTGGAACAAAGCGGCCAGATTGAGGTTGCCAATGCACTTTCCACCTTCTGGCACAGCTGGAATAAGGATGGTGAATCACCTGACTGGTCGCGCCTGCGCGCCCATCTGCCCGTGCTGGGTGCCGCCACCGAGCAGTGGCAGCGCAGCCTGCAGCACCTTGGCGACCTGGCCGCAAATCTCGTGGCCTTCTGCGAAAATCGGGTAAAATAATGGGTTATTTTGATGGTGACCAGGCCGGAAGACGGAAACGCCCCGCGCAAGCTTGCGCGCAGTGTGTCGGCAGAGCGCCTTCGCCATACCGAATTCCGAGACATTCTTTTTCAGGAAATAGTTCAGATGAAAACCGCACAAGAACTCCGCGTCGGCAACGTATTCATGATCGGTACCGACCCGATGGTCGTGCAGAAGGCTGAGTACAACAAGTCGGGCCGCAACTCCGCCGTGGTCAAGATGAAGTACAAGAACCTGCTGACGGAAGCCCCGGGTGAATCCGTCTTCAAGGCTGACGACAAGTTTGAAGTCGTGATGCTGGAACGCCGCGAATGCACCTACTCGTACTTCGCCGACCCGATGTACGTGTTCATGGATACCGACTTCAACCAGTACGAAGTCGAGCAGGACAGCATGGGTGACTCGCTGAACTACCTCGAAGACGGCATGACCGTCGAAGTGGTGTTCTACAACGACAAGGCCATCTCGGTGGATATGCCGACCACGCTGGTCCGCGAGATCACCTACACCGAGCCGGCCGTCAAGGGCGATACCTCGTCGGGCAAGGTGCTCAAGGGCGCCAAGATCAACACCGGCTTCGAGCTGCAAGTGCCGCTGTTCTGCAGCATCGGCGACAAGATCGAAATCGACACCCGTACCGGCGAATACCGCAGCCGCGCAAACTAAGCGCAGCTGATTCGCCGTCATCCGCAGCGCGGGTGGCGCAATGGAAAAAGGGCAGCTTCGGCTGCCCTTTTCTATTCCCTGCCACTTGCCGGCCTTCGGCGCATGCAGCGTCAGGCAATCAAGCTGTGGCGCTTGAGCACGCCCATGGCGGCGGCGTACTCCGCCTCTTGCATCAGCTTGTTCCAGTCCAGCGGCTTGCGGCGGCCAAACAGGCGGCGGATACGGCGTTGCGAGGTCTTGCCGATACGCACATCGAGCTCATCCAGCAGCTGGTCGGCCCGCTCCGGATGGTTGCAGATCAGCACCATGTCGCATCCGGCGCCCAAGGCAGCACGCGCGGCCTCGGTCACCGTGCCTGCCACGCTGGCCCCTTCCATGCTCAGGTCATCGCTGAAGATCACGCCTTCGAAGCCCAACTGGGTACGCAGCACGTCCTGCAGCCAGTAGCGCGAGAAGCCGGCCGGGTGCGGGTCGACCTTGGGGTAGATCACGTGCGCCGGCATCACCGACGACAGCGTCATCCCCATCCACTCGTAAGGGCGCGCATCCTGCGAGAGGATCTCGTCAAGGCCGCGCTCGTCCACCGGTACGGCCACATGCGAATCCGCGGCCACAAAGCCGTGGCCCGGGAAGTGCTTGCCGCAATTGGCCATGCCGGCAAGCAGCAGGCCGTGGGTCAGGTGGTTGGCGAGCATGGTCACCACACGCGGGTCAGCATGGAAGGCGCGGTCGCCGATCACGGCGCTGAGCCCGTAGTCCAGGTCGAGCACGGGAGTGAAGCTCAGGTCGATATCGCAGGCGCGCAATTCGGCCGCCAGCACGTAGCCGCAGGCCACGGCCGCCTTGGTTGCCGCCAGCACATCCTGGTCCCACAACGCGCCAAGCCGGGCCATAGCCGGCAGGTGCGTGAAGCCATCGGTCTTGGCGCGCTGCACACGGCCACCCTCGTGATCGATGCAGATCAGCACATCGTCGCGCACGGTGCGGATCTCATGCGTCAGTGCCTGCAGTTGCGCGCGCGACTCGAAGTTGCGCGCGAACAGGATCACGCCGCCGGTCAGCGGGTGAGAGATGCGGCGGACATCGTCCGCATCGAGTTGCTTGCCTTTGACATCGAGTACAACCGGACCCGGCCGTTTACCGGAAATCTTCTTGATCATTTGAATTCTTCACTAGGCTGGGAGGCAAGCGGCAGGCTGACGCCAGCGCCGCCCGGCTCGGCAATCGCAAAAGCGACCGCATAATCGTGTTCGTCGCTGACACTGACCCGCACCACGAGGCCGCGCTCCCGCAGCCAGGCGTCGAGCTCGCCGTGGCAATGCGGATACGGCTCGCCGGAAGGCAGGTTCAGCAGTTCCATCGCGCGCCAGGTCATCGGCCAGCGCATGCCCAGGCCAATCGCCTTGGAGAAGGCCTCCTTGGCGGCGAAACGCGTGGCCAGGAAAGCGAGCCCGCGTTTTTCCGAGCGCGCCTTGCGGGCGTGGTACTTCTGGAGTTCCTGCGGACCGAGCACCTTCTCGGCAAACCGGCCGCGCGTGCGCTCCATCACGCCCTGCACGCGATCGATCTGGATGATGTCGGTGCCGATGCCGTAGATCACGCTGCGGCGTCCGGGCGCGGATAGGTGGTGCCCAGCCGCGCGGCGACCATGATGGCCTTCATCTCGCGCACGGCATTCTGCCAGCCGACAAAGACCGCGTGCGCGACGATGGCGTGGCCGATATTCAGTTCCTTGATGCCATGCAACGCGGCCACCGGCTGCACATTGGTGTAGTGCAGGCCGTGGCCGGCGTTGACCACCAGGCCAAGCCGCACGCCGGCATCGACGCCTTCGGCGACGCGGCGCAGCTCGGTAGCCTGCTCCTCGGCCGAATGCGCATCGGCGTAGCGCCCGGTGTGCAGTTCCACCACCGGCGCGCCGCAAGCGGCAGCGGCTTCGATCTGCTCGACCTGCGCATCGATGAACAGCGAGACGCGAATGCCCGCGTCGGCCAGTTGGCGGCAGGCGGCCTTGACCTGCTCGAAGCGCCCGGCTACGTCCAGGCCGCCTTCGGTGGTGACTTCCTCGCGCCGCTCGGGCACCAGGCAGACATCCTGCGGACGGATCCCGCAGGCGATGTCGAGCATTTCCTGGGTGATCGCGCACTCCAGGTTCATGCGCGTGGCCAGCAGCGAGCGCAGCGCGTGCACGTCAGCGTCGCGGATATGGCGGCGGTCTTCGCGCAGGTGCAGCGTGATCAGGTCGGCGCCGGCCTGCTCGGCCTGCAGCGCTGCCTGGATCGGATCGGGATAGACCGTGCCGCGCGCATTGCGCAGCGTGGCCACGTGGTCGATATTGACGCCAAGGTCGATGACGCCGGGATGCGCGTGGAAGATCATGCGGGTGGGCTCTAAAGGCTCGGAAACAAATCAGAGATAGTGCAGGTCGATCAAAATCTGGCGCGTCTTCAGCGGCGCGCCTTGCAAATAATAATGCAGCAGGAAGCGCATCAGGGCACGACTTTGCGTGACAGTTTGCGTACGGCTATAGTCGTCCTGCGACATGTCGAGCAGCGTCTGGCCGGAAACCACCGGCCAGGATGATGGATCGCTGGCCTGCGCGCGACGCACGCCCCGTTCGGGCTGGTAGACGTAGTCCAGCTCCGGCTCGACCGTCTCGCCGGAATTGGCGCACTCATCGAAAGCCACCGCAAAGCCGGTTTCCTGCAGCAGCACACGCTCGAATCCGCGCAGCACCAGTCCGGCCGGCTCGCCGTGCGAGAGCTGGGTCAGCGTGGCCATGTACTGGCGAAACAGGGTAACGTGGGCGTCTTCGCGGGCGCAAAAGCGCAACAGCAATTCGTTGAGATAAAAACCCGAGAGCAAGGCGTCGCTTGCCAGCGGCAGCATGCCGCCAACCCACTCCGCGCGCGTCAGCGTCTTGACCTCGCCGCGGCCGCTCCATGACAGCGAGATCGGCTGGAAATGCTGGAGTACCGGGCGCAGCGCCGAATGCGGCCGCTTGGCGCCCTTGGCCACCATGGCGACGCGCCCGTGGTCACGCGTGAACACGTCGAGGATCAGGCTGGTTTCGCGGTAAGGCCAGGCATGCAGCACGAAGCCGGGCTGGTTGGCGACGCGCAGCTCGGTACGCGCCGGCACAATGCGCAACGCGCGATCCATCATCGCGCGTTGCTCCGCCACTGCCATGCCAGGCACAGCATGGCTGCCCAGCAGTTCGGCGGCTTCTTCCACCACCGGGTCAATGCGGCGGGCCTTCAGGGCAGGCCCGCCCGCTCTATCACTCATAGCCGTAGGCGCGCAATCCAGCTTCGTTGTCGGCCCAGCCGCTCTTGACCTTGATGAACATCTCCAGGTAGACCTTGCCGTCGAACAGCTTCTCCATGTCGATGCGGGCCTCCGTGGAAATGGTCTTGAGCTTGGCACCCTTGTTGCCGATGATCATGGCCTTGTGCCCGTCGCGCTCGACCAGGATGGTGGCAAAGATGCGCCGCAGCCGGCCTTCGGTCTCGAATTTCTCGATGATGACCGTGCTGGTGTAGGGCAACTCGTCACCGGTCCAGCGGAACACCTTCTCGCGGATGATCTCCGAGGCCATGAAGCGCTCGCTGCGATCGGTCATGGAGTCGGCGTCGTACATCGGCTCGCCTTCCGGCAGGTAAGGCCGGATGATGGCGAGCAGGCGTTCGATGTGATCGTGCGTCTTGGCCGACATCGGCACCACTTCCGCGAACTGGAACTGGTGCCCCATCTTTTCCAGGAAGGGCATCATCACCTCAGCCCGGTCCGCGCCAAGGCGATCCAGCTTGTTGGTGACCAGCAGCACCGGCACTTTCTTGGGCAGCAGCGACAGCACCTTCTCGTCGTCGGCGCCGTAGTAGCCGGCCTCGACCACAAACAGCACCAGGTCCACCGACGACAGGGTCGAGGTAACGGCGCGGTTCAGCGAGCGGTTCAGCGCGCTGGCATGGCGGGTCTGGAAACCCGGCGTATCGACGAAGACGAACTGGGCGTCCTCGGTGGTCTGGATGCCAACGATGCGGTGGCGCGTGGTCTGCGCCTTGCGGGAGGTGATGCTGACCTTCTGGCCAACCAGCGCGTTCATCAGCGTGGACTTGCCGACGTTGGGACGCCCGACAATAGCCACGGTGCCGCAACGAAAGGCTGCGCTTGGGGTACCCGCGGCGTCTTGCTGCGGATTGGTAGATTCGGTCATTCCTTCAACCTGAGAGACAACTGGGGATCGGGCGGCACCGGCTGCTTGCGCGTCTTGCCGGTACGCTCGGCCCGGCTGCGCTTGAGCAACTGGGGCACGAGCTTTTGCACCTCGTCGAGCGCCAGCTTGGCGGCGGCTTGCTCGGCGGCACGGCGCGACGCGCCGGTACCGAACACCCGCACTTCCAGTTTAGGCACGGTGCACTCGACTTCAAACTGCTGATTATGCGCGGCGCCATGGGTGGCGATCACGTTATATTGCGGCAGGGCTATCTTGTGGCCTTGCAGATACTCCTGCAACAGCGTCTTGGCATCCTTGCCCAGCGTGCGCGGATCCACCTGCTCGAGGATGGGGATGTAGAGCTTGCGGATCAGCGTGCGCGCGCCTTCGAAGCCGGCATCGAGGAATACGGCGCCGACGATGGCTTCCAGCGCATCGGCAAGAATCGAAGGGCGGCGGAAACCGCCGCTCTTCAATTCGCCCTCACCCAGGCGCAGCGCCTCGGACAACTGCAGCATCTGGGCAATTTCATACAGCGCCTGCTGCTTGACCAGGTTGGCGCGCACGCGGGAGAGATCGCCTTCGTCGAGCTTGCTGAACATGCCGTACAGCATATCGGCCACGGCGCAGTTCAGCACCGAATCGCCCAGGAATTCCAGGCGCTCGTTGTGCAAGGCACTGTGGCTGCGGTGCGTCAGCGCCTGCTGCAGCAATTCTGGCTTGCTGAAGCGGTAGCCGAGGCGTTGCTGCAAGGCATCGAGGTTCATGTCAGTACTGCGTTCCCGAATAGGTAATCATAAGGCTCAGAGGCCCGTATAACGGCACCTCGTTACGGTAGGAAAAACCCACCGAGCGGATCGTGCCATTGTCGTCCTCGTGAATGTCCAGATCGTCGCTGCGCACAGCGGTGATACGGTCAATCTGTGCCTGCTTGGCGAAATAATCGGCCACTTCGCGCTTGTTGGATGCCTGTTGCTTGGCATAACTGATGGCGCGCTTGATCGAAAAATACTCCAGCAAGCTTGGGATCGCCCTGACCGCCGGGATCACGATGCCTCCGACGATCAAGATGACGATCAGCAAGCTGCCAAGGGAGAATCCGCGCACCTTATACCGCCCTGTCAGACGCGCCCTCCCCCTCTTTGAACCAACCTCCCGACGCGATTGATCCGACTGCTCGGCTTGTTCTGCCTGTTCTGCCAGTGCCGGTTGACCAGCCTGACCCTTCTGACCACTCTGACCCTGTTGACCCATGTTGCGCTTTCCCTCGCTTGATTGGAGTGATTTATTCGCGCCGCGGAAGGCTTACTTGAACGCCCCCACGCGTCCGATATTGCCGAGGTTCATCCAGATCAGGAATGCCCGGCCGACAATATTCTGATCGGGCACGAAGCCCCAATAACGTGAATCCAGGCTGTTGTCGCGGTTATCGCCCATCACAAAATAGTGACCTTGCGGCACCTTGCAGGTCAGCCCTTGCTGATTGTAAGTGCAGTTTTCGCGGAACGGAAAATCGGGGTCCGCGCCGGAGACAAACGGCGGCCGGTCGGCGTCGTTGAGGATACCGTGCTCCGGGCCGTCGGGCAGCTTCTCGCGGAAGTGCTTCGAATACGAAAGCCGTTCTTCATCCAGGTAATCGGGCAGCGGGCTGTAATCGGCGGCCTTGCCGTTGATGGTCAGGCGCTTGTTCTGGTAGCTCACCACATCGCCCGGCACGCCGATCACACGCTTGATGTAGTCGAGGGACTGATCCTTCGGGTAGCGGAACACCATCACGTCGCCGCGCTTCGGGTCGCCGACCGAGAGGATCTTCTTGTTCACCACCGGCAGCCTGATGCCGTAGTCGTACTTGTTGACCAGGATAAAGTCGCCGATCAGCAGCGTCGGGATCATCGAACCGGACGGGATCTTGAACGGCTCGACCACGAAAGAGCGCAGCACGAACACGGCCAGGATCACCGGGAAGAAGCTTGCCGAATACTCCAGCCACCAAGGCTGGCGCAGCTTTTCCTCGGCGAGGCGGCTACGCGACGTGTCGATCTCGCCAACGCCGTAGCGTCCCTGGAGATCAGCTTTGCGCGCATCGAACTCGGCCAGCGCGGACTGGGCGGAAAGCCGCCGCTGCTTCTCGAACACCAGTTTGTCGGCCACCCAGGCAATGCCCGTAATAACCACAAGCACAAAAAGGATCAGTGCAAAATTCATGTCGGCTAGATCGTCGTGTTGTTTTGATAGGGTCCGCGTCAACCACTGCCAGGAGCCTGCCGGCAGTGCCGGCGCGGCCCAGCCGGCTTACTTGTCGCCCACCTGCAGAATCGCGAGGAAGGCCTCCTGGGGAATCTCGACCGAACCCACCTGCTTCATGCGCTTCTTGCCTGCCTTCTGCTTCTCCAGCAGCTTCTTCTTGCGCGAGATATCGCCGCCGTAGCACTTGGCAAGCACGTTCTTGCGCAGCGCCTTAACGTTCTCGCGCGCGATGATGTTGACGCCGATGGTGGCCTGGATAGCTACGTCGTACATCTGGCGCGGGATGATCTCGCGCATCTTGGACACGACTTCGCGGCCACGGTACTGCGAGTTGGAGCGGTGCACGATCACGGACAAGGCATCGACCTTGTCGCCGTTGATCAGGATATCCACCTTGACCACGTCGGCGGCGCGATACTCCTTGAACTCGTAGTCCATCGAGGCGTAGCCGCGCGACACGGACTTCAGCCGGTCGAAGAAGTCCATGACGATTTCCGCCATCGGAATCTCATACGTAAGCTGCACCTGCTTGCCGTGATAGCTCATGTTGATCTGCGTGCCGCGCTTCTGCGTGCACAGCGTGATCACCGAGCCGACGTAGGCCTGCGGCATGTACAGGTTGACCGTGACAATGGGCTCGAGGATGTTCTCGATGCGGCTCGGGTCCGGCATCTTGGCCGGGTTCTCGACGATCAGCTTGGTCTTGTCGCGCATGTCGACCTCATACACCACCGTCGGTGCGGTGGTGATGAGGTCCATGTCGAATTCGCGCTCCAGGCGCTCCTGCACGATCTCCATGTGCAGCAGGCCCAGGAAGCCGCAGCGGAAGCCGAAGCCAAGCGCCTGCGACACCTCGGGCTCGTACTGCAGCGATGCATCGTTGAGCTTGAGCTTTTCCAGCGATTCGCGCAGCGCTTCGTACTGGTTGGCTTCCACCGGGTACAGGCCGGCGAACACCTGCGGCTTGACTTCCTTGAAACCAGGCAGCGGCTCGGCCGCCTTGCGCGCCATGGTGGTGATGGTGTCACCCACCTTGGCGGCCTTCAATTCCTTGATGCCGGCGATCACGAAGCCCACCTGCCCTGCCTGCAGCGATTCGCGCGGCAGCGACTTTGGCGAGAATACGCCGACCTGCTCGACCAGGTGCTGCGAGCCCGTGGCCATCAGCAGGACCTTGTCCTTGGGCTTGAGGGTGCCGTTGACCACGCGCACCAGCATCACCACACCCACGTAGTTATCGAACCACGAATCGATGATCAGGGCCTGCAGCGGGGCCGCGGGGTCGCCCTTGGGCGGCGGCACGCGGGCGATCATCGCCTCGATGACGTCCTGCACGCCGAGGCCGGTCTTGGCCGAGCAAGGTGTGGCGTCATGCGCGTCGATGCCGATCACTTCCTCGATCTCGCGGATCGCGTTTTCGGGATCGGCCGACGGCAGGTCGATCTTGTTCAATACCGGCACCACTTCCACGCCGAGTTCGATCGCGGTATAGCAGTTGGCGACGGTCTGCGCTTCCACGCCCTGCGATGCATCGACCACCAGCAGCGCGCCTTCGCAGGCGGACAACGAGCGGCTCACTTCATAGCTGAAGTCGACGTGTCCCGGGGTGTCGATGAGGTTGAGGTTGTAGATCTTGCCGTCACGCGCCTTGTAGCTCAGCGCGGCGGTCTGCGCCTTGATGGTGATGCCGCGCTCCTTCTCGATATCCATCGAGTCAAGCACCTGCGCTTCCATCTCGCGATCGGACAGGCCTCCGCAGAGTTGGATGATGCGGTCGGCCAGGGTCGATTTACCGTGGTCGATGTGGGCGATGATCGAGAAATTGCGGATATGGTCCATCTGATGCTCAGGGGTGCGCCGTTTCAGGTCACGATGTGCCCGCGTGGGCACGCCGGGCGGCGCAGCAATTATGAACGGCCTGGAACTGGCGCCCTGCGGGGCGCACGCCGATCCCGGCCGCAGGTTGGTGACGCAGACTTTGCGCCAAAGTGCGATTTTACCGTATTTTCAAGGACTTCCGTATTGCGAAATGGACCACGGCGCTGGCCCCGCAGCCAAACCAGGATTCGCCAGGCGCACTTATGTGCCATCTAACGTCCCATTTCCCACCCGTTAGCCGGCTCGCGGCCCTACATGTGCGGCCAACCACGCTCGCACCCGCTTTTCGTCGAGAAAGTAATGGCACAGCTCCACGTCCGGGCCGGCCGGGGAACCGGCCATCAGCACGGGCACCAGCTCGTCGAAACGGGCTATGGCCGCCGGATCGGCATCCACGTCCACCTCGTGCAAGACAAAGGAAAAATCGCGCCGGAGTGGCTCCAGCGCGATTTTCATGTCCTCGCACAGATGGCAGTAGGTCCTGCCATACAGTGTGAGATGGGCCATGACGGCGGCGCAGGTCAGCGCGAGGACATCGTGCCCGGCCTCAGAGTCAGCACCTGGGTGGCATCCCCGCGGCGCACGAACACCGCTGCGATCTTGGCTTTGTCGAGTCCCTTGACCAGTTCGTTGAACTGCTTAGGGCTGGTCACATCGCTGTCGCCCAGCCGCAGGATGATGTCGCCCTGGCGAATGCCGGCGCGCATCGCCGGACCATCCGCCTGCTCGACCTCAACCCCCGACTTGATCTTGAGCTCCTTGAGCTTTGCATCGGGAATCTCGTTGACGATCAAGCCAAGCGCATTGGGCTTGGCCGCCGGCGGAGTGCTATCGTCGCGCGAGCCATTGCCACGGGTTTTCACCTTCGCATCCGCATCCAGCTCGGCCACGGTGATGGACACCTCGCGCGTCGCGCCCTTGCGCCAGAGCTGCAGCGGAACACGCGTGCCCGGCTTGATGTCGCCAACCATGCGCGGCAGATCCGACGCCTTCTCGATGTCGCGGCCGTTAAACTTGAGGATGATGTCACCGGCCTCGATCCCCGCCTTCTCGGCGGGGCCGCCGGGCTCGACGCTGCCGACCAGCGCGCCCCGGGCACGGCCCAGGCCGAGCGAATCGGCAACTTCCTTGGTCACATCCCCGATTGCCACCGCGATGCGTCCGCGCGTGACCTTGCCGGTCGCCTTGAGCTGCTCGGTGACCCGCATGGCTTCGTCGATCGGGATGGCGAAGGAGATACCCATATAGCCGCCGCTGCGGCTGTAGATCTGCGAGTTGATGCCGATCACCTCGCCACGCAGGTTGATCAGCGGACCGCCAGAATTGCCGGGGTTGACCGCCACATCGGTCTGGATGAACGGCAGGTAGTCGCCGGTATCGCGCCCCTTGGCGGAGACAATGCCGGCAGTCACCGTGTTATCGAGACCAAAGGGGGAACCAATGGCCAGCACCCATTCGCCAGCGCGAACCTTGTCCGAATCGCCGAGCGTCAGCTTTGGCAGACCGGTCGCGTCGACCTTGAGCAAGGCGACATCGGTGCGCTTGTCCGAGCCGATCAGCTTGGCCTTGAATTCACGCTTGTCGGGCAGCGTGACGTAGATGGTTTCTGCATCGGCAACCACGTGGGCATTGGTCATCACATAACCATCCTGGCTGATGACAAAACCCGATCCCACGCCACGACTCTGCTCCTCGCCTTGCGGCGGCTGGCCACGGCGCGGGGCACCCGGCGGCGTAGGTGCACCTGGCATGGGCACGCCAAAGAAACGGCGGAAGAACTCTGCCATTTCGTCATCTTCCGTCCCACCCGGCGTGCCGCGCGCGCGCACGCGCTCGGTAGTACGGATGTTCACGACAGCCGGACCGGCCTTTTCCACCAGATCGGTGAAGTCGGGCAGGTTATAGGACGGCGCGGCGGCCTGCGCGTGACTCAGCTCCGCGACAAAGGGCGCAAAGGCGAGAATGGCAGCCATGAGCACGGTCCGAGCCAAGGCTGGAGATCTTGGTGACATCGTCGACTCCCGGGAAATCAGCGAAAAGAGGAAGAAAGCACAGGCAGCAGGGTTGCCGATCGGCGGCGGCCCACAGGCGGTGTTCACGCCTGCGGCAACGCCGCGATCCGGCCTAGTGGGCCTTCGGTGGTTTGTATTCTACCGCCGAGGCAAACTGCCTCACTGTGGCCGGCGGGACTTCGCCCACCACGGTGATCCAGAAATCGGCTACGCGGCGTACCACGACCTGCGTGGCACCCAGCGAGGCAACGCCTTCGCGGCGCACGCGCTGCTCGGAAACCGGCTCGATAAACACCGACAGGCCGGTCAAGCCATCGCTGTAGACGACCTGGAGCACTTCAAAGACATTGCCGCGCGGGTTGGCCTGCGGCGCGCGCAGTTCTCCCAGCGGGCGGCGAACTTCGCGGATCTTCAGGAACCCCTTGACCGGAACCGCGATGCTCCAGCCTTCATCGGCAATATTGGCCGGATGATTGGTCACCTCATAGTGAGTCCAGGAGCCGGAGTTCTTGATGGCCGTGAGAATGCGCTGCTTTTCCGATGGCACGCCGATATCGACTTGCGAGAAAGCAACCTGTTCCAGCACTTTGCCGCCCTCGCCCAGGGTCTGTGCACGCATCAGCAAGCCGGAATTCTTCTCCGCCCAAAGCCGCACGGCGTAGCGCGCTGCGTCATGCGGCTCGAGTGAAAAGACCTCGCACTCGACGCCAGCCACGCGCTCGCCCGGAAGCTTGCGCATATCGTAGATATCGAGCACATCGCTCTTGTTGGTGGCCAGCAGCGCCGGGAAACGATCCTTGGCCTCCTGCTTCTCCACCACCACCAGCTTGGCCTCGGGAATCAGGCTGTGGACGATGTCGTTCTGGCGCAGCACCTCGCGCGGCTTGCCGTCAAGGGTTTCAAGCCGTTCATACTCGTTGTTGACGAGATCGCTGTAGTGCTGGATACGCGATGCATGCATCACGCTGCCACGCTGATAAATCAGCGTGCCGACATAGTTCTCGCGCTGGGCCGCGCGATGGATCTTGTTGAGCCAGGCCGTTGCGTCGCGACGGGCCAGCGTATTGTCCGGCGGCTGCGCAGTTGCCGCAGCCGCAGTCAGACACAAGGCCAGAAAAAAGGACCTGCGAAGGGCCCTGATTCTGTGTGCGCCCGCTACGTTGGCGGGCGACCATCCTTTATGCATGTCCGGCATTATTCCTGCGAATTGTCCTGAGAGAAGTTTGCGCTGTTAGCCACCTGGCGCATGGTCGGCACTACCGCATCGGTGGCAACCGAGACGCGGTGAGCGCGAAGATATTCATCCAGACGGGGATCGCGGATCATCTGCGCGTTATCGGCGGAGACAGTCACGATGCCGCCAGCCTTGGGCGCTGCAGGTTGTTCGACACGCGCCACTACCGCATCCGGCGTGCCGAGATCGGCGGCGCCGCGCATCTGCGGCACGACCACCCAGCTGACGGCGGCCACTGCAGCGGCAATCGCGGTGCTCGGCATGACGCGCCGCACCCACGACGGCTTGAACAGCAGGCGATGAGCCGACGACGCCTTGGCGACGGCGGGCACCAGCACATGCGGCTCACTGTCCAGACGAGCGGAAAACCGGGAAAGAAAGTCATCGGTCGAGCCGGCATGCGTCAGTTCTTCCGAACGCAGGGCATCGCCAATCAATTGATAAGAGGCCCAACTCGCCATGCCTGCCTCACTTTTCGCAAGGTCCAGCACTGCGTTTACTTCGTGCGGCGCCAGCTCGCCATCCATCAGCACGGAGATTTGCTCCGCTGCTTCCACTTCATGAACCGACTGCTTATGAGCCTGACCCATTTCCCACCCCTAGAAAAACCATTGAACAACCGACAATCCCGTCTACTGCTTTGTCGTTTTTCGATGCAGGAATAGGCTGCAACGCTGGCCGCACGACATTTATTTACTGCTTACCACTCGATATCGCCACCTACTACCACCGCTTGCCCTCTGCTGTTCCCAGGAGCGGGCGCAATTTATCGGCAATCGCCTCGCGCGCCCGGAAGATGCGCGACCGGACTGTGCCGATCGGGCAACCCATGGCTTCCGCGATCTCCTCATAACTGAGGCCCTCGATCTCGCGAAGGGTGATGGCGGTGCGCAATTCCTCGGGCAGTGCTTCCATCGCGCGGTTGACCGTCTCGGCCACCTGGCGGGTATGAAGCATCGACTCCGGCGTATTGATATCTCTTAGTTGCTCACCGTCCGCAAAAGTTTCAGCCTCTTCGGCATCGATATCACTGGAGGCTTCCGGACGGCGTCCCTGGGTCGCCAGGTAGTTCTTCGCCGTGTTCACCGCGATCCGGTACAACCAGGTGTAGAACGCCGACTCGCCGCGAAATTGCGGCAATGCACGATACGCCTTGATAAAGGCGTCTTGTGCCACATCCTCCACTTCCGCGGAATCCCGCACCAAACGCGAAATGAGCCTGATGATCTTGCGGTGGTATTTCACCACCAACAATTCAAAGGCCCGCTTATCGCCCTGCTGGACGCGTTCAACGAGGAGCTGATCGGCTTCGCGTTCGCTCACGAATATTTCACCTGCAGTGTATCTCTTGGTATCGTCTTCACGACAAACGTTGTATTTTACCTACGTTGCGGGCCGCACGGTCAGTGCGTTGCAACGCATATTGTGAAGAATGGTTGAAATGGCCGCGCATCAGCCGGCCTCGCTGGCCGCCGGGTCTTCGCGGCGCGCAACCCGAATAGTGCGCCTCAGGGCGCGCAAAGCGCTGGCACCGGCAAATGCGCGATTGACCACCAGCACACGTGGCGGCTGTCCGGCTACCGGTTCCAGGGCCAGCACGAGCGCCAGCTCGCCTAGTTCCCAGCTGGATTCCACCCTCGCTATCACGCGGCTGCCGTCCGGCATATTGACCAGGATGCCAGGCCGGCCGGTACGGTCCCGCCCTGGCGCAAGGCCTCCGTAGGTACAGGCAGCGCCGCGCCAGAGCTTGGGCCAATGCCAGGCCAGCCAGCCGCACAACCCGGCCAGGCCAGCCACCAACAGCCACTGCGTTAAATCCCAGCCTTGCGCCGAGCGCCCCAGTTCCTGCACGCCTTGCCGGGCTAGCAACGCGAACGTTGCCAGCTCGCAGGCCAGGAACAGCACCAAGGCCCACCGCAAGGGATGGGCCCTGAGACGCAAAGGGGAAGCCACCCGGCGGCCGCCGGGTTCAGGCGCGACGGAAGACAAGCGTGCCGTTGGTGCCGCCGAAGCCGAAGTTGTTTTTCACCGCCACGTCGATCTTCAGGTCACGTGCCGTATTGGCCACGTAATCCAGGTCGCACTCGGGATCCTGGTTGAAGATGTTGATGGTCGGCGGCGACACCTGGTGGTGCAGCGCCAGCACGGTGAAGACCGACTCAAGCCCGCCCGCGCCACCCAGCAAGTGGCCAGTCATCGACTTGGTGGAGTTGACGGCCAGCTTGTAGGCGTGATCGCCAAAGGCCAGCTTGATCGCCTCGGTCTCGTTCTTGTCACCAAGCGGCGTCGAGGTGCCGTGCGCATTCAGGTAGCCGACTTCATCCGCATTGATGCCAGCATCCCTGAGGGCGTTGACCATGCAGCGGCGGGGGCCGTCCATATTGGGCGCGGTCATGTGGTAAGCATCGCCGCTCATGCCGAAGCCGATCAGCTCCGCATAGATCCTGGCACCACGCGCCTTGGCCGACTCGTATTCCTCGAGCATGACCACACCGGCGCCCTCGCCCAGCACGAAGCCATCGCGATCCTTGTCCCAGGGGCGGGAGGCGGCTGCGGGGTCATCGTTACGGGTCGACAGCGCACGCGCTGCGGCGAAACCGCCGATGCCCAGCGGCGAGACGGTAGATTCAGCGCCACCGGCCAGCATCACGTCTGCGTCCCCAGCCTGAATCAGGCGGGCCGCGAGGCCAATGCTGTGCAGACCGGTAGTGCAAGCCGTGACCGCGGCCAGGTTGGGGCCCTTGAGTCCATGGATGATGGACAGGTGGCCCGAGATCATGTTGATGATCGAGCCAGGCACGAAGAACGGGGAGATCCGGCGCGGACCGCGATTGGTCAGCTCCGCATGGGTATCCTCGATCATCGGCAGACCGCCGATGCCCGATCCGACCAGCACGCCAATGCGATCGGCATTGGCTTCGGTCACTTCGTAGCCGCTATCCTTCAGCGCCTGCGAACCCGCTGCGATGCCATAGTGGATAAAGGTATCCATATGGCGGGCTTCCTTGGCCGGGATGTAGTCCTCGGCGTTGAACCCCTTGACCTCGCCAGCGAAGTGCACGGCAAGCGCGGAATGATCGAATTTGGTGACGGTGGCAATGCCAGACTTGCCGGCAACCAGGTTGGCCCAGCCTTCGGCAACCGTGTTTCCGACCGGAGACACAAGGCCAAGCCCAGTGACGACGACGCGACGACGGCTCACTATGATTTCCTACGGGTACGTGAAGCAAAACCGGATTGGGAATCGATGCCGGCCAACGGCCAGCAACTGGCTGCACCGACACCGGCGCAACGCATCCAATTGTGCTTCTTCGAACAGACGAAAGCCACAGAAAACAACGCGGCGGACCCATAGGCCCACGCGCCTGCCTTCTGTGGCTCGGAATTCAGATACGACAGGCTTAAGCCTTGACGTGTGCAGTGGCGTAATCGATTGCCTGTTGCACGGTCGTGATCTTCTCGGCTTCCTCATCAGGAATTTCCATGCCGAATTCATCTTCCAACGCCATCACCAGCTCAACCGTGTCGAGCGAGTCAGCGCCCAGGTCGTTCACAAACGACGATTCGGTCTTGATGTCTGCCTCGGCCACGCCGAGTTGCTCTGCCACGATTTTCTTGACGCGTTGTTCGATATTGTCCATGTAACCCTCCAGGGAAGTTCGACAAAAAGTGGGCGCATTTTAGCAGGTTTGGGCCATAAAAATGCCCCCCGCCATCTATTGCAAGAACTGCGCCCGATCAGTTTTAAAAATAACCACTTCACACAGCTTCTGCCGGCTTCTCCCTCGAACCCGGCCGCTGCACAAGGTGATCAATTCATGTACATGCCACCATTCACATGGAGCGTTGTACCAGTGATGTAGGCCGCCTGCGGACCTGCCAGGAAGGCCACCGCATGTGCGATGTCTTCCGGCTGGCCGAGCCGGCCCAACGGGATCTGCGTCTTCAGTGCCGCATGCTGCTCTTCCGACAGAACCTTGGTCATGTCGGTATTGATAAAGCCCGGCGCCACGCAATTGACGGTGATGTTGCGGCTGCCGATCTCGCGCGCAAGCGCCCGGCTCATGCCTTCCACGCCGGCCTTGGCCGCCGCGTAGTTCATCTGGCCCGGGTTGCCGGTCGAGCCGACCACCGAGGTGATGTTGATGATACGGCCACCGCGGGCCTTCATCATCGGGCGCAGCACGGCGCGCGACAGGCGGAACACCGCCGTCATATTGGTCTCGATCACCGCGCTCCAGTCTTCGTCCTTCATGCGCATGGCGAGCTGGTCCTGGGTAATGCCGGCATTGTTCACCAGCACGCCCAGGCTGCCATGCGCCTTGACCAGTTCATCGATCAGCGCTTCCGACGCCGCCGCATCATTGACGTTGAGCACGGCGCCGCGGCCCTTGCCGCCAGCTGCCGCCAGGTATTCGCTGATGGCTGCTGCACCCGCCTCGCTGGTGGCGGTACCCACCACCGTGGCGCCCTGGGCAGCCAGTTCCAGTGCGATGGCGCGGCCAATGCCGCGCGATGCGCCGGTTACCAGCGCGACCTGGTTTTCCAGAAATTTTGTCATTGCGTTGGTCCTTGTTTACTTCAGCAGCGCCAGCGTGTCCTGCAGCGAGGCCGGATCGAAGATCGCTCCGCCCACCAGGCTGCCGTCGATGCGCTTGGTCATGCCGGCCAGCACCTTGCCGGGGCCGCACTCAATCACATGAGTCACGCCTTCAGCAGCGATCTTCTGCACGCACTCGACCCAGCGCACCGGGGCTGCGGCCTGGCGGACCAGCGCGTCCTTGATGGCTTGCGGGTCATTGACGATGGCCACATCGACGTTGTTCACCAGCGGAATCGACGGTGCGGAAAACACCATGCCGGCCATGCGCTCGCGCAGGCGGTCCGATGCGGGCTTGAGCAGCGACGAGTGGAACGGTGCCGACACCGGCAGCGGCAGCGCGCGCTTGGCGCCGCGTGCCTTGGCCATTTCGCAGGCCTTCTCCACGGCACCCTTGTTGCCAGCGATCACCACCTGCAACGGAGCGTTGAAGTTCACGGCCTCCACCACGCCGGCACCGGTCGCCGACGCTTCAGCGCAAGCGACGCGCACGTCATCGTCGGACAGCCCCAGGATGGCCGCCATGCCGCCCTCGCCAACCGGCACGGCTTCCTGCATGGCTTGTGCGCGGAAGCGCACCAGCGGCACCGCATCAGCGAAGGGGATCACTCCGGCTGCCACCAGCGCGGAATATTCACCCAGGCTGTGCCCCGCCACCACGGCCGGCGCCGGACCGCCGACGTCGAGCCAGGCGCGGTAGATGGCCACCGCGGCGGTCAGCATCACCGGTTGCGTGTTGGTGGTGAGGTTCAGGTCCTCGGCCGGGCCTTCGGCGATCAGTTGGCCCAGGTCCTGCCCAAGCGCAGCGGATGCCTCATCCAGCGTGGCACGAACTACCGCATTGCCGGCAAAGGCGTTGAGCATGCCAACTGCCTGCGAGCCTTGCCCTGGGAATACAAAGGAGAATTTCATCGCAATCGAATCGTAAAGATGAACAGCGCCGGGTCGGCGCAGCGGCATGGCACCGCCGCGCCGGCCCGAATATTACATGCGCAGCAGTACCGCGCCCCAGGTGAAGCCGCCGCCCACGCCTTCCATCAGCACGTGATGCCCTGCGCCGATGCGGCCATCGCGCACCGCCACGTCGAGCGCCAGCGGGATCGAGGCAGCCGAGGTGTTGCCGTGCTCATGCACCGTAGCCACCATGCGCTCGGCGGGCAGGCCAAGCTTCCTGGCCGTACTTTGCATGATGCGTATATTGGCCTGGTGCGGGATCAGCCAGTCGACCTTTTCCGCCGGGAACTGCGCGCCCGCGAGTGCTTCTCGCGCGACCTTGTCGAGCACGGTGACCGCCAGCTTGAACACAGCCTGGCCATCCATGTGCAGGAAGGGGTTGCCGGTGATATTGCCGCCCGAGACGTTGCCCGGCACGCACAGGATATCCACGTGGCTGCCATCGGAGTGCATCGCCGACGACAGGATGCCGGGCTCCTCGGAGGCCGACAGCACGACTGCGCCGGCACCGTCGCCGAACAGCACGCAGGTGGTGCGGTCGTTGAAATCCAGGATGCGGGAAAACACTTCCGAGCCAATCACCAGCGCATTGCGGTGTGAACCGCTGCGGATGAATTTCTCGGCGGTGGCCAGCGCATAGACAAAGCCGGAGCACACCGCTTGCAGGTCGAACGCCGCGCAGTTGTTGGTGATGCCAAGCTTCTGCTGCACGAGACAGGCGGTGCTGGGGAAGACGAAATCGGGCGTGGAAGTGGCAACGATGATCAGGTCGATGCTCTGGCGATCGATGCCGGCAGCCTCCAGCGCGCGCTCCGCTGCCTTGACGGCGAGGTCGCTGCTGGTGACATCCGGCTCGGCCCAATGGCGGGCCGAGATGCCACTGCGCGAAAAGATCCATTCGTCGCTGGTCTCGATGCCCTTCTCAGCCAGTTGCGCCGCGATATCTTGGTTAGTGACGCGCCGCGGAGGCAAATAGCTCCCGGTCCCGATGATTTTTGCGTAGCTTGTCATGTAATGTCGGATCGATCGTCTGGCCACGGGTCGTCGCCCGCGGCATCTACATCAAGACCTCAGGCGGCGTGCGGGCTTGGACTGGAATCCTCGGCGCCTGACTGCGGGCCGGTAGCCGGAGTGCTGTTACCTGACTTGTTGGCGAAGGCCTGAATGGTGCGTTCGATCACACCATTCCTGGCCGCATCATACCCGCGTTTGATAGCCCACTCAAAAGCGTGCGCATCGGCGGAACCATGACTTTTGACGACCAACCCGCGCAGGCCGAGCAGGGAGGCGCCGTTGTAGCGCGCCGGGTCCAGGCGCCGGGACAATCGCTTGAGCACCGGCAAAGCCAGGACCGCCAGCAGCTTGGTGAACCACGAACGCGTGAATTCTTCCTTGATCATGTTGGCGATCATCTTGGCCAGCCCTTCGCTGCTCTTTAGCGCGACGTTGCCGACGAAGCCATCGCACACCACGATATCGGTGGTGCCCTTGAAAATGTCGTTGCCTTCCACGTTGCCGTAGAAGTTGAGTTCCGAAGCGCGCAGCAGCTCACCCGCGCGCTTGACCACATCATTGCCCTTGATCACTTCTTCGCCAATGTTAAGCAGGCCGACGCTCGGGCGGTCTTTGTGATCCACCACGGCAACCATGGCCTCTGCCATGCGCGCGAACTGCAGCAGGTGCTCGGGCTCGCAGTCGGCATTGGCACCGAGGTCGAGCACCGTGGTACCCCAGCCCTGCTCATTGGGAATGGTGGTAGCGATAGCCGGCCGCTCGATGCCTTCGAGCGTTTTCAGCACATAGCGCGACACCGCCATCAGGGCGCCGGTATTGCCTGCCGAGATGCATGCGCCAGCCAGCCCCTCCTTCACCTGGGTCACCGCCACGCGCATCGAGGAATCCTTCTTCCTGCGCAGCGCCACTTCAACGGGGTCATCCATGGTGATGACTTCGGACGCGGTCACAATGCGCACGCGCGGATGGTCGAGCGCGTGCAGCTTCTTGAGCTGCGGCTCGATGCTGTCCCGCAAGCCGACCAGCACCACTTCGGCGTCGCTATGGCTTGAGAGAAAACTGATCGCCGCCGGTACGGTCACGGAGACACCGTGATCGCCACCCATGCAGTCGATAGCTAGTTTGATCGTCATTGTTTCCTGGTGCAGAAGCGCTGGTCGGCGTGACTTGAAATCCTGGCTCCCGAGCCGGGCAGGCATGACCCTGACCAGCCGGTGGCAACCCGACGGCACTCCCGGAGCGCTCCAAGGCGAGATCTGGCGCCGCCCTCGCCACCGCGCATGGCATCTAGCCATGCACTCAGCTTGAGCCGGCGGCGCAAATCGGCCCGATGGAAGCCTGCGCTACGGTTTGCGCTGCGAGCGCGCAACAAAAAAGCGGCAACGATTTTGCCGCTTTTTTGTTCTTGACCTACCAACGTGCGCGTACGAGACGCAAAGTCACGCCGAACGATCTGTCAGTCGTTCTTGGTCTTGATGACCTTGCGGCCACGATAGTAGCCGTTCGGGCTCACGTGGTGACGCAGGTGGGTTTCGCCTGTGGTCGGCTCCACTGCCAGCGCTGCCGTGGTCAGGTGGTCGTGCGAGCGATGCATGCCGCGCTTGGAGGGCGACTTCTTGTTCTGTTGAACTGCCATGATGACTCCTTCGAGAATTTTTCAATGGTAACACACGCATCCCGCACGAGGCGTAGCCGGGCCCGGCCGGATGCTGATCCTGGTGCCTTCGAACGTTGCCAGATGCCGGCGAACCGGCTTCAGTGCTTCGTTTTCAGGCCGGCCAGCGCCGCAAAGGGCGAAGGCCGTTTTTCTTCTTCCGGCAGAACCTCTGGTTCAGGTTCCGCCTGTCCGTCCACCCCGGTCACGAGGCTTTCGTGCACCGTGGGGCAAACGTCATGCTTGGGCGCCACCGGCAAAGCCAGCAGCACTTCATCTTCAATCAGCGTCAGCAGGTCAAAGCGCTTGGAGCCAACAATCACATCGAGCTCGTCGTCATCCATGGGCGCCGCATCGGCATCCGCCTCGCTGGCGACCACCTCGAAACACATGTCCGTGGCGATCGGCTGCTCGTAGACCTGCAGGCAGCGCTGGCAATCCAGCCAGACCCGGCCATTCACGGCCAGCTCAATGAACAGGCGCTCCACCGCGGGCTTGCCGGGCTCGTTCGCTTCTTCCTCGACAAAGCCGGAAAGCGCGTAGCTGAACACCTCGTCCGGCGCCGACGCTGGCGCTTGCGCCGCAGTCTCGGCTATGATGCGCGGCAAATCGCGTGCAGCAACTTCGCCGGTGGCGTCGTCGCCGGCGCGGCAAAACGCAAAGAGATCGAGCGCGCGCAGGTCAATCGGCTGGGTCATGTCTTATCGTGCCGTCATGCCGGGAGGCATCCCGGAGGATCGCGGCTTCGACGCATTTTTTACGTACACCTGACATATACCTGTATACGCACCGTCGAAACGTGACTCGGAAGCTACACAACACCGGAAAAAACACGGTATTGCGCCGGACTTGCTTGGCTAAACGCGAGATTATACGTCGATTCTGCTGCCGCGGTCAAAATTTTGGAAGACGGCCATTCGTCGCTTTCCCTTTTCGCTCAATTACTTATGCTGCAAACTTCTCGCCCCACCCTGATCCTGGGTTCCAGCTCACGTTATCGCCGCGAATTGCTGGAGCGCCTGCGCATTCCTTTCGAGGTGGCCATTCCCGACATTGACGAAACCCCACAGCCAGGCGAAAGCCCCGAGGCCACCGCGCTGCGGCTCTCCCACGCCAAGGCACAGGCCATTGCCGAGCAGCATCCCGGCACCCTGGTCATCGGCTCCGACCAGGTCGCCACGCTGGACGGCAGGCAGATCGGCAAGCCCGGCTCCCATGAAAAGGCCCTGGCGCAATTGCAGTGGATGCGCGGCCGTACCGTCACTTTTCACTCCGCGTTGTGCCTGCTTGACAGTCGTAACGGCGAGGTTCAGCTGGCTGATATCCAGACGCGCGCGACTTTCCGCGACCTTCCCGACCAGGAACTGGATGCCTACCTGCGCATCGAGCGCCCTTATGATGTCGCGGGCAGCGCCAAATCCGAAGGATTGGGCATCGCCCTGCTCTCGCATATGGAGTCCGACGATCCCACCGCGCTGGTAGGCCTGCCCCTGATCGCGCTGACCAATATGCTGCGCCAGGCCGGCTACCCTTTCTTCCAGGACTAAGGGCTTCGCCCACCCTGCGCCAAGCCACAGAAGACAAATGAGAATCCAAGCATGAGCGGCACCCTGTACCTGATCCCCAACACCTTGGGCAAACGCGACGAGTTCGACCCGCTCGCGGATGTCATTCCGGCTGGCGTGCAGCAAATCACGGCCAGCCTGGACTACCTCGTAGCGGAAAATGCCAAGACGGCACGCGCCTTCCTGAAGAAACTCAGTGAAACCTGCCCGCTGGCCAAGCCAATCCAGCAGATCGAGATCCGCGAACTCAACGTCAATACGCGCGAAGGCGAACTGGCCGCCCTGCTGGCACCGATCCGCGAAGGGCGCGACGGCGGCTTGCTATCGGAAGCCGGCGTGCCGGCGGTGGCCGATCCCGGCGCCAACCTGGTGCGCCTGGCTCACACCAAGGGCGTGCGCGTGCGCCCGCTGGTGGGTCCGAGCTCGATTCTGCTGGCCGTGATGGCGTCCGGCCTCAATGGCCAGAGCTTTGCGTTCAACGGCTACCTGCCGGTGGATGCCGGCGAGCGCGCCAAGCGCCTGCGTGAGCTGGAGCAGCTATCGCGCAAAGCGCGCCAGACCCAGGTCTGGATCGAGACGCCGTACCGCAATGGCCCCTTGCTGGAAGCCATGCGCCAGCATTGCGCAGGCACCAGCCTGTTGTCGATCGCGGTAGACCTGACCTTGCCAAGCGAGACGATCGTCACGCTGCCCATCTCCGATTGGCGCCCGGAGCGGCTGGCACTGAACAAGCGCCCGGCCATTTTCTCCTTGCTGGCAGCCTGAGCGACGGTCGGCAAACGAGGAAGCAAACGAAAAATGGGGCGTTTTCGCCCCATCCCGAGTCCAGCTCGGCCGGCTTAATGCATGGCCTGCACGCGCGTGCCGAACAGCATGGTCTTCATCGCCGCCGCGCCCATCGCCGCGCCGAAACGCTTGGCTACCCGCTCCGCAATATTCTCCTTGACGGTGTAGTCGACGATGTCCTCTGCCTTGAAGAGATCCCGCGCCACGTAGTCCGCGTTACCCAGGCCGTCGGCCAAGCCCAGTTCAACGCTGCGCTCGCCGGACCAGAACAAGCCGGAGAACAGGTCCGGATCGTCTTTCAGGCGGTCACCTCGGCCTTCCTTGACCACGTCGATGAACTGCTGGTGGATCTGCTTGAGCATGGTTTCGGCGTATTGCTTCTGCCGCGGCACCTGCGGGGAGAACGGGTCGAGCATGCCCTTGTTGGCGCCGGAGGTATAAAGCCGGCGCTCGACGCCCAGCTTGTCCATGAGCCCGGTGAAGCCAAAGCCGTCCATCAGCACGCCGATCGAGCCGACGATGCTAGCCTTGTCGACATAGATCTTGTCGGCCGCCGCCGCCACGTAATAGCCGCCCGAGGCGCAGATCTCCTCCACCACCACGTAGAACGGCTTGGCGGGATAAAGCGTCCGCAGGCGCCGGATCTCGTCATTGATCATGCCGGCCTGTACCGGCGAGCCGCCGGGCGAGTTGATCTTGAGGATAATCCCCGCGGCATTGGTATCGGCAAACGCGGCTTGCAGGGCTGCGTTGATCGATTCAGCGCTGGCCGGCGTCCCGGCAGCAATCTCGCCGTCGAGCGACACCATTGCCGTATGGCGACCGCTCGTGGCAATGGTGCCGTCGCCCTTGAAGTCGAAAACGGCGAAGAAAATCAGCGCTAGCAGGGCGAGCCCGGCGAAGCGGAAGAAAATCCGCCAGCGGCGCGCCGCGCGCTGCTCGCGCAGCGTCGCCATCAGCACCTTCTCCAGCACATCTCGCTCCCAGCCTGTCCCCGTGGGGACCGGGCCGACGTCACGACCGGCCATGCGCGCCTTGCGCTGGCCGGCTTCTTTCTGCGAAGCAGCATCTCCGGCGCGCAACTCTTGCTCCAGCGGGTAATCGGCCTGCGAAGCGGTTTCCAGCCGGTCATCCCCCGCCCCGGGCGCCCCCGCGCTGGCCGAAGCCACCGGTTCCTGCGCCTTGCCGGATTCGTCCTGCGGCGGTTTTTGCTGTTCAGTCATGCAGTTGGCTCTTGATTATGAATAGATAGGCGGGCCGGGGCACCGGACCTGCCGGCTGCCCGCTAGCCCGCGGATGCTTCGTATGGCCTTTCCGGCAGCCAGTACACATTGCCGTCGCGCTCTTCGACACGCAGCTTGGACAATGAAGCGCCCCGGCAGGGCCCGCCCACGCACAAGCCACTGTCCGGCGCATAAACCGCGCCATGTGTGGCGCACATCAAGTATAGGCCCGAGGACTCGAAAAACTGTCCCTCCTGCCAATCGAGCTCCATCGGCACATGCGCGCACTGGTTCAGGTAGCCGTGGACAGCCCCCTCGAAGCGCACGACAAACGCACTCACGGGGCGCCCACCCACTTCGACCACAAAACGTACCCCGGCGCCGCCGTCAGCCAGGTCCTCGGCTGCGCACAGGTGACGCTCGCCAGTCACCCCCTGGCCCGTTGCGTCAAGCATGCGCCAGCAGCCAGTCTTTCAGCTCAGCGATGGACGACGCGCAATGCAGCGGCGCCATCGCGCGCAGGGCGTCCGCGGGATGCGCGCCGTAGCCTACGCCGATGCCCGCCGCGCCGGCATTGGCCGCCATCTGCAGGTCATGGGTGGTATCGCCGATCATCACCGTGCGCTCCATGTCCTGCCCCAGTTCGCGGGTCAACTCTTGCAGCATGGCCGGGTGGGGCTTGGAAAAGGTCTCGTCGGCGCAACGCGTGCCGTCGAACAGGCGTACGAGCCCAGTTGCTTCCAGGGCGCGCTGCAGGCCGACGCGGGTCTTGCCCGTCGCCACGCCGAGGAAATAATGCTCGGCGCGCAGGGCTTCCAGCATCTCGCGCACCCCGTCGAACAGCACCAGTTCGGCGTCGCGGGTCAGGAAGTGGAAACGGTAGCGCTCGGCCAGCCGGGGATAGTCGGCGGGGTCGAGCGTGGGCACGGCGTACGACAGCGCATCCTTGAGCCCCAGCCCGATTACGTGGCTGGCGGCGCTGTCGTCGGGCACCGGCAAGCCGAGGTCGCGGCTGGCCAGCTGGATGCATTTGGCGATGGTCGGGGTGGAATCCATCAGGGTTCCATCCCAGTCGAACACGATCAGGTCGAAGCGTTGCCTGGCCATGATTATCCTTGTTAGCGCCTTAGTCAGCGGCGCGCAGGTTACGAGCTTGCTGCAGGAACGCTTCGCACTCCGGCGGCATGGGTGCAACGACAGTGGTGATTTCTCCACTTATCGGATGCGTAAATGTCAGGCTGTGCGCGTGCAGGAACATGCGCTTGAGCCCAGGATTGGCGCCGCTGCGGGCCAGCGCCTTGTTGAGGGCGTAATCGCCGTATTTCTCGTCGCCCAGGATCGGGAAGCCAGAATGCGCCAGATGGACCCGGATCTGGTGGGTCCGCCCTGTCTTCAACTCGGCCTCGAGCAAGGTGTAGCCCGGCATGACCTCGAGCCGGTTGAACACGGTATGCGAGGCAATGCCATCTTCCTGCACCCGCACGCGGCGCTCGCCTTCCGGGGTGGTGTACTTATATAGGGGGAATTTCACGTGCTGCCGGGCATTCTCGAAATGCCCCGCCACACAGGCGAAGTAGCGCTTGTCCAGCGCACTGCCGCGCATCTGCTCATGCAGGTTCACCAGCGCGGTACGCTTCTTCGCCAGCACCAGCAGGCCGGAGGTCTCGCGGTCGAGACGGTGCACAAGCTCAAGGAACCTGGCCTGCGGGCGGGCGCGCCGCAATTGCTCGATCACGCCGAATGCTACGCCGGAGCCGCCATGCACGGCCACGCCGGCAGGCTTGTTGATCACCAGCAGGTATTCATCCTCGAAGACGACCGGAAAGCTGGCCGGCGGCACGAACTTGCCGGCATCGGGTGCCGAAGCCGCCACACGCATAGGTGGAATCCGCACCACGTCGCCCAGCTGCAGGCGATAGGTGGCGTCGACCCGCCCCTTGTTCACACGCACCTCACCCGACCTCAGGATGCGGTAGACATGGCTCTTGGGCACCCCTTTCGAGAGCTTCAGGAGGAAGTTGTCGATGCGCTGGCCATCGGCTTCGTCGCCAATCGTTACGTACGCCACCTGGGGCCCGGCCGCGGCGGGCCGCACCTCTTTTTCAATTTGATGGCGTAACTCATTCATTTTCAATATAATTTCCTCGCTGTTCCGGCCAAAGACCGGCAGCGCAAGTCAGGTGTAGGCGATTCGTCGTATTTTACACTTCGGGTTGCCGCCAACCCTGCCAGCCTCCCGCTTCTTTGCGTACCACGCGAGCCCGGGGCTGGTAAATGGCAGCAAAAACGCAGCACGCACGGTATCGCCCGCGCAGGAAGTCGCCCAAAGGCAACTTCGGCGCTGACGGCGGTCACGTGGGAGTAGTGTTCAGGTAGAACAGAATTTGATAGTGGGTGCCCACCCGGCATCCACTCTGGTGAGAGAAGTCCCGCCCGCACCGGGAAACGGTGCCGCCGGCATGCTTCCAACGCCGCCTGACTGGTTATACCGGCGCCCGGTCGCAGAACTCCAAGAAGCAGTAGGTGCGCCCGCCAGGAGATGTCAGGAAGCGAAGCAGCATTGCCGTGACGACAAACTTGCTCTTTGACGCGTCTAGCCCTTCCGCGGCCGGCCGCGGTGCGATGGCGCCTCTTTACGCCCGCACTGCCGCCATGCCAGCCGGAAACCCGCTGGGTCGCTGCGCAAAGCAGCACACCGGCGTTCTCTCCGACCATGCGGACGGCGCTTTCGACGTCGTTACCTCTCTTTCACCCGTGCCCAGCCGGCCGCGCTCATTTGCGCGACGGCGCTTTCGGCAATTCTCGCGCCCTCACTCGCTCCCTCGCGTGCTCCACGGAACGAACGCCGCGGGCACCGCATGCCGGTGCAATCCGCGGCATTGAGTGAGGTAATGCGATGAAACGCATGCTTTTCAACGCGACGCAGCAAGAGGAACTGCGCGTCGCCATCGTCGATGGTCAGAAGCTGATTGACATCGACATCGAAGCCGCCGGGCGCGAACAGCGCAAGGGCAACATCTACAAGGGTGTCATCACCCGGATCGAGCCCTCGCTGGAAGCCTGCTTCGTCAACTACGGCGAAGAACGCCACGGCTTCCTGCCCTTCAAGGAAGTAGCACGCGCCTTTTTCAAGGAAGGCGTGGACGTGCGCAACGCGCGCATCCAGGACGCGTTGCATGAAGGCCAGGAACTGATCGTCCAGGTAGAAAAGGAAGAGCGCGGCAACAAGGGCGCGGCGCTGACCACCTTTATCTCGCTGGCCGGCCGCTATCTGGTGTTGATGCCCAACAACCCGCGCGGCGGCGGCGTATCGCGCCGCATCGAGGGCGAGGACCGCCAGGAACTGCGCGAGACCATGGGCCAGCTGGCCGTGCCCGAGGGCATGAGCATCATCGCCCGCACCGCCGGCATCGGCCGCTCGGCCGAAGAACTCCAGTGGGATCTGAACTACCTGCTGCAACTGTGGAAGGCCATCGACGGCGCCGCCGGCGACAACAAGGCCCCGCTGCTGATCTATCTCGAGTCCAGCTTGGTGATTCGCGCCATCCGCGATTATTTCCAGCCGGATATCGGCGAGATCCTGATCGACACCGACGAAATCTACGAGCAGGCCCGCGCCTTCATGAGCGTGGTCATGCCCGACAACATGAACCGCGTGAAGAAGTACCGGGACGACGTCCCCCTCTTCTCGCGCTTCCAGATCGAGCACCAGATCGAGTCGGCTTATTCGCGCATGGTGATGCTGCCCTCGGGCGGCGCCATCGTGATCGACCATACCGAAGCCCTGGTGTCGGTGGACGTGAACTCGGCCCGCGCCACCAAGGGCGCCGACATCGAGGAAACCGCGCTGCGCACCAACCTCGAAGCCGCCGACGAAATCGCCCGCCAGCTGCGCCTGCGCGACCTGGGCGGCCTGATCGTGATCGACTTCATCGACATGGAAGCCAGCAAGGCCCAGAAGGACGTGGAAACGCGCCTGAAGGATGCCCTGCGCCATGACCGTGCCCGGGTGCAGATGGGCAAGATCAGCCGCTTCGGCCTGATGGAGCTGTCGCGCCAGCGCCTGCGCCCGTCGCTGTCGGAAGGCTCGCACATCACTTGCCCGCGCTGCAACGGCACCGGCCATATCCGGGATACCGAATCCTCCGCCCTGCAGGTCCTGCGCATCATCCAGGAAGAAGGGATGAAGGAAAACACCGCTGCCATCCACTGCCAGGTGCCGGTGGAAGTCGCCGCGTTCCTGCTCAACGAGAAGCGCCAGGACATCAACCTGATCGAGATGCGCTTCAAGGTCAACGTGCTGCTGATCCCCAACAAGCACCTGGAGACCCCGCACTACAAGCTGGAGCGCCTGCGTCACGACGACCCGCGCCTGGAAGACAGCATGGCCAGCTACAAGATGGCCGAGGCTGCCGCCAAGGAACTGGAAGCCGACACCAGCTACAGCAGCCGCAAGAAGGAAGATGCCAAGCCGCGCCAGGAAGCTGCCGTCAAGGGCATCACCCCGGAACAGCCGGCGCCCGTCTCCGTGCCGCGCGCCGAGCGCGCCCCGCGCCCGGAAGCCGCGGCGGCAGCCGCACGTCCGGTGCCGGCTACCCAGCCGGTGGTCGGTGGTGGTTTTATCGGCTGGCTGAAGAACCTGTTCGGCGCCAAGCCCGCAGCGCCCGCCGTCGAGCCGGCCAAGCCGGTTGACGCGGAGCAACGCAGCGCTGAGAACCGTCGCGAACGCGGCCAACGTGGCGAACGCGGTGAAGGCCGTGGCCAGCGTGGCGAACGCGGTGGCGAGCGCGGCGGCGAACGTGGCGACCGCCAGGGCCGTGGCCAGCGCGGCGAGCGCGCACCCCAGGAACGTGGCGAGCGCGCGGACCGCGGCGAACAGCGCGCGGAGCGTGGCGAGCGCGTCGAAGCGCGCGGTGAACGTGCTGAACGTGGCGAACAACGCGGCGAGCGCAACAGCCGCGCCCCGCGCCAGGCCGCACTGGAAGTCCAGCCGGCACGCCAGCCCGAAGGCGCACCGGCCGAGCGTACGGAAGGCCGTGGCGAAGGCCGCCGCGACCGCAACCAGGAACGCCGCGAGCGCCAGCGCGACCGCCAGCGTGAACGAGGCGACGCGCCGCGCGAAGGCGAAGCCACCGAAGGCCTGGCTGCCGAAGCCGTAGCCGCGACCGCCGCAGCTGTCGTGGCAGCGCCGGCCGTAGCCGCAGCGGTTGCCTCGCACGATGACGCCGACAACGCACGCACCGACCTGCCGGAAGGCACGGAAGGCACAGAGAACGGTGAAGGCGAAGAACGCCGCCGCCGCAATCGCCGTGGCCGCAACCGCTATCGCCGCGAACGCGACGACGGCGCCCAGGCAACCGAAGGCGCGGAAAGCGCTGAAGGCGAGTACACGGCGGAAGTGCGCGAAAGCACCCAGGCCGCCGCCCCGGCTGTGGTCGCCCAAGCGCCTGCGATCGAAGCCGCTGCCGTGCCGGTTGCCGAAGCCGCGCCGAGCGCTCCGGCTTACCAGCCCGCCGAAGCTGCCGTGGTGACGCAACAGCCCGTGGCACTGCCGGCGGAGCCGGTGTTCGTGCAGGCCGCGCCGATCTCGGCGCCGGTCGCTGCGCCGATCATCGAAACGGTTGCCGAGCCGGTGGCTGAAACGGTGGTTGAGACGATCGCAGCAAGCCCGGCCGCCTATCAGCCAGCACCGGCTCCGGTTGTGGCTGAAGCTGTCGTGGAAGCCCCTGCTGTCGTGGCGCCTACCGTTGAAGTGCCGGCCGCTGCCCCGGTGGCAACGGTAGCCCCGGTGGCGGTCGAAAGCCTGCAGCCGATGCTGGCCTCGGCTGGCCTGGAGTGGGTCAACACCGACACCAGCAAGCTGCGCGCTGCGCAGGAAGCGGCTGCCAGCATCCCGCCGGCACCGCGCGTCGTGCGGGAGCGCAAGCCCCTGCCGCCGCTGCCTGAAGGTCCGATGATCCTGGTCGAAACCGGTGGCGATACCGCTGGGACGCCGCAGAAGTAAGCGGCACCCTCGCGGGTAGCAAGAAAAGGGACGGCGATGCCGTCCCTTTTTCATGTCTGCGGGCTTTGTCCCGGGTGATGCCGGCGGTACCATGCCCGGCTCGGCTAGAATGACAAATAGATGGCACCCGAAAGATGGTGCCCGGAACGGGCGATGCTGCCCCATGCAATCGCGCCAGAACCGCCCGTCACCCGCACTGCCACGCCCCCAGGCCATGACCGAATCCGTCATTCCCATTTTCGACCTGCGCGATCATCGCTACCGCTCGATGACGCCAAGCATTCCGGCCGTGCTCACCGCACCGTCCGGGCTGGTTGCCGACACGCGCGGCCGGCCGCTCCATGATCTGCGCATTTCGGTCACGGATCGCTGCAATTTCCGCTGCGTCTACTGCATGCCCAAAGAGGTGTTCGACAAGGACTACACCTTCCTGCCCCATTCTGAGTTGCTGAGCTTCGAGGAAATCGAGCGCGCGGCTCGCCTCTTCGTTGCGCACGGGGTCGAGAAGATCCGCCTCACCGGCGGCGAGCCGCTGCTGCGCAAGAACATCGAGAAGCTGGTGGAAATGCTGGCGCGCATCGACACGGTGTCCGGCAAACCACTGGACCTCACCCTCACCACCAACGCCTCGCTGCTGGCCCGCAAGGCGCGCGCGCTACGCGATGCAGGCCTGACGCGGGTGAGCGTGAGCCTGGACGCCATCGACGACGCCACCTTCCGCCGCATGAACGATGTCGACTTCGCGGTGCGCGACGTGCTGGACGGCATCGAGACCGCCCAGGCGGCCGGCCTGGCGCCGATCAAGGTCAACATGGTGGTCAAGCGCGGCACCAACGACGGGGAGATCGTGCCGATGGCGGCACATTTCCGCGGCAGTGGCATCATCATGCGCTTTATCGAGTTCATGGACGTGGGCGCGAGCAACCACTGGCAGATGGACCAGGTGCTGCCCTCGGCCGAAGTGGTGCGCCGCATCCACGAAGCCTTCCCGCTGGAAGCCATCCCAGCCAACTACAGCGGCGAGACCGCCGAGCGCTGGCGCTACCGCGACGGCGCCGGCGAGATCGGCGTGATCTCCAGCGTGACCCACGCCTTCTGCGGCGACTGCAGCCGCATCCGCCTGTCGACCGAAGGCCGGCTCTACCTGTGCCTGTTCGCCACCGAAGGCTACGACCTGCGCGCGCTGCTGCGCGGCGAGCACAGCGACCTGGAAATCTCGAACGCCATTGCCGGGGTCTGGCAAGGGCGCACCGATCACTACTCCGAACAGCGCAGCGACCCCGCGGTGCGGCAGGCGCGTGCCGAGAACAAGATCGAGATGTCCTATATTGGCGGCTGACCACAGCTGCCCCGCCCAACCCATCACCCTATCCTCCCATCCCCCGATGATTTCTCGCGAAGACATTACCGGCCTGATCCTGGCCGGCGGCAGGGGCAGCCGCATGGGCGGCACCGACAAGGGCCTGCAGCCGTTTCGTGGCGCGCCCATGGCAATGCATACGTTGATGCGCCTGTCCGCGCAGACCGGCGGCATGCTGATCAACGCCAACCGCAACCTGGCCGCATATGAGTCCTTCGGCGTGCCGGTGGTCACCGATTCGGTGCCGGACTTCGCTGGGCCCCTGGCTGGCATGCTGGCCGGGCTGGAACAGTGCCAGACGGGCTGGATGCTGAGCGCGCCCTGCGACTCGCCTTTCCTGCCATCCGACCTGGCCGCGCGCCTGGCGAGCGCGATCGACGCGCAAGGCGCCGAGATGGCCATTCCCGTCACCATCGACGCGGATGGCCGCCGGCAGGTCCAGCCGGTGTTTTGCCTGATGCCGGTCACGGCGCTCGACGGCCTGGTGGCTTTCCTCAACGGCGGCGGCCGCAAGATCGAAACCTGGGCCGCCTCGCACCGCCTGGCCGAAGTGCTGTTCGAAGACGCCGGCGCCTTCGCCAATATCAATACCCTGGATGAGTTGCGCACGCTGGAAACGCGCTGACAACCCAAGCCAGGCCGCTGCCCCGGGAACGGTCCATGCCATCACTACAATCCGTCATTTCCTGCCTGTCCGACTACGATCCCGGTGCATTGCCGGTGGCGCAGGCCAACCAGATCATCGGCGAGGTGGTCGAGCCTGTGAGGGGCACCGAGCAGGTCGCCCTGCGCACCGCGCTCGACCGCGTGCTGGCCGAAGACGTCATCTCCATGCTGGACGTGCCTGCGCACGACAACTCCGCCATGGACGGCTATGCGTTCGCCAGCAGCGAGTTGGCCGCGGGCGGCAACGTGACCCTGGCTGTGGTCGGCAGCGCCTTCGCCGGCGCTGCCTGCGAGCAAGCGGTTGCGCGCGGGCAGACAGCGCGCATCATGACGGGCGCCATCATGCCGGCCGGCTGCGACACCGTGATTCCACAGGAATTCGTCGCCGTCGAGGGCGAGCTGATTCGCTTTGATGCCAAGGTGGTAAGGGCCGGCGACAACCGTCGCCTGCGGGGTGAAGACCTCGCCATCGGCCAGCCGGCACTGGCCGCCGGGCGCATCCTGCAGCCGGCCGACCTCGGGCTGCTGGCGTCGCTGGGCGTGGCCGAAGTCAAGGTGCGGCGCCGCCTGCGCGTGGCGTTCTTCTCCACCGGGGACGAACTGCGCTCCATTGGCGAGCCGCTCGATGCGGGCTGCGTCTACGACTCAAACCGCTACACGCTGCACGGCATGCTGCGGCGGCTGAACGTGGACCTGATCGACATGGGCGTGGTGCACGATGATCCCGCCGCGCTCGAAGCGGCGTTCCGCAGCGCGTGCGAAAACGCCGACGCGGTCATCACCTCGGGCGGTGTCTCGGTGGGAGAAGCCGACTACACCAAGCAGATCATGGCCCAGCTTGGCGATGTGACCTTCTGGAAGATCGCCATGCGCCCCGGCCGGCCCATGGCCTTCGGCCGCATCGCTTCCCACGGCCGCGAAGCGCTGCTGTTCGGCCTGCCGGGCAACCCCGTGGCGGTAATGGTGACGTTCTATCATTTCGTGCGGGCTGCCCTGCACCGCCAGATGGGCGCCAAGGTGGCGCCCCTGCCTCTGATGCGCGTGCGCAGCGCCCAGGCGATCCGCAAGAAACCTGGCCGCACCGAGTACCAGCGCGGCATCCTGGCACCTGCCCCGGAGGGCGGCTGGCAGGTTAGCATCACCGGGCAGCAGGGCTCGGGCGTGCTGCGCTCGATGAGCGAGGCCAATTGCTTCATCGTGCTCGGGCACGAACAGGGCATGGTCGCCGCCGGCGACGAGGTTGAAGTCATGCTGTTCGACGGGCTGATGTGAGCGCTGGCAGAAAGCCCGCCACGGTACGCCGGCTGCACCTTTGTGTCGTTTTTGCGCAGCAGTTTTGCCGGGGTTTAGCAAGCAGATCGGCGGTTTTCCGTACCCCGCGAGTGCCGGACTATGCGCCGCCTCCCCCATTGGATACACTTGCGCAACATTACTTTGCTTACTGCCCAAGCTGTCATGAATCAGGAGATTGCGTACCTCCACCCGGTCAAAACCGCCCGCGCGCTCGTGCTCGTGTACCTGTGCTTTTCGGTACCCATCGTCTCGCTGGGTCTGTTCGTGGCCTTTATCCGCTATGGCGACCTGCCCGGCATCACCGTCTTCACGGCACTGATTCTCAATGCGCTGATCGGTTTCGGCCTGCTGTGGCTGGCCTGCAAGGCCTACAACTGGGTGGCAGCGCGTTTCGGCGGCATCGAGGTGACAATCCGCGACTTGTCCTGAAGCCGCCAGCAGCCGAAATGTAAAAAGCGCATCGAATCGATGCGCTTTTTTTTGCCCAGCGTTCTTTGCCCCCTCAACCGCCTGCGGTCTCGTCATCCACCACAGCGGCCAGGCCAAGCAGTTCCTGCGCGTTCTCGCCCGGCAGCGCTTCCACGGTGCGCAGCTTGCGCTCCATCTGGCGCGTACGCACCTCGGCCTGCTCGATGTTGCGGGCTGCGCGTTCCAGCGTGTCGCGGGTCTTGGCCAGCACATCGCCGAACTTGCCGAACTCGGTCTTGACTGCGCCCAGCACCTCCCAGACTTCGCTTGAGCGGCGCTCCAGCGCCAGGGTGCGAAACCCCATCTGCAAACTGTTAAGCAACGCGGCCAGCGTGGTCGGCCCGGCTACCGTGACGCGGAAATTGCGTTGCAGCAGGTCGGCCAGCCCCGGGCGCCGCAAGACTTCGGCATACAACCCCTCGGTGGGGAGAAAGAGGATGGCGAAGTCCGTGGTCGCCGGCGGCGACACATACTTCTCGGAGATCGTCTGGGCCTCGCGCTTGATCGCGGCTTCCAGTTCGCGCCCGGCCAGCGCCACGCCATCGACATCGCCGCGCTCCTGCGCGTCGAGCAGGCGCTCGTACTGTTCCTTCGGGAACTTGGCATCAATGGGCAGCCACACCTGCCCGCCGGCAGCGTCCTTGCCCGGCAGGCGAATCGCAAACTCCACGCGCGCACCAGTATTGCGCACCGTCTCCACGTTCTTGGCGTACTGCTCGGCGGTTAGCACCTGCTCTAGCAGCATCTCCAGCTGGACTTCGCCCCATGTCCCGCGCGACTTGACGTTGGTCAGCACCCGCTTGAGGTCGCCCACGCCCTGGGCCAGCGCCTGCATTTCGCCAAGGCCCCGGTGCACCTGCTCGAGCCGGTCCGAGACCAGCTTGAAGGACGCGCCCAGCCGCTGCTCCAGCGTGGCGTGCAGCTTCTCGTCGACGGTGCGGCGCATCTCCTCGAGCTTGGCCGCGTTGTTGACCTCGATCTCCTTGAGCCGTTGCTCAAGCGTGGCGCGCACTTCGCCCAGGCGGCGCTCGTTGCCCTCGGACATCTGCGCCAGTTGCTGCTGCAGCCCGTCGCCAAACCGGCGCAACGCGCTGCCTTGCTCGTCGCGCGCCTGCTGGCCTTGTTGCAGCAGGTTCTGCCGGACCTGCTCGAGCTGCTGGGCGTTGGACTCGGTCAGTTTGGCAAGCTGCTGCGCGAACATATCGATCTGGTTGTTCTGCAGCGTGGCGATGCTGGTGAGCTGCGAGGATAGAGCCTGCTGGAAACGCATCATCTGCTGGCCGGCTTCGCCACGGCCGACGCGCGCGCTCTCAGTCACCTCGGTGCGCAGCTCACGCTCCAGGCGCTCATTGCCGCGCGCGCCTTCGGCGCGCAGATCGGCGAGCTGGCGCAGCAGCTCCGGGCCGGCACCGTCCTGTGCCACGCGGGGTCGCAGCAGCAACACGACCAGCAGCAGCACGGCTGCCAGTGCAAGGGCCAGGGTCAACAGGGAAATCAACGTCATAAATAGGTTGGCAGGTGTTGGCAGCGAGAGGATCAGCGGCGGCGCGCCATCACTTCGGGATTGATCACCGAAGGCGGCTGCCCCGCCTGCGGCCCCACGCCGAGCACGGCGATCAGGTTGTCAGCGGCCAGATCCGCCATGGCGCGGCGGGTCTTCTCCGAAGCGCTGGCGATATGCGGGGTCAGCACCACGTTGGGCACCGTCAGCAGGTCGGGATGGACCTGTGGCTCTCCCTCGAATACGTCGAGCCCGGCAGCAAAGATGCGCCGTTCGCACAGCGCCCGGGCCAGCGCAGCGTCGTCGACCACGCCGCCGCGCGCCAGGTTGACCAGCGTGGCCGACGGCTTCATCTGCGCCAGCTCGGCGGCGCCGATACTGTGATGGCTCTGCGCGCTATACGGCAGCACCAGCAGCAAATGATCGGACTGTGCGAGCAGCTCGGCCTTGCTGACATAGCGCGCGTTCAGCGCGCGCTCGGTGTCCTCGGGCAATCGGCTGCGGTTGTGATAGAGCACCGACATGCCAAACCCCGCAGCGCGGCGTGCCAGGGCCTGGCCGATGCGGCCCATGCCAAGGATGCCGAGCGTGCTGCGGTACAGGTCCATGCCAAGGAACATGTCGTAGCTCCACCGCTCCCACTTGCCAGCACGCAGCCAGTGCTCGGACTCCGTAACGCGGCGCGCGGTCGCCATCAGCAAGGCCCAGCCAAAATCGGCCGTGGTCTCGGTCAGCACATCGGGCGTATTGGTGGCCACAATCCCGGCGGCGGTCAGCGCCGGCACATCGAGGTTGTTGTACCCTACCGCCATGTTGCAGACCGCGCGCAAGGCCGGCAGCCCGGCTACCAGGCCGGCATCGATGCGGTCCGCGGCATTGGCCAGCACACCGGCCTTGCCAGCGAGGCGCGCCTTGAGCGCGGCGCCATCCAGCGCTACGTCCGGCTGGTTGTCGTCGACGTCGAAGTACTGCGCGAGCCGGTCGATCACTTCGGGAAAGACGGCGCGGGTCACGAGAACGGAAGGCTTGGTCATGCTCACTCTCACACGCGGAAGAAGATAAAGGTCATCACCAGGAACAGCGGCACCAGCACGCAGATCGACCACAGCATGTAGCCGAAGAAGCTGGGCATGCGCACGCCGCGGCTTTCGGCAATTGCCTTGACCATCAGGTTGGGCGCGTTGCCGATATAGGTATTGGCGCCCATGAACACGGCGCCGGCCGAGATGGCCGCGAGCGTTGAGGCATCGCGCGTCATCAGCGTAGCGGGATCGCCGCCCGCGGTGTTGAAGAACACCAGGTAGGTCGGCGCATTGTCCAGGAAAGACGAAAGAATGCCCGTGGCCCAGAAATACATGCTGTCGATGGGCTGGCCGCCGCTATCGCTGACCATGCGGATCACGCTCGCGAAGGCGCCGTCGGTGCCGGCCTTGAGCATGGCGATCACGGGAATGATGGTGAGGAAGATGCCGGCGAACAGCTTGCCGACTTCCAGGATCGGTTCCCAGTTGAATTCGTTGCCCGTGCGCGCCGTGCCCGGCGTGATCACCAAGGACACGAGCGCCACTACCACCAGCAACACATCGCGCACCGCCGCCGGCAGGCCGACCATGGTGCCCATCACGTTGAATTCGATACCGGGCTTCCACAGCCCGCTCATCAGCACCAGGCCCACCACCGCCAGCAGCAGCACGAAATTACGCTTGCCTTCGATGCGGATGCCCGCGGAATCGGGCGTGGGATCCGCTGCCTGCGGCAACTCTTCTTCCTTGTTCAGGTAGTAGTGGCGATCGACGAAATAGAAAATCACCAGCAGCGCGATGCAGATGAACAGCGTCTCGGGCAGGATGTTGCGCAGGGTCCAAAAAAAATCCACGCCTTTCAGGAAACCCAGGAACAGCGGCGGATCGCCCAGCGGCGTCAGCGCGCCACCCGCATTGGCTGCCAGGAAAATAAAGAACACCACCACGTGCGCCACATGCCTGCGGTTGTCGTTGGCGCGCAGCAGCGGCCGGATCAGCAGCATGGCGGCGCCGGTGGTGCCCATCAGGCTGGCCAGCACCGTGCCGAGCGCAAGCAGGCCGGTATTCAGGCCCGGCGTGCCATGCAGGTTGCCACGCACGCAGATGCCGCCGGCCACGATATAGAGTGCGGCGATCAGCGCGATAAAGGGGATGTACTCCGACAGCAGCGCGTGCACGGCATTGGCGGCGGCGGCATGCATGCCGAAGGCCTGCGCGAACGGTACCAGGAACAGCACTGCCCAGGCTGCGATGATCTTGCCGTAGTGGTGATGCCAGAAGCGCGGCGCGATCAACGGGAACAGCGCGATCGACAGCAAGGTGCCGGCGAAGGGCAACGCCCACATTGGCGACAGCGTGGCGCCATCGAGATCGGCGGCATGAGCCAGGCTCGGCGCCAGCGTGAACAGCAGGGTGAACAACAGCGGGGCCAGCAGGGACAGCAGTGCGGGGGCACGTCGCATCGGGCGGGATCTCCTTGTATCGGATTGCGTCACCCGGGCCTGATGGCGGCCGCGAGCGGAGAAAGCGCACGAGCCCGAGTGGCCCGGCAAGCAGGCCGCAGGCGCGCGGCGAGACCCTCAAGTGTAAAGCAATCGCCGCGCGGCTCCATCAATTCCGGACGCCCCGGACTGCCGCGCTCAGTCCTGCTCGACGAGGATCACGTGCACGCGGTATGGGCCGTGCGCGCCGAGCACAATGGTCTGCTCGATGTCGCCGGTGCGCGAGGGACCGCTGATGGTATTGGTGGCACGGGGCAGCTCCCCGCGCTCGCTGCGCACCAGCGCGAAGGCGTCTTCCAGGCCATCGACGATGCGCGAGGCCGGCACCACCGCGATATGCGTCTCCGGCAGCAGCGCCGCCGAAGCGAAGGTCTGCGGGCCGGACAGCAGCATCAGCGAGCCGGTCTCGGCGATCACGCAAAAGCAGCCCGTGATGCCGACCATGTCGCCATGGTCGTGATCGGCCTGCGCATCGCGGATGGGCGGGCGGCACTCCACGGTCAAGCCCTGCCCTTGCCAGTCCAGTGCCGCCAGGGTGTCCCAGGCCACGGCGCGGCGCGCCAGGCCAAGGCTGTCCAGGTAGCGCGCGGCCGCGGCCGGCACGTCTGCCATCGTGGCCACCCGCTCCACCGTGGAGGCCATTTTCTGCGCCTGTTCGTGGAAGGCCTGGATCCGGTCCACCGGCGCCGGCGGGCGGGGCCCGGCGGGATGGCGCGCGAGATAGTCGGCCACCGCCGCGCGCTCGCCGTTGCTCACCCCGGGCGCGCGGCCCTGGGCGGCGCGGATGCGGGCAAAGATGCGATCGCGGGCGGAGGTGGTGTCCATGAGTCGATTTCCGGAGGTTGGAGGCTTGGTGGCTTCGTGACTTAGTGGCTTAGCGGCTTAGGGATCTGGGGGCTGCAGCAACGGCGCGCCTGCATCAAACTCGAACCCTACGCCGGCGCCTTGATGCCGAACACCTGCCGCAGGTACGCCAGGTAGGCGGGATCGTCGCACATGGTCTTCTCGGGCGTGTCCGACAGCTTGGCCACTGGCTGGCCATTGCAGCGGGTCATCTTGATGACGATCTGCAGCGGCGTGTAGCCAAGATCGTTGGTCAGGTTGGTGCCCACGCCGAAGGCAAGCCGGCAGCGCCCGCCAAAGCGCTCGTACAGCTCGATCACGCGCGGGATATCGAGGCTGTCGCTGAAGATCAGCGTCTTGCCCAGCGGGTCGACGCGGCCGGCGGCGTAGTGCGCCAGCATACGTTCGCCCCAGGCGATGGGGTCGCCGGAATCGTGCCGCACGCCGTCGAACAGCTTGCAGAAGTACAGGTCGAAATCGCGCAGGAAGGCGTCGAAGCCATAGGTGTCGGACAAGGCAATGCCGAGGTCGCCCCGGTATTCCTTGGCCCAGACTTCCAGCGCGAACACCTGCGAATCGCGCAGCCGCGGCCCCAGGGCCTGGCAGGCCTGCAGATATTCATGCGCCATGGTGCCGAGCGGAACCAGGTTATGCGTGCGCGCGAAATGCACATTGCTGCTGCCGGCCAGTTGCGGGCCGAGTACCCGGCGCATGGTCCGCAACACCTCTTCCTGCCAGTCGCGCGAAAAGCGGCGACGCGACCCGTAGTCGGCAATCACGCAGTCCGCGTGGGCAGGCATCTTCAGCAAGGCCAGTTTGTCTTCCAGGCGCTTGCGCCCCTCGCTCCAGTCAGGTTGCGGTTGGGTGCGGCGGAAATAGACCTCGTTGACAATGGCCAGCAACGGCACCTCGAACAGGATGGTATGCAGCCACGGCCCGCGAATGGTGATCTCGATCTCGCCGCTGCCGGGAGCGGCGGGCGCGATCGTCACGTATTTCTCGTTGAGGTGGAACAGGCCGAGGAAGTCGACGAAATCGCTCTTGATAAAGCGTAGCTCGCGCAGGTATTGCAGCTCGTCCGGCGTAAAGCGGACCTGGCAGAGCTGCGCCACTTCTTCGCGGATCTCGTCCACGTAGGGCGTCAGATCGACCCCCGCGTTACGGCATTTGAAGCGGTATTCGACCTGTGCCGCCGGGAAGTGATGCAGCACCACCTGCATCATGGTGAACTTGTACAGGTCGGTGTCGAGCAATGAGGTAATGATCATGTCGGGCCAAACGGCAGTGCCGGGTCAGAGCGCCATGCTACCCGAAAGCGCGGCGCTCAAGCTATGAAGCCGCATCGGCCACGCCGGCCTCATGCGCCATCGAGGAAAGGATCAGGCTGGCGGCCCCGCGCGCTGCCGCGCAGGCACCACAGGACCTGCCCGCGATAGCCAGGGCAGCCAACCAGCGTGGCCTGCGCCCGGGGCACTTCGGCGGGCAGCGGCTCGGCGAAGGTTGCCGAACGGGCCGTGATGCGCTCCTGGTAGACCCGCTGCGTGCCGCGACGGAACACCAGCACCTGCACCGGCGCGCCGCGCTCGGGCTGCAGGCTCGCATCGCATGGCAGGAAGCCGGCCTGGCCGCAGTTGGCCATGCCCTCGCCCGCCGCCTCGACCACCACGCCGAAATCATCCCACTCAAAGAGCGCCAGCGCACTCAGGGATACCGGCCTGTCGCTCATCATGCGCCAGGCCATCAGGCGGGCCACCACGCTGTCCGGCGGTCCGGCCTTGGCCAGCGTCTGCGCATGCGCGGCTGGCATGGCCAGCGCCGCCAGGCATAGCAAGGCACTCGCCGCCCGGCTGAAACGGCAGTTGCGCGGCGACTCCCGGACTGGTCTTGGCATGGAGCACTCCTCACTCGGTTGGGCACGCGGCAATACCGCGCAGGCAAGCTCAGGCAGCATACAACGGCAACGCCGCACCGGCCAGAAAAGCACATCGGCAGGCGTGACACCAGCTGCCTTGGATCAAATGCACATAAAGAAATAAGAAAACTATCTGATCTGGCTATATAGAGCGACTACCCTAGCGTTATGGCTCAGCTACAATATCGGTCTTTGATAGGCCACGGCCTTCGCTCGCGCCGCGTATGGTGAACCCGGTGAACTCTGGGTTGGGCCCGCACCGGCGTGACGAGCAAGGCACAACAGGCCAAATCCATTCCCATCGAAGCCGATCCCGTTTTTCTGGAACCGAAATGACTCACGTTGTCACCGAATCCTGCATCCGTTGCCGCTATACCGACTGCGTTGACGTGTGTCCGGTCGATTGTTTCCGCGAAGGCCCCAACTTCCTCGCCATCGACCCGGATGAGTGTATCGATTGCGCGGTGTGCGTGGCGGAATGCCCGGTCAACGCGATCTACGCCGAGGAAGACGTGCCGGGCGACCAGCAACAGTTCATCGACCTGAACGCCGAGCTGGCACGCAACTGGCCCTCCATCACCAAGACCAAGGCCCCGCTGGCCGAAGCCGAGGAATGGAAGGACACGGCCGAGAAGCTGCAGTACCTGCAACGCTGATACCTGCAACACCAAAAGACAGGTCAGAAAGCCGTCCCCACCCACGCGCTTTCCCGTAATGCCGGGCACGCCTGTGCCCACAACGTATCAGGACGAATATGGACTTGAGCATCCCTAACCCCGTCGCCGACGCCACCAACCACGTTGCCGCCGGCAACGCTGGCGGCGGTCACCCGCTGGAAATCGACGCGCTGATCGTCGGTGCCGGTCCGGTCGGACTCTTCCAGGTCTTCGAACTGGGCCTGCTCGAAATCAAGGCGCACGTGATCGACTCCCTCAAGGTGGTTGGCGGCCAGTGCGTGGAGCTCTATCCGGACAAGCCCATCTACGACATCCCGGCCGTGCCCATCTGCACCGGCCAGGAACTGACGGACAACCTGCTCAAGCAGATCGAGCCGTTCGAGCCGACCTTCCACCTGGGCCAGGAAGTGGCCGTGGTGGAGCGCCGCGAAGATGGCCGCTTCTTCGTCGAAACCTCGCTCGGCACCCGCTTCATCACCAAGACCATTTTCATCGCCGCCGGCGTGGGTTCATTCCAGCCGCGCACGGTCAAGGTGGACGGCATCGACAAGTTCGACGGCAAACAGCTGTTCTACCGCGTCAAGGATCCGAGCCGCTTCCACGGCCGCAACCTGGTCGTGGTCGGTGGTGGCGACTCCGCGCTCGACTGGACGCTGGACCTGGTCGGCAAGGCCGAATCGGTGGTGATGATCCATCGCCGCGACGGCTTCCGCGCCGCGCCGGCATCGGTCGCCAAGATGAAGGACTTGTGCGAGCAGATGGAGATGCAGTTCCTGGTGGGCCAAATCAGCGGCTACGAGGAAAAGGACGGCCTGCTCACAGAGATCAAGGTGACGGGCGCCGACGGCGTGACCCGCCGCCTGCCGCTCGACGACCTGCTGGTGTTCTTCGGCCTGTCGCCCAAGCTGGGCCCGATCGCCGAATGGGGCCTGGACCTGGAGCGCAAGCAGGTCAGGGTGGACACGGAGAAGTTCGAGACCAACATCCCGGGCATCTTCGCGGTGGGTGACATCAACACCTACCCCGGCAAGAAGAAGCTGATCCTCTCGGGCTTCCATGAAGCCGCGCTGGCCGCTTTCGGCGCCGCGCCCTACATCTTCCCCGAGAAGAAGATCCACATGCAGTACACGACCACCTCGCCAAAGCTGCACAAGATCCTCGGTGTCGATTCGCCGGTGTTCGACTGAGCCTGGCGCGCCTGACTCAGCGCGTGGAGCAAAAAATCGCCCTTCGGGGCGATTTTTTTATGGCAAGGACCTGAAAGACCTTCTATAATGCGGCCCTGCCTCGGAACATCGGGGCGGAACCAGAAGTTCCGCAGTACCGGCAGTGAGAAATTACAGCGCAGGTGTTGACGGATAAACGAGAAACTGGTTAAAATCCTCTTCTCAGCTGTTCCCTGATAGCTCAGTTGGTAGAGCGACGGACTGTTAATCCGCAGGTCGCTGGTTCGAGCCCAGCTCGGGGAGCCAAAGAATGTGAAGGGCCCGCAAGAAATTGCGGGCCTTTTCCATTTGTGCGCCGCCAATTGTGCATCGGGATCGGACTTGTTCGATGCATCGTGCTTTGGCATCGTAACGCCGCGCCCAGCCGCGGAACCGCTGCGGGTCCAAGCCCCGCAGCCACATCCCGCCCATCCAACCTCCCCCTACTCGATCACAATGCCGTTCTGCTTGACCAGCCGCGCCCAGCGCGTCAGCTCGGTTTGCAGGAATTGCCCGAAGGCCTGCGGACCGCTGCCGACCGGCACCACGCCAAGATCCAGCAGCCGGGCATGAACCTTGGGATCGTTGACCGCGGCCTGCACGGCCGCTGCCAGCCGCTCCACCACCTGCGGCGGCGTGCCCTTGGGCACGAAGAAACCATTCCACTCCAGCACGTCGAAGCCCGCCAGCCCGCTTTCCACCAACGTCGGCACGTCGGGCAATGCCGGCATGCGCTTGGCGGAAGTCACCGCCAGCGCCCGCAGCTTGCCGGCCTTCACATAGGGCAAGCCCGACGCCGCGTTGGCGAAGTAGGCATCGACCTGCCCGCCCATCACGTCGGTCAGCGCTGGCGCGCCGCCTTTGTATGGCACATGCAGCAGGTCGACCTTGGCCTGGCTCTTGAGCAGTTCCCCAACCATGTGCGCGGGGCTGCCGGGACCGTACGACGCATAGGTTGTCTTGCCGGGATGCTGACGTGCGTAGCCGAGGAACTCGCCAACTGTCTTGTAGGGGGCGTTGGGCGGCACCACCAGGATATTGGGCGCCGTGACCGCCAGCGAGACCGGCAGGAAATCCTTGGCCGCATCGAACGGCAGCTTGCGCAGCGCCGGATTGACAACGAACGTGGACGCGTCGTACAGCACCACATAGCCATCGGCCGGCGCCTGCGCGACCGCCGCGGCGCCGATGGTGCCGCTGGCGCCCGGCTTGTTGTCGATCACCACCTGCTGCTTGAGCAGCACGCTCATCTGGGCTGTGATGACGCGCGCCGCGTTGTCCGCGCCGCCGCCCGCCGAATAAGGCACCACGACGCGAATCGGCCTGGAGGGATAGCTATCCACGGCCTGTGCCGCGACCAAAGCCGGCAGGCCAAGGAGCGCGGTGGCGAGCCATGCGGCAAGTTGCCTGCGCCGGCCGGCATGCACGGCCAGGGACGATGCGGCAAAACCCGACGGGAAGGCAGACGAAAAAGATGGCCAGAAAGAACGCACAAGCGCTGACACGCCAGCCGGCAAACCCTGCTGCATAGATTGTCTCCAAATCATTTTTTTGTGGCACGGCAGGACGCCGCGCCGATGTGTGGACACTAGGCTGGCGCCTGCCCTGAAGGTTGCCCGAACAGGCCGCACTCGAGATCGCTCTCGAACTCCTCGATCCAGCCGGCCCCTTCGCTCGCATCATAGGCGCTCTGCGCGTCCATCGCGAGGCGTCGCACGCTGACCTGGCGTTGCGCCGGGTCGCCGTCATCGGGCTGGAAGCCTTCGTCGGTGATCTCGAAGTCCCCCGGCACAAAGCCGAGCCGCGTGCACAGGGCCACGACTTCTCGTTGTTCGTCCACGGGGAATTGGGAAAACGGATGCTTGGCCATTGCACTCTCCCGTCAAGTCGAAGCGGCGCCGCATGGCGCGCGGCGCCATTTCCCTGCCCGGCCATTCCATGCGCGCTAGCGCGTGTGCCGGCTGTTGATGACTGCCTCGGCCACGCTCGCCGGGGCTTCCGTGTAGTGCTTGAACTCCATGGTGTAGGTGGCGCGGCCCTGGGTCAGGGACCGCAGCGAGGTCGAGTAGCCGAACATGGTGGCCAGCGGCACTTCTGCGCGCACCGACTTGCCGCCTCCGCCCGCGATGTCCTCCATGCCGTGCACGATGCCCCGGCGCGACGACAGGTCGCCCATCACGTTGCCCGTGAATTCCTCAGGCGTTTCGACCTCCACTGCCATCATCGGCTCGAGCAGGATCGGCTTGGCGCGGCGCATGCCCTCCTTGAACGCCATCGAGCCGGCCATGCGGAAGGCATTCTCGTTGGAGTCGACATCGTGATAGGAGCCGAACACCAGCGTGGCCTTGACGTCCACCACCGGGTAGCCGGCCAGCACGCCCGACGCCAGCGTTTCGCGGATGCCCTTGTCCACGGCGGGAATGAACTCGCGCGGCACCACGCCGCCCTTGATGGCATCGACGAACTCATAGCCCTTGCCCGGCGCCTGCGGCGCCAGATCGAGCACCACGTGGCCGTACTGGCCGCGCCCACCGGACTGCTTGACGAACTTGCCTTCGATGTCCTTCACCCCCTGCTTGATGGTCTCGCGGTAAGCCACCTGCGGCTTGCCGACCGAGGCCTCCACGCCAAACTCGCGGCGCATGCGATCCACCAGGATTTCCAGATGAAGCTCGCCCATGCCAGAGATAATGGTCTGGCCCGACTCCTCATCGGTATGCACGCGGAACGAAGGGTCTTCCTGCGCCAGGCGATTCAGCGCCAGGCCCATCTTCTCCTGGTCGGCCTTGGTCTTGGGCTCGACCGCCTGCGAGATCACCGGGTCCGGGAAGCTCATGCGTTCGAGGATGATCACGTGATCGGGATCGCACAGCGTGTCACCGGTGGTGGCCTCTTTCAGCCCCACCGCCGCGGCAATGTCGCCAGCGCGCACTTCCTTGATTTCGCTGCGCACATTGGCGTGCATCTGCAGGATCCGCCCCAGCCGCTCCTTCTTTTCCTTGACCGGGTTGTAGACCGTGTCGCCGGAGTTCACCACGCCCGAGTAGACGCGGAAGAAGATCAACTGCCCGACGAAGGGATCGGTCATGATCTTGAAGGCCAGCGCGGAGAACGGCTCGTCGTCATTGGGATGGCGCTCGGCCTCCTTGTCGTCCTCGGTATGGCCGAGAATCGCGGGCACGTCCGCCGGCGATGGCAGGTAGTCGATCACCGCATCGAGCAGCGTCTGCACGCCCTTGTTCTTGAACGCGCTGCCGCACAGCATCGGTACGATCTCGTTGGCAACGGTGCGCTTGCGCAGCGCGGCCCTGATCTCGTCCTCCGTCAGCAGCTCGCCGCCGAGGTACTTGTGCAGCAGCTCATCGCTGGCTTCCGCCGCGGCCTCGACCATCTTCTCGCGCCATTCCTTGGCCAGTTCCAGCAGTTCGGGCGGCACCTCCCGATATTCGAAGTGCAGCCCCTGGCTGGTGTCGTCCCAGACGGTCGCCTTCATCTTGACCAGGTCGATCACCCCCTGGAAGCCTTCCTCGGCGCCAATCGGTATCTGGACCGGCACAGGCGTGCCCTTGAGCCGCTCGGCAATCTGCGAGCGCACCCGGAAGAAGTCCGCGCCGACGCGGTCCATCTTGTTGACAAAGGCGATGCGCGGCACCTTGTATTTGTTGGCCTGGCGCCAGACCGTTTCCGACTGCGGCTGCACGCCGCCCACCGCGTCATAGACCATGCAGGCACCATCGAGCACGCGCATCGAGCGCTCCACCTCGATCGTGAAATCCACGTGCCCGGGGGTGTCGATGATATTGATGCGATGTTCAGGATAATTGCCGGCCATCCCCTTCCAGAACGCCGTGGTGGCGGCCGACGTGATGGTGATGCCGCGCTCCTGCTCCTGCTCCATCCAATCCATGGTGGCTGCGCCGTCGTGGACTTCGCCGATCTTGTGGTTGACCCCGGTGTAGAAGAGGATGCGTTCGGTGGTGGTGGTCTTGCCAGCGTCGATGTGCGCGCTGATACCGATGTTCCGATAGCGCTCGATGGGGGTTTTGCGGCTCACGGTGATCTCCTGGTAGGCATCACTCAAAAGAGTAACACTTCTACAGGCGCCGCATCGTAAGGTACGCCACGCGCGGCTCGCCGGGCCGGCACGGCCAGTGCCGGCCTACCTCACCCTAGCTCGCGCGCCGGCGGAAAGTAACGCCAGCATCACGTCAACGCTAGTACCAGGCGAGCAAGCGCACCGCGACCAGGGGCCCCTTCATTGCGCGATCTGCCTCTCGCTGAAGCCAGGGTCGGCGTTAATCTGCGCGTCGGTAAATGGCAGGGCAATCCAGCGCTTGTCGGAAAAGCGCTCGGTCTGATCGGCTGCATGCGGCGACGCCGGATCCGACGACTGCGAATAGGCAAGGAACGCTTCGGCATGCGGCCCCGCAACGCTGAACGACACCACTTGCAGGTAACTGGTGCCATGCAAGACCTCGCGCTTGCCATCGGGCAGGTCCCGGGTTTCCATCATGTTGTAGACACCCAGCGCATCGGCGCCACCATGGATGGGAACCCTGCGCGTGCCGCGCTGTGCGCCCTGCACCTCGCCCCAGGTGATATCGGGCCGCATGCCAGTGCTATCCACCGCATGCACCGCGTCGGCCAGCGCCCGCCGCAGCTGCCCCGCGACGCCGGCATCGCCCAGCTTCAGGCCGCGCGGCGTGCGGGCCGGATCGCGCGCATCGAACGGCACGCCCCAGACCGAGGGGTGCGTGCTGATGGCGGCGAAGAATTTCTCGAAGTAGAGATAGCCGATGTTGCTGCTCAGCTCGGCCTTTCGGTCCCATTGCGCCAGGCGTTCGCAGGCGGCCCCCAGCCTGACCGGCACGCCATCGCGCGTCAGCGCTACCGGCGTGGCGCGACACAACGTGAGCACGTCATCCATCACCTGCTCCGCGAAGTACACGCGATTGCTGAGCGCCATGGCCTTGAACTGCGCCAGCGACATGTGGCGCCCCGGCAGGCCATCACTGCCCGCGAGCCGGGCTTCCAGCTGCGCGATGCCAATGCGCGTACGCCCACCTTGCGGATAGCCTGACTGGCTCACCAGTGGCGAGTACCCGGTGATCGGCGCGGCCGGCTGGGTCAGCCAGGCGCTGTCGTTCGCGTTCTGCACGTAGTCGTGGCGCTCGATGGCCGGCAGATGCGCGGCGTCAACGATGCCGCGTTGCGGCGTGTCTGGATATTCGCCCCAATGGCACAACTGCGTGCCGCGCAGCACGAACCTGCCTGCCACCGTGCCTCGCCCGCATTGGGCAAGCTGAGCCTCGCTGACATTCGGCACCGGCGTTGCCGCCATGAACAATGCCGTGCCGCCGCTGTCCACCGCGATGGTGTTGTTCCACGGATTGCCCAGGACCCGCTCGACCGACTCCCTGAGCTGGCGCAGCGAACGCGCACTGTTCATCGCATGCCACTGGGCCAGCATCCGGTGATTCTCGGTATTGGCATCGCGCAAAGCGTAGGCCTTGGCCGTGGTCCAGCCGTAACCTGGCACGATGTCCGGCAGCGCCAGCACCATGCCGAAATCGCTTAAGTAGAACGTGTGCGACTCTTGCACGATGGTGCCGTCGGCGCGCCGCACGTCGATCGTCACCAGCTGGCGCCGCATCGGCCGGTAAGCCCCGCCCACGCGGTAGCGCGTGGGATCGGCCGGATCGAGCTCCAGCTCAAACAAGGTTTCATGCGCGGAGGACGTCGTGGTATGGGTCCAGGCAAACTCGCGCGTGAAGCCGATGCCAACCAGCGGGATGCCCGGCAGCGTGGCGCCCATCACATCCATGCGGCCCGGCAGCGTGAGATGCAGCTGCACCATGCGCGTAATGCCCTGCCAGGGAAAGTGGGGATTGCCCAGCAGCATGCCCTGGGCATTCTCGGTAGCATCGCGGCCCAGGGCCACGCCGTTGCTGCCGGTCCGATAGGCACTCGCGCGCCCTGCCACCGCCGCCTGTGCGAGCGCGACCCGCGCACGGCGCGCTGGCTCGGGCGCAGCATCGGCGCGCGGCGGCTCGGCAGCCACCAACCACGGGGCGAAAGCCACCACGCCGTCCAGCGAGGTGTAGAAGCGCATCAGGCGCAACAGGTCGCGCTCGGTGATATCCCGCACCCACGGCGCGTTGCGGCAGGCCTGAGGCAACGCCATCCGGCCGGTATCCTTCAGGAAGCGGTTGTAGCCCGCCGCATAGCCCTTGAGCAGCTGGCGCACTTCGGGCGGCTGCGCGCGCCACGCGTCGTCAAGCGCGCTGGCCTGGTTGAGCTGCGCGTAGAAGAAATCGGAGCCGCGGTTGTCGAAGAGCCGGTCCGGGTCAGCCATTGCGCTGCCGCCCAGGTAGCGCGCGCGCTCGCCCGCCACCGTCAGGAACTGGTCGGCCAGCACGCACACGCTATCCTCCGCCTGCGCATAGCCCACGCCGAAACCCAGGCCCGCTTCATCGTTGGCCATCACATGCGGCACACCGTAGCTCGTGCGGCGAATCTGCGCACGGTAGCGCTCGCCCTGTGCCTGCCCGCCCTCGTCCCCGCCGCAGGCGGCCAGCACGGCACAGAGCCCGCCGGCCAGCACCATGCCTCGGCCGATGTCGACGCAAGCGGCCACGGCGGAGCGCATGCCCGTCATGACTTGAAATCCCAACTCATCTGCTCGAGGATGCCAACGCCGCGCGACGTGCGCATGCATTCGCTGACATAGTCCGTGATCGACAAGGGCTCGAAATCGATCTCCTCCCGGATGCGCCCGTTATCGAAGACATAGCCAAGCTCGGCAAAGCCCGAGTACAGCCGCAGTGCGCGCTCGATCAGGCGCCGGTTGCTGTTGCGCTCCTTGCGTGCCACGTCACTCGCCAGCGCAGGCAGCTCGCTGGCAGGGCACCTGCGATAAGCTGGCTCGCCATCGCTCGAGACCGCCTCGTCCATGGCGGCGATCACCTGCGCGATGGTGGGCGCGCGCGCGCCGGCCGAGAGATGGTAGGCATCGAAGGCTAGTTCGGGCTTGACCGCGAGCCGCAGCAGCGCCCGCGCGCAGTCGTCCACCGCGATCACGTCGATGCGGGTAAGCGGGCCCGCGGTATAGCGGCGCGACTGATGGATGATACGGAAGAGCCAGAAGATGCTGGCCGAGGGCTGCGTGCCCAGCACGGTATGCCCCACCACGATGGAGGGACGCGCCACCACGAGCGGCAGGTCGGGGAAGCTGTGGCGCAGCAGCACCTCCACCTCCTGCTTGCTGCGCGTGTAAGGCACCAGGTGGCTGAGATCACTGGTGCCGCCATGGCCGGCATCCCGCTCGGCAATCCTCGGCCCGCGCTGCGTGCCGCAAGCCATCGCGGTGCCGACATGAATGAAGCGCTGCAAGGCTGCGCTGCCCGCAAAGCGCGAGGCAAAGCGCAACGTATCTTGCACGTTGATGCGCGTGACCTGCGCATCGGCGGAGAACGAGGCCATCGCGGCGCAGTTGATCACATGGGTGACGCCAGCTAGGCGCGCCTGCGCAGCAGGCGAAAAATCGCTGTCCAGCGCGCCAAGCAATACGTTGTCCTCGGTGAGCCAGTCCACCCGGCTGCGCAACAGGCCGCACTGGATGGCGTTCTCGCGCAGGCGAGCCAGTGCATCTGCGGCATCCACGCCGCGCACCAGGCAGAGCAAGCGCCGGGCCAGGCCGGCGTTGATGGCGGCCACCATCACATTGCCGCCGATAAAGCCGGTGGCGCCGGTCAGCAGCAGGGAGTCGACGCCGGGCAGGCGTGTGTCGCAGGCACGCGCACGGGCGGCGAGATCCTGCGCGGGCAGGCTGGCGTGCCAATCCCACATCATGGCGTTCTCCTCAGAACGTATAGTTGATCGAGCTCATGCCGAAGTACGACTGCTTGCTCTGCACGATCGGGCTTTTCGCTGCATCCCCCAGCAGGCGTGTCGCAGCAACCAGGGTGCGCACCGACCATTCCTTGGAGAGGGTGTAGTTCCATGCGAGCGACAGCGTCGCGGCATCGAATCCGGCCTTTGGGGCGTACGCGCTGAAGGCACTGTTGGCGGCCTGCGCATCGGTCACGCCGAACAGGGTCTGCATGTAGCGGCCCGAGCCGTAATGCACGCTCGGACCGAGCGTCACCATGTGCGCGCCCGACTGGATCACCGGCACGACCAGGTCAATGTGCCCGCTCAGCCCGCGTTCGCGATGCGTCAGCGGCGCGTCCAGCGTCACGCTCAATGTGGTGTCGCCGTACACGCGCGCGCCAAGCTGAAACGCGCCCATCAGCGAGCCCCGGATATCGCCCATGCCCTTCAGGTGATCGGAGCCAGGCAGGTCCGCGCGGTTCTTGTCGGTACGGCCCAGCGCGTAGCCGAGCGAGGCGGTGGCAAACATGCCGTTGCCGAACTTGTAGGTATAGCCAGCGCCTTGCAGCATATCGATGAAGGCACCGTTGCCGAAGTCGGCGCGCAGCACTGGCGCGCCGACAGCCCGGTAGTCGCGGCTTCCCGCATAACGCGGTGCGGCGCCGCCGGCCAGGCCAACGGAATAGGTTCTTTCCGCATGCGCTGCCGGGCACAGGCTCGCCAGCGCGGCCACGAGAAGCACGCCTTTGCGCGCTGCCGGCAACCTTGCCACGCCCCTCCGATTTCTTGTTTGCTCTTGCACGGATGCTCCGCCTTGATGTCGAAGCACGCAGATTAGGGATGGCGCGCCGGGCTGTCTGTCCTGAAATCGCGCGAAATCTTGTTCAATTGTGCAAATTTGTCTTGAAGCGTCTCCGGCACCCAAACCAAGTCGTTCGCCGGATAGAATCGGCACTTTTCTGCCCCGGGGAGCCCTGTCATGAGCGATACCATGGCCAAGTACAAGGTATTACTGGTCGAGGACGATGATCGCCTCGCGCAGCTTGTCAGCGAATATCTGGGCAACTACGAATTCGTGGTGGAGGTGGTGCGGCGCGGCGATATCGCGGTGGCCGCCGTCCAGGCCCTGCGGCCGGCACTGGTCATCCTCGACCTGATGCTGCCGCATATGGATGGCATGGAGGTGTGCCGCGGCATTCGCGCTTTCTCGCGTGTGCCCGTGCTGATCCTGACCGCGCGCGTCGATACGTATGACCAGGTGGCGGGGCTGGAGATCGGCGCCGACGACTATGTGGTCAAGCCCATCGAGCCGAGGCTGCTGGTGGCGCGCGCCCGCGCCCTGCTACGCCGTGCCGCGGCAGAGCGGGTTGCCGAGACCGCCACGCCCGCGCAGCGGGGCCATGAGCTGGTATTCGGCGCGCTGGTGATCTCGCCGCCGAACCGGCAGGTGACATGGCGCGGGCAGGAGGTGGATCTGAAGACCACCGAGTTCAACCTGCTGCTGATCCTGGCGCGCGCCGCCGGCACCGTGCTGAGCCGCGACGACATCCTCAAGGCATTGCGCGGCATCGAGTTCGATGGCATCGACCGCACCGTCGACTCCGGCATCTCGCGGCTGCGCCGCCGCTTCGAGGATGCCTCGCCCGAGCCGCACAAGATCAAGACCATCTGGGGCCGCGGCTACCTGTTCAGCCCGTCGGCATGGGAGGAATGAATGGTCCGCTCGCTGCTCAAGCTCTATCTGCTGGTGATCCTGGCCGCAGCCGGCGCGGTGACCGTCATCAATAACACGTTTATCCCGCTGTTCCATGAGCATTTCACCGAGACCGAACGGGAAAGCCGCAAGGGTTATGCCTTTACGCTCTCCCAATTCCTCGGGCCGCAACGGGGCCCCGAGCGCGAAGCCGCGCTTTCCATCCTGCAAAAGCACTCGCGCGAGATGTTTGACCTGGTCGACGCCGCCAGCCTGACGCATCTCGATGCGCAGCAGCGCAGCGACCTTGCCGCCGGCAAGCTGGTGCTAAGCCAGGACGCCAAGCACTACTACCTGCCGCTGCGCGATGGCCAGATCCTGCACGCGTACAGCGAGGAAGACGACCACACCAACATCTCGGTGCTGGCCTACGGCTTGATCGCCCTCGCCACCTTGCTGTCGATCATCGCCTGGGTGTGGTACCACTGGCGCGACCTGGACAAGCTGCAGCAGGCGGCAAGGGATTTCGGCAACGGCAAGCTGTCGACCCGGGCCAACCTGCCCCGGCGCTCCAACATCTCCGCACTCGCCAGGCAATTCAATGAGATGGCCGAACAGATCGAAGCCTCGATCGTGCACCAGCGCGAGATGATGCACGGCATCTCGCATGAGCTGAAAACGCCTATCGCGCGGCTGGAGTTCGGCATCGCGCTGCTGCAGTCGGCCGGCACCGGCGAAGCGGAGCAGGCGCGCCAGGTGCTGCGGCTGGAAGACCTGCGCCGCGACGTGCGCGAGCTCGACGAACTGGTCACCGAGCTGCTGACGCTAGGCCAGCTCGAGCAAGGCGCGGCGCCGATGATGCTGATGCGCGTATCAGTGAGTGAGCTGATCGATAGTGTCGCGGCCAGCGTGGCCAACGAGGTGGCGGATAACAAGCTCACGCTGTCGGCCTATGCCAGCGGCCCTGCGCCCCACCACGTCTGCGATCCGCGGCTGGTGGCGCGGGCGCTGCTCAACCTCTGCCGCAACGCCACCCGCTACGCGCGCAGCGCCATCCGCCTGCACGCCGAGACCGACGCGGCAGGCGCCTTGACCCTGACGGTGGAGGACGATGGCCCCGGCATTGCGCCGGAGGAGCGCGCCCGCATTTTCGAGCCCTTCCACAGGCCCGATTCCAGCCGCAACCGTCATACCGGGGGGTTCGGCCTTGGGCTGGCCATTGTGCGGCGCATCGCGCTGCTGCATGGCGGCCAGGTCAGGCTGGACAGCAGCAGCGAAGGCGGCGCGCGCTTCGTGATCAGCTTGCCAAGCATGGACGAGCCCGCCATGCCCGGCAAGCTGGCGAGTTAAGGAGCCGCCCCCCATGAAATGGTCGACGATCGTTACCGTACTGCTCGCGTGGATGGGCGCCTGCGCCACCGCCGGCTGGCTGGCAATGGCGTTTTCCGGCCTGACGGCGCAGTGATAGCTCGGTAGTGACGGAATCTGCCCGCGCAACAAAACAAAAAGCCTGCCGGGACTCCGGGCAGGCTTTTTAGTAGAATACGGTCTGGTTGCGGGGGCAGGACTTGAACCTGCGACCTTCGGGTTATGAGCCCGACGAGCTGCCAACTGCTCCACCCCGCGTCAGAGGGGCGTACTATACGCCACCCTGACGGATTTGCATAGCTTTTCCGGCACGCTTTCTTGACAGCGTTTACGTAAACGTGTAAAAGCAAGTGGGCGCATTCTTTGCGCTCAAAAAAGGATTTTTCCATGGAAACTGGTACCGTCAAGTTCTTCAACGCCCAGAAGGGTTTTGGCTTCATCACCCCGGACGCTGGTGGCAAGGACTTGTTCGTCCACATCTCTCAGGTTCGCGGGGGTGCTCCGCTGCAAGATAACCAGCGAGTGCAATACCAGTCGCAACAGGGCAAGAAGGGTCCTGAAGCGGCCAATGTTTCCCCCGTTTGAACCCGCCGCTTTGCGGCAAAGCTAAAGGACAGAATTGACTAAGATCGTCTTGAAACCAGGTGAGCCCGTTGAAGTTGCAATGCGGCGTTTCCGTCGGGCCATCCTCCAGACCGGCCTGATCGTTGAACTCAAGAGCCGTACCGCTTACGAGAAGCCCACGACCGAGCGCAAGCGCAAGAAGAAAGCCGCGGAATCGCGCCTTCGCAAACGCCTGCGCATGCAGATGTTGCCGAAGAAGATGTACTGATTCGGCACAGCAAGCGGCGAGCGCGCTTCGACGCGTTTCTGCCGCAGGCCGCATAAATCCGCCGGTCATTGCCTGGCGGATTTTTCTTGTTTTAGCGGCGCCGTCGGATGTCCGGCCCTTCGTGGCCTGACAACCGCCGACCGGCCCTGATACTGCCCTGCCCATCGCTCCAACCGGATCGAGCGCGGCCGGTGCAATGCTTGCGTTCGCCCTTTGCGTGCGACACGGCCAGCACTTTACTCCCCTCTTCGCTTTTTAATGGCTCCAGACGCACATATGTGCTGCTGCCGCATTGCCTCGCGTTAAAGCTACGGCACTTGACGCTGCGACTGGCAACAAACAGGCCGCACAATGCATGGCGGCCCGCTTGGTCGGCAACTCCCCCTGCGTCAGCTGCGCGCCGCAATCAGCGCGCCCGCGCCGATCAACGTGATGCCGCCCGCGCGCTGTACATTGGCCTGGGCACGCTGGGTAGTGAGGCGCTTGGCCAGCGCACGCGCCAGCAGCGCGTAGACAGCGGCGTTGGCGGTCGCCATCACCACGAAGGTGGGAATCAGCACCACGGCCTGCGGCCAGAAGGCCAGGCGCGCGTCAAGGAACTGCGGCACGAAGGCCACGAAGAACACAATGCTCTTGGGATTCAGCGCGGTGACCAGCCATGCCTTGGCGAAGCGCTGGCGGCTGCTCCCGGACTGTGCCGTGACCGCCATGGCGCCGGCACGCGAGGCGCCGCGCAAGGCTTGGATGCCCAGGTAGACAAGATAAGCCGCACCAGCCCACTTCAATGCCGTGAACAAGGCCGCCGAGGTGGCTAGCACTGCGCCAAGGCCGGCCATCGACAGCGTGAACGCGGTCAGGTCGCCCGCGGCAACGCCAGCCACGGTGGCATAGGCCGAGCGGCCACGATGGGCAAGCGCATCGCCAATCACCAGCAGAATGGTCGGGCCGGGAATGATCAGTACTACGATGCTTGTCAACACAAAGGCCAGCCAGTGCTCGAAGGACATTGCGACTCCAGGTTTCGTTGATTGGGCACCCTGCGGGTGACGCATCAGTATAAGCAACGTGGCTTGCCGGTGACAGCGGCGCCGGCCCTGCCACGTCTCAGCCAGCCGGCATCGGAAAAACCAGGCAGGTGGTAGTGGCGTAAGCGTAGAGCTTGCCCTGCGTGTCGACGATGCGACCCTCGGCAATCCCGATCTGCGTGGTCAGGCTGATGACCTTGCCCTGCGCGCGAATCGGACCGGTCTTGGCGGTCAGCGGGCGCACGTAGTTCACCTTCAGCTCCAGGGTGGTGTAGCCCTTGCCGGCCGGCAGCATGGTGTGGACAGCGCAACCCACGCAGGAATCGAGCAAGGTCGCGGCATAGCCACCGTGCACGCTGCCGATCGGGTTGTAGTGCTGCGGGCCAGGTGTGCCCTGGAAGACGAAGCGCCCCGCTTCGAACTCCACCGGGAAGAAGTCCATCAGTTGCGCAATCGGCGCACCCGGCAGCTTGCCGGCCAGCATGTCCTCGAAGAACTGCAGCCCGGCACGTTCGCTCAACTGCGCGAGCGATGCCACACCCGGTCCTCCCAGCCTGGCGCGCGCCAGTCGTTCCGCTTCCTGCCACTGTGCCAGGGTGTCTTGCGCACTCATCTGCTTTGTCTCCATGATCCGCTCTGATCTGTTTTTGTGTCTCGTGCACGCAGCAACCTTTGCCGGCAGGCGCGCCCCGGCGCGAACCAGCAAGATAACCGCATCCGCGAATTCTTGCTGCAGCGCGCCACAGAGCATCCGCGCAGCTGCCTGCATAATGATGGATATTGCGCCCGCGGCGCGCCCAACTCCCGCTCCTGCCTTGACTGCCATTCTTGAACTACGCAATGTAAGCAAGCAATACGGCGACACCGTCGTGGTCGACGATCTCAGCCTGAGCGTGCAGCGCGGCCAGTGCTTCGGCCTGCTGGGCCCGAACGGCGCCGGCAAGACCACCACGCTGCGCTTGCTGCTGGGACTGACCACGCCGGCGTCCGGCACGCTCACGCTGTGCGGCGAGCCGATTCCACAACGTGCGCCGCAGGCCCGCATGCGGGTAGGCGTGGTGCCGCAGTTCGATAACCTCGACCCCGATTTCACCGTGGTGGAGAACCTGCGCATCTTTGGCCGTTACTTCGGCCTGGAGCGCGCCGTGATCGAGGCGCGCGTGCCGGCGCTGCTGGAATTCGCGCGACTGGAGAGCCGTGCCAAGGCGCAGGTAAGAGACCTGTCGGGCGGCATGCGCCGGCGGCTGACAGTGGCGCGCGCCTTGATCAACGACCCCGACCTGCTGGTGATGGACGAGCCCACCACGGGGCTGGACCCGCAGGCGCGCCACCTGATCTGGGAGCGCCTGAAGTCGCTGCTGGCCAACGGCAAGACCATCCTGCTGACCACGCACTTCATGGAAGAAGCCGAGCGCCTGTGCAACCACCTGTGCGTGATCGACAGTGGCCGCAAGATCGCCGAAGGCAAGCCGCATGAACTGATCGACAGCCAGATCGGCTGCGACGTGGTGGAAGTGTATGGCGACAACCTGGAGCCCCTGCGCGGCGAACTGCACCCGCTTGCGACGCGCACCGAGATGAGCGGCGAGACACTGTTTTGCTACGTCAAGGAGCCCGCGCCATTGCTGGCGGCGCTGCACGGCCGCAGCGGCGTGCGTTACCTGCACCGCCCGGCCAACCTGGAAGACGTCTTCCTCAAGCTGACCGGCCGCGAGATGCGGGACTGAGGCCAGACTGACAACGGAATGAACATGAGCGAACAAGACCCCCGCCCCGCCGTCGCGCCGGCCGCCGCCACCGCGGCGCCCCCTGGCGCCGCGCCGCGGCAGCATTACCCGCAGCCGCTGCTGCCGATGAACATGCGCAACTGGACCATGGTCTGGTACCGCAACTTCATGGTGTGGAAGAAGCTGGCGATTCCCTCGATGATCGGCAACCTGGCCGATCCGATGATTTACCTGTTCGGGCTTGGCCTCGGGCTTGGCCTGCTGGTGGGACAGGTCAACGGCGTGTCCTACATCGCCTTTCTCGCGGCTGGCACCACGGCGTCCAGCGTGATGATGTCGGCGAGCTTCGAGTCGATGTATTCCGCCTTCTCGCGCATGCATGTGCAGCGCACCTGGGAAGCCATCATGCATGCGCCGCTGACGCTCGGCGACGTGGTGCTGGGCGAGATCATGTGGGCCGCCAGCAAGGCGGTGCTGTCGGGCATGGCCATCATGCTGGTGGCCGGCGTGCTGGGTTATGCGCAGTTGCCGGGCGCGCTGCTGGCGCTGCCCGTGATCGTGCTGGCGGGCATCGCGTTTGCCAGCCTGGCCATGATCGTCACGGCGCTGGCGCCCAGCTACGACTTCTTCATGTTCTACCAGACGCTGGTGATGACGCCGATGCTGCTGCTCTCCGGCGTGTTCTTCCCGCTGGAGCAATTGCCCGCGGGCGCGCAGGCCGCCACCCAGGTGCTGCCGCTGGCGCATGCAGTGGCGTTGATCCGCCCCATCATGCTGGGGCGCCCGGTCGACAACCTGGCCCTTCACCTGATCGTGCTCGGTGCCTACGCAGCCGTGGCGCTGGTGGTGGCGCTGATGCTCCTGCGCCGGCGGTTGCTGCGCTGAGGTTGCGGCAAAGGGAAGGGATTGCCGCGAGCGCCCGCGCCGGACATTGACCCTGGTGCGGGACGGGATGACATGCAACCCGCCCCTTCCCTTCCGCACCCTTCTGTTGTCCTACGGACTGTGTTGCTGATCCTGCACCCTGCTATAATGCGAACGATTATCGTTTAGATTATCATTCCATCGCGCAGGCGAGCAGCTCATGCCGGCAGGCAACACATCGCTAGACCTCCATTCCCTGTATTGCGACCACCACGGCTGGCTCCATGGCTGGCTCCGCCGCAAGCTCGGCGACGCCTTCGATGCCGCCGACGTGGCGCACGACACCTTCGTCCGTATCCTGGTCTCGGGGCGCACGCCCTCGCGCGAGCAATCGCGCTCGCACCTGACGCAGATCGCCAAGGGCCTGGTAATCGACCTGCATCGCCGCCGCAGGCTGGAATCCGCCTACCTCGAAGCCCTCTGCCTGTTGCCCGAGCCGTCGGCGCCGTCGCCCGAGGAACGCGCCGTGGTGCTGGAGTTGCTGATCCGCATCGATGCCATGCTCGACGACCTGCCCGAGCGCGTACGCGAAGCCTTCCTGCTGTCGCAGCTGAGCGGGATGACGTACTCCGCGATCGCGGAACAACTCGATGTTTCCGTCGCGTCCGTGCGCAAATACATGTTGCGCGCCATCCAAGCCTGCCATGCAGCGCTGGGCGATGCGTAGCGGCGAGCCATCCACCCTGCCCGACGCGAGCGCCGCCCCGCCAAAGGTCACCTCTGCCATCCTGAAGCAGGCGATGCAATGGCAGGTCACCCTGTGGTCCGGCGAAGTGTCCGATGCTGAGCGTGACGGCCTGCGACGCTGGCTGGCCGAAGACCCGGAACACGCACGCGCCTGGGAGCAGGTCACGCGGCTCGATGCCCGGCTACAGGTGCTGGCCAGCCCCGCGGCTGCCCAGGCGTTGCGTGCCCCGCGCATGCCGTCGTCAGCGCGCCGCCGGATGCTGTGCGCCGCCGGATTCCTTTCGGGTGGCAGCCTGGCCCTCCTCGCCGTGTCGGAAACGCCGCAATGGCAGCTGACGATGGCCGACCACGCCACGCGGCGCGGACAGCGCCGGCAGATCGCCCTGCCCGATGGCACGCGGGTCACGCTCAACACAGCAACAGCGATCGATGTGCGCTTTGACGGCGGGCTGCGCCGCGTCGTGCTGCGCACTGGCGAGATCCTGGTCGCGACCGCCACCGACGTGGCCCGCCCCTTTGCCGTGCAGACCGCGCAGGGCCTGGTCCGCGCCATCGGCACGCGCTTCACGGTGCGGCAGGCCAGCGACGCGTCGCGGGTGGCCGTGCTGGAAGGCGCGGTCGAGATCCACGCCAACGGCCGCGACGGCCCGCCGCTACGCCTGGATGCCGGCCAGGGCACGCAATTCCGCCATGCCGCCATCGACGCGCCGCAAGCCCTGGACGCCGGCGCGGGCGCATGGGAGCGCGGCCTGCTGGTGGCACAGCGGATGCGGCTCGAAGACCTGCTTGCCGAGCTCGGCCGCTATCGCACCGGCATGCTGCGCTGCGACCCCGAACTCCGGGACCTGATCGTCTCCGGCGTCTACTCGCTGGACGACACCGACCATGCATTGGCCACGCTTGCGCAGGCGCTGCGGGTCCGCCTGCAATACGCCACGCGTTACTGGGTCACCGTCAAGGCGGGCGCGGCGGGCGCGCCACGGACCTCCTGACATGTACCGCGCCAGTCCCGCCGAATATTTCTGTCCCAGCCAGGTAGCACTTTTTCCTTCTCGTTCGGGAAACAGTGAGGAGCCCCAACGCTACGGGCTCGCTCATCGTCGAAAACGAAAAGGAAAGCAGATGCAAGCAGAATCATTCCGGCGGGCAGCAAGCCGTCTCCGTACACGGCCCGTGTCGTCGCCAACGCCGCGGCTGATTGTGCTTGCGTGCGTGCTGGCGGGACTGGCCTCGACCTCCACCCGGGCTGTCGCGCAACTGGCGCCGCAGCGCCAGGCTGCCATGGTCCGCTTCAACGTGCCCGCCGGCTCACTGGACCAGGTGCTGAACCGCTTCGCCACCACCGCGGGCATCCTGCTGTCGATCGACGGCGCGCTCACCGCGGGCAAGACCAGCACCGGCTTGTCCGGCAGCTACAGCGTCGAGAGTGGCCTAGCCAGCGTGCTCGACGGCACCGGGCTGGAGGCCGTGCACGGTCCCGGCAAGGGCTATGTGCTATCGCGCAAGAGCGCACCGCCCGCGGCGGCGCCGGCCGGAGACCCGGCGCAGCTGTTGCCGATCGTCCGCGTCAGCGCGCAAGCCGAGCGTGGCGCCACTACCGAAGGCAGCCACGCCTATACGTCTGGCGCCGTGACCATGGGCAAGGGCGAGCAGTCCCTGAGGGATATCCCGCAATCGGTCAGCGTGCTGACCCGCCAGCGCATGGACGACCAGGACATCAACGACCTGCGCACCGCGGTCAACAATGTCACCGGCGTGGTCGGCGTGCAAGGCGTGGGGCCCGGCCTGGTGATCACCGCGCGCGGCTTCCAGATCGACCAGTGGCAGTACGACGGCGTGCCGATGCCGCGCAATATGTATGCGCTCGGCAACTGGGCCACCGAAGGGATGGTGTTCTACGACCGCGTGGAAGTCCTGCGCGGCGCATCGGGATTGCTGCAGGGCACCGGCAGCCCGGGCGGTGCGGTCAACCTGGTGCGCAAGCGCGGCCAGACCGACCCCATCGTCACCCTCACCGGCAAGCTCGGCTCGTGGGACCACTACGGCCTGCAGCTAGACGCCGGCGGCCCGCTCAATGCCGACCGCACGCTGCGCGGGCGCCTCGTGCTGGACGAAGACCAGACCCATTCCTACATCGAGTCCGCCTACAGCCGCACGCGATCGATGTACGCTGCACTGGACTACGACATCGCCCGCGATACCACGGTCGGCCTCGGCATCAGCAACACCGAGAATAATTCGCGCCCGATGCAGATCGGCCTGCCGCGCTACACCGATGGCAGCGACATCGGCCTGCCGCGCTCCACGTACACCGGCTCCTGGTGGAACCGCGCCAGCAGCAACCAGACCACCCTGTTTCTCGACCTGAAGCATCGCTTCAACGACCGCTGGGCCTTCAGCTTCGCGGCGCTCAATATGCAAGAGCGCAATGCGTCGGTGCACCAGCGCATGGCCGGCGCGGTGACGGCCGACGGCAGTGGCGTCAGCTACGGCGACTTCGGGGTCGATTTCAACAGCGAGAAGTTCGGCTTCGACTCCTACCTGCGCGGCAGCTTCGAGGCGCTATCGCTCGAGCATGACGTGATGATCGGCGCCAACTATTCGAAGTACACCTCGACCGACCGCTTCGCCAGGGCCTGGACCAGCGGCGGCAACATCTTCGCCATCGATCACGACCGCCCCTGGCAGGATTACGACAGCATCGCCGCGCGCGGCTCCGAGACAGCAAGCCGCTACGCTGTCTACCAGAAGGGCCTCTATGGCACGTGGCGCACCAAGCTGGCCGAGCCACTGACCGCCATCGTCGGCGCGCGCCTGAGCTGGTTCGACCAGCTCTATGCGGATGCGTCCTCGCAGGAGACCATGAGCACGTCCGCCAAGGTGACGCCGTACGCCGGCCTGGTCTTCGCGCTGAACAAGCAATGGTCGGCCTACGCCAGCTATACCGACGTGTTCGAGCCACAGTCCGCGCGCGCCCTGGGCGGCTCGATGCTGCAGCCCATCATCGGCGCAAACTACGAGCTCGGCATGAAGGGCGAACTGCTGGACGGCAAGGTCAACACCGCGTTCGCGCTGTTCCGCTATGACCAGCGCAATCGCGCGGTGAGCGACATCGGCGGCGGGTTCGCGTGCGATGGCTGGTACTGCTCGCGCGCCTCGGGCAAGGTGCGCAGCCAGGGGCTGGAGGCCGAGGTCAGCGGCGAGGTGCTGCGCGGCCTGCAGCTGTTTGCCGGCTACGCCTATACCACCACAAAATACCTTGAGGACCCGGACAACCAGGGCAAGGTGTGCAGCACCTGGACGCCGAAACACATGCTGCGCCTGTGGGCCGACTACCAGCTGCGCGACGTACTGCCCAACCTCAGCATCGGCGGCGGCGTCACCACGCAAAGCAATACCCTGAGCTACGACGGGGCGCTCGCCATGGCCGGCTTCTCGATCTGGAGCGCGCGCGTCGGCTATCAACTGACGCGCGACGTCTCCTTGGCGCTCAACGTCAACAACCTCTTCGACAAGCGCTACTACGTCCCTTCCTACAACACCATCGACAGCAACAACAACTACGGCACGCCACGCAACGTGATGCTCACCGTGAAGTACACGCCCAGGTTCTGAACGTGAAACCGGCATCCGCATTGCGTCCCTGCCGCCTGCAGACCACGCAAAGAACCCAACCGACCAGACCACCATGAAACCGATTCCTGCCGCCCTCGCTCCCCTGGACGTGACGCACGCCACCAGCCTATGCCTGGAGGCCGCACGGTGACGCGTGCCCACCGCTTCCGCCCCTCCCCGCGCGCGCTTCGGCGCGGCGCGCTCATGCTGCTGGTCGCCGGCACCGCCGGCGCGCTGTGGATGGCGCAGCGTCCGGCCGTCGACTACGTCACCGTGCCGGTGGCGCGCGGCGACATCGAGGCTACCGTCAATGCCATCGGCACGCTGCAGCCGCGCCGCTATGTGGACGTGGGCGCGCAGGTCTCCGGGCAGATCCTGCGCCTGCACGCGCAGCCCGGCGCGGTGGTCGGCAAGGGCAGCCCGTTGCTGGAGATCGACCCGAGCGTGCAGCGCGCCACGGTGGATGGCGGCCGTGCCGCGCTCGCGGGACTGCGCGCGCAGCTGGCCGACCAGTTGGCGCAGCACCGGCTGGCGGGCCGGCAACTGGCGCGCCAGAAGGCAATGGCGGCCGACGGCGCCACCCGCGACGAAGACCTGCAGGTTGCCGAGGCTGCCTTCGATTCCGCCGCGGCCAAGCTCGACCGGCTGCGCGCGCAGATTGCCGAGACCCAGGCCTCGCAGCGTGCCGAGGAAGCGCGCCTGGGCTATACACGCGTCTACGCACCGATGGGCGGCACTGTGGTATCCGTCGAGGCGCGCGAGGGCCAGACCCTCAACGCCACCTACCAAACCCCTAACGTGCTGCGCATTGCAGACCTCTCCGGCATGACGGTATGGACCGAGGTGTCCGAGGCCGACATCGCGCGCGTGCGGCCCGGCATGCCGGTGTACTTCACCACGCTGGGCAGCAACGACCAAGGGTCGCCACGCCGCTGGACCGGCACGGTGCGCCAGGTGCTGCCGGCCCCGCCCAAGGCGGCCAACGCGGCAGCCAGCGGCGAAGGCAATGCTCCCGCCGCGGCCACCAAGGCGGTGGTCTACACCGTGCTGTTTGATGTCGACAACGCGGACGGCGCGCTGATGCCGCAGATGACGGCGCAGGTGTCCTTCGTCGCCGCGCACGCGCGCAACGTCGTCACCGTGCCGCTGGCGGCGCTGACGGCCAGCGAGGACGTGCCCGGCATCTTTGCGGCGCGCGTGCTCGATGCGAACGGCACGCCGCAGGCGCGCCGCGTGCGCGTCGGCGTGCGCAGCCGTCATCTGGCCGAAGTGCGCGAGGGCCTGCGCGACGGCGACCGGCTGGTCACCGGCGAGCGCGTTCGCGACGGCATGCGGTGGCTGAAATGGTGAGCACCGCCAACATCGACAGCAGCGCAACCGGCGCGAACGGGCAGCCGCTGATTTCGCTGCGCGGCATACGCAAGCGCTACGGCGGCGCCGGCAAAGGCAGCGCCGCGCACGGCAACCAGCCGCCCGCAGTCGAGGTGCTGCACGGCATCGACCTGGACATCCATGCCGGCGAGTTTGTCGCCATCGTCGGTGCTTCCGGCTCGGGCAAGTCCACGCTGATGCATCTGCTGGGCTGCCTGGACCGGCCCAGCGCGGGCACGTATCACTTCAACGGGCACGATGTGGCCAGCCTGGATGCCGATGCGCTCGCCTGGCTGCGGCGCGAGGCATTCGGCTTCGTGTTCCAGGGATACCATCTGGTCGCCACCGACTCCGCCAGCGAGAACGTGCAGGTGCCGGCCATCTACGCCGGGCTGCCCGAGGCTGAGCGCGCCGCGCGCGCGGCCGCGCTGCTCACGCGCCTGGGCATGGCGGACAAGCTTCACCATCGCCCTAGCCAGTTGTCCGGCGGCCAGCAGCAGCGCGTGTCGATCGCGCGCGCGCTGATGAACGGCGGGCGCATCATCCTGGCCGACGAGCCCACCGGTGCGCTCGACAGCAAGAGCGGCGCGGAGGTCATGGCGCTGCTGCGCGAACTGGCCGCTGCCGGACACACGGTGATCCTCATTACCCACGACCGCGGCGTGGCGGCGCAGGCCAGGCGCGTGATCGAAATCCGCGACGGCTGCATCGTCGCCGACAACGCAGGCGATGCCGCCCAAGTGACTGCGCGTAGCGACGCAGCCGTCCTGCCGGCATTGCCCATATTGCCCGCATTGCAAATACCAGGCAGGGCACACGCCGATGGCGGGGCCACGCTGCTGACCGACATCCGCGAGGCTGCGCGCACCGCCTGGCGCGGCATGCGGCTGAACCGCGTGCGCACCGGGCTGACCCTGCTTGGCATCATCATTGGCGTGGCGTCGGTGATCGTGATGCTGGCCGTGGGCGAAGGCGCGCGCCAGCGCGTGATGGCGCAGATGGGTACGCTGGGCACCACCATCATGTACCTGGGCAGCCGCCCTCCCCCGACCGGCGGGCCCGCCGGCCAGCTGACGCCGGAGGACCTGGAGGCCATTGCCGCGCTGCCCTCGATCCATAGCGTGATGCCGGTGATCGGCGACCCCATCACCGTGCGCCGCGGCAACGCTGACCGCCAGCTCTACGTGTTCGCCGCCAGCGAGGAAATGCCAGCCGTGCATCACTGGCAGGTGGCGCAAGGCCGCTACTACACCGCCGCCGAGGACCGCGACCTCGCGCCGCTGGTGGTGCTGGGCCACAAGGCACGCGAGCACTTCTTCGCCGGTATGGCGGATCCGCTCGGCCAGCAGTTGCTGATCGGCAATTCGCCGTTCGAGGTCATCGGCCTGATGGCCGAGCGCGGCGCCGACTCCGGCGCGCAGGACTACGACAACATGGTCTTCATCCCCTACCAGGCAGGCCGCGCCCGCGTCTACCAGGCGCAGACGCAGCCCGACTATGTCGTGGTGGAGGCCGCATCGTCGGCGCAGGTGCATGCCGCCGAAGCAGCCATGCATGCATTGCTGCTGGCCCGGCACGGCGGGCGCGAGGATTTTTCCATCGGCAATGCCGCCGCGCGCCTGCAGGCCGAGGTAGCCACGCGCCGCAGCATGTCGATGATGCTGGGGCTGATCGCGGCGGTATCGCTGCTGGTGGGCGGCATCGGCGTGATGAACGTGATGCTGATGACGGTACGCGAGCGCACCCGCGAGATCGGCATCCGCATGGCCACCGGCGCGCGCCAGCGCGACATCCTGCGGCAATTCCTGACGGAGGCCACCATGGTCACCGTGATGGGCGGCGCGGTGGGCCTCGCCGCCGGCCTGCTGGTGGGAGCGGCGCTGATCGCCGTGGGGGTGCCGACGGTGTTTTCCGTGTCGGCCATGGCGGGCGCTTTCGGCTGCGCGGTGGCGACCGGGCTGGTGTTCGGCTACATGCCGGCACGCACCGCGGCGCGGCTGGATCCGGTGGTGGCGCTGGCGGGCGAATAGCGGTAGCGAGCGGCCCGGGGGAGAGTATGATGCCGGGCACGGCGCAAGGTGTCCGGTGTACCTGGAGACCTGAGGCCGGCCGCCCACATCACCTCCACCGTCCCGCAAGCGCGAGCAGTGTCCATGCCATTTCCTATGTACGTCCGCGTCGCGCCAGCGAAGAAAAAGCCGCAGGAGAGCCGCGTCATGCGCGCTGCCGCAACGTTGGCCGCTTTGAGCCTGTGCGGCGCAATGGCCGCTTGCAGCGTGGTTGGCGCCACTGTGGCGGTGGGCAGTGCTGCGGTCTCTACCGTGGCCACGGTTGGCTCCGCGGCAGTGAGCGTGGGATCGACCGTGGTCGAGACGACCTACGACGTGACCAAGGCCGGGGTCAAGGCCGTGGCCGGCAGCGGCGACGACGCCGTGCCGGCGCACTGAGCGCTCGGGCGCCTTGGCGCCCTGACGCTTCAGCCCTGCAGGCCGCGCAGCAAGTCCGCCTTCAGGTCTGCTGCCGATTCGAGGCCGACGGCCAGGCGGATCAGCCCTTCGCCGATGCCGGCGGCCGCCTTGGCTTGCGGGCTGACGCGTCCATGCGTGGTCGTGTAGGGATGGGTCACGGTGGTGCGCGTATCGCCCAAGTTGCCGGTGATCGAGCACACGCGCGTGTTGTCGATCACGCGCCAGGCATTGGCGCGCTGCTGCTCCGGGGTATCCCCCCTGAGTTCGAACGACACGATGGCGCCGCCACCGCTTTGCTGGCGCTGGGCCACCTCGTACTGCGGGTGGGACTTCAGCGCCGGGTGATATACGCGCGCAACCGCCGGATGCGACTCCAGGAACTCGGCCAGTGCCAGCGCGCTCTGGCTGTGGCGCTCCATGCGGATCGCCAGCGTTTCCATGCCCTTGAGCAGCACCCAGGCGTTGAATGCCGACAGCGTCGGCCCGGCCGTGCGCACGAAGGGGAACACCTTGCCCATGATGAAATCGTGCGAGCCCAGCACCGCGCCACCCAGCACGCGGCCCTGCCCGTCGATATGCTTGGTGGCCGAGTGGACCACGATGTCGGCGCCGAATTTCATCGGCTGCTGCAACGCCGGCGAACAGAAGCAGTTATCCACCACCAGCAACGCGCCAGCGTTGTGGGCAATGTCCGCCACCGCGGCGATGTCGGCCACTTCGGTGAGCGGGTTGGACGGCGTTTCCAGGAAGAACAGCTTGGTGTTCGGCTTGACCGCCGCGCGCCAGGCCGCCAGGTCGGTGCCATCGACAAAGGTGGTCTCCACGCCGAATTTGGCGAAGATGTTGGAGAACAGCGTCATGGTGGAGCCGAAGATGGCGCGCGAGCTGACCAGGTGATCGCCCGCTTGCATCGCAGACATCACGATCGACATGATCGCGCTCATCCCGGATGCGGTTGCCATGCACGCCTCGGCGCCTTCCAGCGCCGCCAGGCGGCTCTGGAACATCGCTACCGTGGGGTTGGTGAAGCGCGAATAGGTGAAGCCCGACTCCGAATTGGCGAAGCGCTCCGCGGCCTCGGCAGCGCTGTTGAAGCAGAAGCTGGAGGTTAGGTACATCGCCTCCGAGTGCTCCATGAACTCGCTGCGCATGGTGCCGGCGCGCACGCCAAGCGTATCGATGCCGAGGGAGTCGAGGGGAAGCGGTTCGTTCATGATGGGGAGGCGGTGGTACCCGCGCGGTTATCCGTGTAAGTGGTGGTAGCCTGGCTGCCCCGGTTGCGCGCCGGCGGCAGCAATAAAAAAGCCCGTGCGATCTTTGGCCGGGGGCCGAATCGACGGGCTGCTTGTGTTCGTTGGGATAGGCCCCGCGCCGCGGCGGGAATCCGGCTTGCCAATGTGCCTGTGGTGCGCACAACCGGGAAGCCGGCGTTCCGCTTTAGCTGTTTCGGGCATTTCCCTGTGACGGGCAATTTCCTGTTCCGCGAGCAATGATCAACAACAACGATCAACCTATCGCTCCGGCAGTACCCGCGTCCGCAAGCTGACAATCAAATCGACGCCCGGCAATGTTACGGCCGGGCCTCGCTTCTCGTCAACTCCACGCCGGTCATCACGGCGATTGCGGGCGTGCGCCGTCTTACTCGTTGCCGCCGGAGCGTTGCAAGTGCAGTTGCGAGCGCTCGCTATCGCCAAGGCCACCGGTACCATCGCGATCGGCCTGGCTGCGCGCGGTTTCCAGGCGCTCCAGGTAGGCTTCGTCGATATCCCCTGTGACGTAACGGCCATCGAAGCACGAGGCATCGAAGTCGTTCAGCTTGGGGTTGATGTCGCGCACGGCCTGCTTCATGGCTTCGACGTCCTGGTAAACCAGCTTGTCGGCGCCGATGATGCGGGCGATTTCTTCATCCGTGCGGCCGTAGGCAACCAGTTCGCTGCGGGTGGGCATATCAATGCCGTACACGTTGGGGAACTTCACCGGCGGCGCGGCCGAGGCAAAGATCACCTTGTTGGCGCCGGCTTCGCGCGCCATCTGCACGATCTCGAAAGACGTGGTGCCGCGCACGATGGAATCGTCCACGATCAGCACGTTCTTGCCCTTGAACTCCACGCCCATGGCGTTGAGCTTCTGGCGCACCGACTTCTTGCGCACCGCCTGGCCGGGCATGATGAAGGTGCGGCCAATATAACGGTTCTTGAAGAAGCCCTCGCGGTAGTTCACGCCCAGCTTGTTGGCCACCTGCATCGCGGCCGGACGGCTGGAGTCGGGAATCGGCATCACCACGTCGATGTCACCCGCGGAGACTTCCCGGCGGATCTTCTCGGCCAGGTAGTCGCCCATGCGCAGGCGCGCGTCGTAGACGGGCACGCCATCGATGCACGAATCCGGGCGGGCCAGGTAGACGTACTCGAAGATGCACGGCGTAAGTACGGGATTATCCGCGCACTGCTGGGTGTAGAGCTTGCCGTCGAGGTCGATGAAGATGGCCTCGCCAGGCGCCACGTCGCGCTCGAGCTTGTAGCCGATGCCTTCGAGCGCCACCGATTCCGACGCCACCATCCACTCCTTGCCGGTCGGCGTTTCCACGCTGCCCAGGCACAACGGACGGATGCCGAACGGATCGCGCACGGCCAGCATGCCGTAGCCAGCGATCTGCGCGGCGATGGCGTACGAGCCACGCACGCGGCGGTGCATGCCGGCCACGGCCTTGAAGATCGTGGGCGGATCCAGCGCCAGGCCGCTGCTGGCGCGCTGCAGCTCGTCCGCCAGCACGTTGAGCAGCACTTCAGTGTCGGAGTGCGTGTTGATATGGCGGCGGTCGCGGCTGAACAGCTCCTCGTGCAACTGCTTCCAGTTGGTCAGGTTGCCGTTGTGGGCCAGGATCACGCCGTAGGGCGCATTGACGTAGAACGGTTGGGCTTCTTCCTCGCTCGAGGCCGAACCGGCGGTGGGGTAACGCACCTGGCCGATGCCGGCGGCACCCGGCAGGCCGCGCATATTGCGCGTGCGAAACACGTCGCGCACCAGGCCGTTGGCCTTGTGCATGTGGAAGGTGCTGCCGTTTGCGGTAGCGATGCCGGCTGCATCCTGTCCGCGGTGTTGCAACAGCAGCAGGCTGTCGTAAATCAATTGGTTAACGGGCGTGGATGAAACCACACCGACGATACCGCACATGCCAAGCTCCCAGGAAAGGCGTTTGAATCAGGGGGCGGCCCCGCCCTTCAGGGAGGAGCCCGCGTACTACCGGCCGGGCGGGTCTGCCCGGCCTCATGTCATGTCTTGACGTATTTGGCGACTTCGGGAGGCAGCCAGGGCCGCAGCGACTCCATCGCCTGCATCACGTAGGGCCGGGACAGCGCATCGCGCCAGAATGCTTCCTCAGGCAGCTTGGTGAACCCGGCCACGGTCACCACGAACATCACGACCAACGCGCCACGCAGCAGCCCGAACACCAGCCCGAGGCCACGGTCGGCGGGCTTGAGCCCGGTGCTCTCCAGCAACTGGCCCAGCACCGTGCCGGCCAGTGCCGCGGCGATCACGGTGCCGATGAAGACCACCGCGAAGCCCAGTGCACTGCGCGCCAGCTGCCCGCCGGGCACCGATTCGGGAATCCAGCCAGCCGCGGTGCCCGCGAAGTGGTAGGCCACCAGGAACGCCACCACCCAGCCGATCAGCGATAGCACTTCCCGCACCAGCCCGCGCAGCACGCCGATCAGGCCCGAGGCGATAAGGATGAAAACAACGCTGTAATCGAAAAAAGTCGGCTGCATGCGTAATACGGTGTCCCGGTGCGGCGGCTGGGTAATGAGGATAGTGGGGCTCATGGGGCAACCAGCCCGCGCCGGGCCTTACTGTTCGATCACCTTGGCGGTCAGGCCCGCGGCGCGCACCCGCTTCTCGGCGGCGTCAGCCGCGTCGCGATCCGAAAAAGGACCGGCACGCAGCAGCACACGCTCGCCGTCGGCCAACACCTTCTTCTCGATATAGGCGGGCACCTTGCCTGCCTTGAGCTTGCTCAGCCAGAGCTTGGCCTTCTCCTCCGAGGAGAACGCGCCAATCAGCACCAGGAACTTGCCGCTGCCCGGCTTGGCTGCGGGGGTGGCCGGCTTGTCGGCGATTTTCTCGGCAGGCGCTGCCGCAGTCGCTGCGACGGTGGCGGCAGCGGCCGGCTTGGCCGCTGCCGAATCGGCAACCAGTTCCTCGCCGGCATCGAGCCCCTGGCTATCGAGCTTGGATTGCGGAGCGGGCGGTAACGGATCCGCCTTGCGGGCATCAGGCTTCACCTTGCCCGCGGCGCCCCCCGGGCCACCATCGATCTTGACCGCGATATTGTCGACGACCGGCCTTGGCTGGGTCTCGAAGACGATCGGCAGCACGATGACGGCAGCCGCCATCAGCACCACCGCGCCGATCAGGCGCCGGCGCGCCCGCTGCTTTTGCGGAAACTCCGGGTCGAGCGTGTCGTCCGCGTACTCCTCGGCCAGGCGCCGCGACGACGCGATGCCTGCACCCGGGTCCGAACGCGAGCGGCGCCCACGCTCCGGTGCCGGGGCGTTGCCCTTGCGGGAAGAAAACAGCGAAAGCAGGCCCATAGATTGGTTCGGTGCGACGGCCGTAAAACCGGCCGTTGAAATTGTCGCTCAGATTGCGCGGCGATTTGCCCCGGTGTTAGCCCCGGAAAACTGCCCGGCGGCCGCGCGACTCAATTTGCCCGGGTGGCGCGATATGCCATCACGCCCGCCACGGTGTAGAACGATCCGAAGACCAGAATTCTATCATCCTCGGTCGCTCTGCCGAGGGCATCCCGGTAAGCCGCCTCCGGGCTGGCAAAGCAGGCTGCCGTGGCATCTGGCCCCGGATGGAAACCGCCCTCTTCCAGCTTCTCCAGCAGGTCCGCCGCGCTAGCCGCGCGCGGCGTCGGCAGGTCGGCCAGGCACCAGTGGTCGACCTTGTCGGCCAGATGGCGCAGCACGCCGGCGATGTCCTTGTCCTCCATCGCGCCGAACACCGCGTAGGTGTAGCGGAAGAAGCCCATGTTGTCGAGGTTCTGGCCAAGCGTGGCAGCCGCATGCGGGTTATGCGCCACATCCAGGATCACCGCCGGGCGCCCCGGCATCACTTGAAAGCGTCCCGGCAGCTCCACGAAGGCGAGCCCGTTGCGCACTTCCTGCGCACTCACCGGCAGCCGCGGGCGCATCGCCTGCAGCGCAGCCAGCGCAGCCGAAGCGTTGAGCAGCTGGTTGGCGCCGCGCAGCGCGGGATAGCCCAGGCCGTTGAGCTTGCGCTCGCGGCTGCTCCAGTCCCACTGCTGGCGCTCCTGGCCCTTGGAAGCCTGCTGATGGAAGTCCCGGCCCACCAGCCAGAGATCCGCGCCGATCGCCTCGGCATGATCGATCACCGACTGCGGCGGCACCGGATCCGCCACGATGGCCGGCACGCCCGGACGGAAGATCCCCGCCTTCTCGTAGCCGATCTTCTCGCGCGTATCGCCCAGGTAGCTTGTGTGGTCGATGTCCACGCTGGTCACGATGGCGCAATCGGTATCGATCACGTTCACTGCATCCAGCCGGCCGCCCAGTCCCACCTCCAGGATCATGGCATCCAAACCCGCCGCGGCGAACGCATGGATGATAGCCAGCGTGGTGAACTCGAAATACGTCAGGCTCACCGGATCCGCAAAGCTCGTACGCGCCCGCTCCACCGCCTCGAAATGCGGCAACAGCTGCGCGTCGGTGGCGAACTCGCCATTGATGCGCGCACGCTCGTTGAACGCCATCAGGTGCGGCGATGTATGGCAACCCACCTTGTAGCCCGCCTCAAGCAGGATGCGCTCCAGCATGGCGCAGGTGGAGCCTTTGCCGTTGGTGCCGCCGACGGTGAACACCACCGCATCGATGCGCAGCCCCAGGGCCTCCTTGACGCGGGTGATGCGCGCCAGGCCCATGTCGATGCCGACCGGGTGGGCGGATTCGAGATGGGTTAGCCATTCGGGGAGGGAGGGGAAGATAGGCATGATGGGGAGACGGCGTTAATCGGGGGTTGGCTTATTGGAGCCGGTTTTGGGGTAAGTGGTTCTTCGCTTGGGATTGGCTTTACGCAGGGGTGATGTTGGGGCGTGTTGGGGTAAGTCAAAGGTCTAACGTCAAAGTCAACTTCAACTGCAACTACAAAATCAACTTCAACGGCTTAACGTCAAGGGCAACTACAAAAGCAACTGCAGTTTCACCACCCCGCAGGGGAGGTGAAACTGCAGTTGCCCTTGAAGTTAAGCGGTTGTAGCTGAAGCTGATTTTGCAGTTGCAGTTGCAGTTGCAGCCAAGCCCCCACCCCATAAAGTGAAAAAGCGCGAACATCCCAGTCCGCGCCTGATCACCATCAACCAACCCAACCCTTATGCCACCGCATCCGCCGGCTGCTTCTGCAGCAAAGCCAGCAACTGCGCCAACTCATCTCGCAGCTTGCGACGATCGACAATCATATCGATCGCGCCCTTTTGCAACAGGAACTCAGCCCGCTGGAAGCCCTCAGGCAGCTTCTCGCGCACAGTCTGCTCGATCACGCGGGGACCGGCAAAGCCGATCAGCGCCTTGGGCTCAGCAATCACCACATCGCCCAGGAACGCAAAGCTGGCCGAAACACCACCCATGGTGGGATCGGTCAACACGCTGATGAACGGCAGCTTGGCATTCGACAGCTGGTTCAGCATGGACGTGGTCTTGGCCATCTGCAGCAGTGACAGCAAGCTTTCCTGCATGCGTGCGCCGCCCGTGGCGGTAATGCAGATGAACGGCACCTTCTGCTCCAGCGCCGCCTGGGCGCCACGCACGAAGCGCTCGCCCACCACCGAGCCCATGGAGCCGCCCATGAATTCGAACTCGAAGCAGCTCACCACTACCGGAATGGTGTGGATGGCGCCGCCAATCACGACCATGGCATCGGTCTCGCCGGTGTCGTCCATGGCGGCCTTGATGCGGTCCGGGTACTTCTTGGTGTCCTTGAACTTGAGCGCGTCGACCGGCAGGATTTCCTGGCCGATTTCATAGCGGCCTTCGGCGTCCAGCAGCCCGTCGAGACGGGCGCGGGCGCGGATGCGCATATGGTGGTCGCACTTGGGGCAGACGTGGAGGTTGGCCTCGACGTCGGTCCGGTACAACACCGACTCGCACGACGGGCACTTGACCCACAGCCCTTCCGGAATGCCCTTGCGGGTGGAGGGGTCGGTCTGTTGAATCTTGGGAGGGAGGAGTTTATCCAACCAGCTCATGAAAGGCTCCTTTCGGCACATGTGCGGAACATGTCAGGCCGCGAATTTACCATGCCTGCGGTCCGCAGTCCCCGTTCCGCCGGGGCGATGCGCCTGTTGCGGCACAACGGCCGTCAAAATCCGTGTTTTTTGCTGCATTCACCGCCCGTGCATCGACACGGGCGGCGGCACTTCAATCACATTCAGGCATCCAGCGCCTGGCGGATTTCCGCGATGAACGACTGCAGCGATTGTACCGCCTGGTCGCGCGGTGCATCTTCCAGCAATTGCACCAAGCGGCTGCCAATCACCACGGCGTCGGCCACGCTGCCGATCGTGCGCGCGGTCTGCGCGTCGCGGATGCCGAAGCCCACGCCCACCGGCAGGTTGGCATGGCGCTTGATCAGCGGAATGCGGGCGGCCACGCTGTCGAGGTCGATGGTGGCCGAACCGGTTACGCCTTTGAGCGACACGTAGTACAGGTAGCCGCTGGCCAGCTTGGCCACGGCTTCGATGCGATCGTCGGTGGAAGTCGGCGCCAGCAGGAAGATCGGGTCCATCTCGTTGGCACGCATCTGCGCGGCGAAGGACTCGCACTCCTCGGGCGGGTAGTCGACCACCAGCACGCCATCGACACCGGCGGCGCGCGCGGCCTTGGCGAAGGTTTCCTCGCCCATGCGCTCGATCGGGTTGGCGTAGCCCATCAGCACCACGGGCGTCGCCGCGTTGGTCTGGCGGAACTCGGCCACCCAAGCCAGCACCTTGGTCAGCGTCACGCCCTGCGCAAGCGCGCGCTCGGACGCACGCTGGATCACCGGACCGTCGGCCATCGGGTCGGAGAATGGCACGCCAAGCTCGATCACGTCGGCCCCGCCCGCCACCAGCGCGTGCATCAGCGCCACGGTCAGGCCGGGCTCGGGGTCACCAGCGGTGATGAACGGAATCAGGCCCTTCTTGTTCTGCGCGGCCAGCGCCGCGAAAGTCGTTTTGATTCTGGACATGGTCATTGAGCGAGAGTGGGCAGCAGCGTGGACGAAGCAACCAGCAGGGGCTCATCGTTCGCGGCTGCGATGTTCAGGGTAGCGGGCGCGGCCTGCGGCGTCGTGATGCATGCCGCGACGCGCGCGCGCGCCACGTCGACATAGTCGGGATTCATCTCGAAGCCGACGAAGCGGCGCCCGTGCAACGCGCAGGCTACGGCGGTGGTGCCGCTGCCGGTGAACGGATCAAGCACCAGCCCGCCCGGCGGGCAGCTGGCCAGCACCATGCGTTGCACGATATGCAAGGGCTTCTGGGTCGGGTGATTGGCGCGCTCCGGATCCTGCCGGTGGATGCGCGGCACGCTCCACAGGTCCTTCGGGTTATAGCCAACCTCCAGCCACTTCTTGCCCTCGAAGCGCGGACGGCTGCGCGCCTTCTTGGTCTCGGCGTCGTACGGCACGCGCACTGGGTCGAGGTCGAAGTAGTAGTCGCGGGCCCGGGCAAAAAAGCCGATGTTGTCGTGCACCGAGGAATACTTGCGCGTGGTGCCGCCCATGCTCGGCACGCGCCGGTCCCAGATGATCTCGTTGATCATGGTCAGGCGCTGCTTGAGCATCACGAACAACTCCGGCGAGTATTGCCAGGTGCAGAACAGATAGAGCGAGGCGCGCGGCGCCAGCTTGGGCACCACCGCATCGATCCAGCTCGCGGACCATTCCAGGTAGGCGTCCCCGGACAGGCGATCGGAGTCATTGCCGTAGTCCTTGCCCAGGCCATAGGGCGGATCAGCCACGATCAGGTCGATGGAGCCGTCGGCAATGCGCTTGATGCCCTCCAGCACGTCTTCCTGATAGAGCGTCAGTTGCGGTGCGGCGATGGGCGCGGACGGGGCGCCGCCGTCAGCGGCGCCCGGCGGGAGGAAGTCGCGCATCAGAGGGTCAGCCCCGAACGCTCGGCCACGGTATGCATGTCCTTGTCGCCACGGCCGGACAGGTTCACCAGCAGCAGCTTGTCCTTGGGCAGCGTGGGCGCGAGCTTGCAGGCGTAGGCGATGGCGTGGCTGGACTCCAGCGCCGGGATGATCCCTTCGATGCGGCAACAGTCGTGGAAAGCCTTGAGCGCCTCCTCATCGGTGATCGGGACATACTCGGCGCGGCCGATATCCTTGAGCCATGCGTGCTCGGGGCCGACGCCGGGATAGTCCAGGCCAGCGGAGATCGAATGGGTCTCGATGATCTGGCCGTTGGCGTCCTGCAGCAGGTAGGTGCGGTTGCCATGCAGCACGCCCGGCGTGCCGCCGATCAGCGCGGCGGCGTGGCGCCCGGTTTCCAAACCATCGCCGGCGGCTTCCACGCCGATCAGGCGCACATCCTTGTGCTCGATGTACGGATAGAAGATGCCCATGGCATTGGAGCCGCCGCCCACGCAGGCGATCACGGCATCGGGCTGGCGGCCCGTCATTTCCGGCATCTGCACCTTGGCCTCTTCGCCGATCACGCACTGGAAGTCGCGCACCATCATCGGGTAAGGATGCGGGCCGGCCACGGTGCCGATGATGTAGAAGGTGTTCTCGACGTTGGTGACCCAGTCGCGCATGGCTTCATTGAGCGCGTCCTTGAGGGTCTTGGAGCCGCTTTCAACCGGCACCACGGTGGCACCCAGCAGCTTCATGCGGTAGACGTTGGCGGCCTGGCGCTTGACGTCTTCCGAGCCCATGTAGACCACGCACTCCATGCCGAAACGCGCGGCGATGGTCGCGGTGGCCACGCCGTGCTGGCCGGCGCCGGTCTCTGCGATCACGCGCGGCTTGCCCATGCGCTTGGCCAGCAGTGCCTGGCCAATCACGTTATTGATCTTGTGGGCGCCGGTGTGGTTGAGGTCTTCGCGCTTGAGATAGATCTGCGCGCCGCCGAGCATCTCGCTCCAGCGCTGTGCGTGATAGATCGGCGAGGGGCGGCCGACGAAATGCTTCAGCTCGCGGCGGTACTCCGCGTCGAATTCAGGATCCTTCTGGAAGTGCGCATAGGCTTCGCGCAGTTCGTCCAGCGCGTGCACCAGGGTCTCGGATACAAAGGAACCACCATAGGGGCCGAAATGGCCACGGGAATCGGGCAGGTCGTACATGAGTCAGCTCTTCTGAACAGGGCCCTTGCCGTTCTGGCAGGGGCCCGATGACGTTAGGGTCGTGCGCGGGGCAGGTGCGGTTTGCGGGGGATATGCGGGAGGTCGAGCGCCGGGACGGCAACTTGACTCACCCGGCATCCGCGCTGCGCACCGCGCGCACGAAGGCGGCAATCCTGGCGGGGTCTTTCACGCCTTTGGCAGCCTCCACGCCGCTGCTTACATCGACAGCGTAGGGCCGCACGCGCTCAATCGCGCCAGCGACGTTTTGCGCGTTCAACCCACCACTCAAAACGATCCGAGGAGCGGCGCTTGCGGTCGGGTTGTGGGTGGGCGGAAGCCATGCCGGGGGTATCAGGGTCCAGTCGAAGACGTGCCCGCCACCGCCGTAGCCTTCGACGAAGGCATCAAGCAGCAAGGCAGCGGCATCACGATGCAGATCCGCGAATTCTACCAAATCGAGGCCCGGCTGCACGCGTGCCGCGCGCAGAAACGGCAGCCGGCAGCGCTGGGCCACCAGGGTGCAGTCCTCGGGGCGCTCGTCGCCGTGGAATTGCAGTAGCGTAAGCGGCACACGCTCCACCACATGGGCGATATGGTCGGCCTCGGCGTTGACGAACAGGCCCACCACCGACACGAAGGGGCCGGCGGTTTCGGCCAGCGCTGCGGCGCGCGCCACCTCGACAAAGCGGGGGCTGCCCGGATAGAACACCAGGCCGATCGCGTCGGCGCCGGCATCGACCGCGGCGCGGACATCGTCCTCGCGCGTCAGCCCGCAGATCTTGATGCGGGTGCGGCGCGGCACGCTGCCCGCTTCAGGCAACTGGGTCATTGGCAAACACTCCATGAAACAGGCTGGCAGCCGTGTCGGCAACCGGGATCTGGTACTGCTCAGGATACTTCACCCCGGCCAGGTAAAGGCCGTCGGGCATGAAAGTGGGCGCGGCCTTGGCGCGGTTGCGCCCCGCCAGCACTTCGGCCAGCCACTCCGGCGGGTTGCGTCCCCGCCCTACCGCCACCAGGCAACCCATCAGGTTGCGCACCATGTGGTGCAGGAAGGCGCTGGCGCGAAAGCGCACGAACAGCCAGTCGCCGTCGGCCTTCAAGGTGATGTCGTACATGGTCTTGACCGGCGACTTCGCCTGGCACTCGGCGGCGCGAAAGGCCGAGAAATCGTGCTCGCCCAACAGGCAGCCCGCGGCCGTGCGCATGGCGTCGACGTCCAGGCCCTTGCCTGGCGGCAGCATCAGGTAGCCCGCCCTGCCGTGCACCAGCGGCACACGGTGCGGGCCCACGTAGAGCGCGTAGTAATACATGCGCTCGAAGGCCAGGAAACGCGCATGGAAGCTGTCGTCCACCGGCTTGGCCCATTGCAGCGAGATGCTGGGCGGCAGGAAGGCGTTGACGCCGCGCACCCAGGAAAACGGTTCGCGCGTCAGCTCGGTGTCGATGTGGATCACCTGGCCGAGCGCGTGCACGCCGGTATCGGTGCGGCCCGCCACCGTGGTCAGCACGCGGCTGCCGGCGAACTGCCCGATGGCGTCCTCGAGCCGGTCCTGCACCGTATTGCGGTGCGGTTGCGACTGCCAGCCTGAGAAGGCGGCGCCGTCATAGTGGAGGCCAAGGGCAATGCGGGTCATGGGGCGGAAATTGACAACGGAAATTGACGATCAACGGGAGCTAGCGAACACGGCGCGGTGCCGATGAAAAGGGCCCAACTGCCGGCTCGCAAAAAACAAATGCGCCGGGAGCCACGCTCCCGGCGCATTGGTGGCGAGCTGCCGGGCGCATCGCTTGCGCACAGCCCGCCATTCTACAGCTTGCCTGTCAGGCCACGTCCCGCAGCAAAGTCTTGGCTTCGGTCAGCAGCGGGTCCTGCGACTGCTCCACCACTTCCTGCAGCAACTCCCGCGCGCCTTCCTTGTCGCCGATCTCGATATAGGCGCGGGCCAGGTCGAACTTGATCTGCATGTCGCGGCCACCATCGGCGGAATCGGCCGACAACGTGCTCGGCGAGATGCCGCGCGCCGTGTCGAGCCCGCTTTCCGCACTCACGCGGGACAGGTCGATCGGCTCGGACAGCTTGCCGTCGCGCAGCATGGTCGGCGCCGGCAGGGACGAGCCGAATGACGAACGGGCCTCTTCATGCGCTTGCGCCGGGCTGTCGGCACGCGCGTCGACATGGCCCGCCGGACTGAGGTCCAGCGAGATGCCGGACATATCGAAGTCGAGCGGGCGGCTACGCGTAGGCGTATCCAGCGCCGGGATGTCGTCATGACCGTCATGACCACCAATGCCATGGGTCTCCGGCAGATCCAGGCCAAGGCCATCGTCCAAGCGCGCGGCTAGCGCCGAAGGCGCCGCCTCGCCATTGCCGAACACGCGCGAGGCGGACTCGGGCGCGGTGATCGGCGCACCGGCTGCCGGCGCGGGGAACCCATCCAGCGGCAGCGCGAAGTCTGCCAGGTCCGCCAGCGGGGTTTCGCGCGGTGCCGCAGCCAGATCTTGCGACGGATCGTGGGTGCGCCACTGATCGGCCGGCAAGGTGGTGGTGTCAACCGACGCTGCATCGGGCGTCACACTCAAATACAAAGCATTGTTCGGATCGAGGCTACGCCCCATCTCCGCTGCCTGTGCCCACTCCGCCCCGTGTCCTCCAGTCTGGGCGAACATTTCTTCTGCAATCACGCGAAAACCTTCCACATCCTGACGAGTGTTGTAAATCTCCATGAGCTTCAGGCGGATCGCCTGGCGCTCAGGGTTTTGCTGCAGGGCTTCGCGCAGGATTTCCTCGGCCTGCACATCGCGCCCGTAGGCGATATAGACATCGGCCTCGGCGATCGGATCGACCTCGTTGGCTTCCGCGGCATTGCTGCCGATGCGGAAATCCGCTCCGAACACGCTGTGCTGCGAGGTGTCCACGCTCTGCCCGCCCGCGGTGCCAAACAGCGAATTGCCGCCGGCCATGACGGTGCTTTCCTGCGACAGGATGCTGTCCCCGAAGGCCGCGCCGTCGCTGGTCTTCTGTTGCTGGCGCCGGCGATAGATCGCGTAGCCGCCCAGCAGGGCAATCAACAGTCCGCCGCCCGGCAGCAACATCGGATTGGCAAGCAGGTCTTCGATGAAGGACGGCTGGGCCACCGGCGTGGGCTGCGTCACGACCGGCGGGCGCTTGGCGGCAGGCGCGGAAGCGGCTGCAGGCTTGGCGGCAGCCGCAACGGTGGCGTCCGCGGCATTCGCGCCGGCACTACTGGCGCCGGCGGTGGCCGCAGGCGCGGATGCCGGAGATGCTGCGAGCGGCGCCACTGCTGCCGCGGCCGTGGCAGCGCTGGCCGGGGCCGGCGCGGCTGCGTCGGCCTTGGCGGCCTCAGCCGGAACCACGGCAGGTGCGGCAGCGGGGGCCGCTGGTGCCGCGGCCGAGTCCTTGCCCACCCCCTTCTGTACCTGGGCCAGCTTGGCGATCTCGGCGTTCTTCAGCTCGACCAGCCGCTGCATGTCGTTCACGTTCTTCTCAAGCTGCGCGAGGCGTGCCTCAGCCTCCTTGAGCTGCCGTTCCTTGGCGATATTGGCTTCGGTCGCCGCAGCGGCAGCAGCCTGGCTGCCACGATCGGGCTTGCTGAGCTTGAGCTCGTCGCGTGGGCCGGCGGCCGGTGCGGCCTGTTCCTGCACGCGCGCGGTGACGTTGCCCGACTGTTCGCGGCCACTGCCGGCCTCGACCGAGCGCCCCGCCGCCGCCGTAGCCAGGCGGCTGCGGTAAGCGTCGAAGCCCTGCGTGCGCGCCACCACTTCGCGGCGCGCCGCGCGGGGCGTGACCGATTGCGCTTCTTGCTGGCTAGGCACCTTGAGCACGGCGCCCGCCTTGAGGCGGTTCATATTGCCGCCGACGAAGGCGTTCGGATTGTTGCGATAAAGCGCGACCAGCATCTGGTCCAGCGATACCGAATCCTGTCCCTGGGACGCTTCGCCGGCAATGGCAGAGAGGTTGTCGCCACGCTGCACGGTGTAGGTGCCGCCAGCCGCGGCAGCGCCGTCCGCGGAAGCCTGCGTAGCGGCGCGGTGCGGACGTGGCGCTGGTGCCTTGGCCTGGGGCCGTGGCGCCGGGCTAGCCGCGACGGGAGCCGGGGCCTGCACCGACGGCGCGGGCACGGGCGCGGCGCTTGGCGCGGGCGCCGCCGGGCTGGTGGCGCCGGATTCATCGGGCGTGCCCGCCTGCACTACCGTGGTAGGCGAGAAAGTCTGGTTGGAAGGCTTAGCCCCTGCCGGATCCAGCAGGAAGGTGTACGCGCGCGACACCTTGCCGCTCGCCCATGTCATGTCGACCAGGATGTCGACGAAGGGCTCGCTGAGCGGCTGGGTTGACCGGACCCGTGCCACATAGCTCCCATTGGGGCGGCGCTCGACCTGCAGCCGCAGGCTGCTGACCGCTGGCAGATAGGTCAGGCCGGCCTTGGCATACGCATCGGGCGACGCCAGCTTGACGGCCAGGCCGTCCGCTTCTTCCGCACTGACGCCACTAATATCGATTTCCGCTTGCAGCGGCTGACCCAGATTCGACTGTACCCGTAATTGCCCAAACCCCGCGGCATAAGCGGCCGGCTGCGCGAGCAGCAAACCGAGTGCCGTGAAGGCCAGCGTTGACCAGCGCTGGCGGGCGGTAGGCGCATCTTTCCGGCGATGTTGGCTCACACTCACCTTGTGCTCCGTTGTGTTCTAGTAGTGAAATTAACTTAACATCAATGGTTTAGCGCAGCAAGTTAGCGTCCCGACTGAGCCCCGCGCCAACTCGTACGGACGTGCGGATGACCGCCCCGCAGCCCGGCATATGCCGCCTGTATTGTGACGCAACGCCGGGAAAAATAGGCGGCTGGGCGTGACAACGCCGCGCACAGGCGCGGCGTTGTTATCAAAGCCCGTGGTTTCTGTTGCCTGGCTGCAACGGAACCGCGGAGGCCTTGCGCGGAGCCTCAAGACATGGACCAAGACATGACTCAAGGGCTCCTTGGGAGCAAGTCCCTGGCTCAGGCTTCGATCAGGATGCGCAGCATACGACGCAGGGGCTCGGCGGCGCCCCACAGCAGCTGGTCGCCAACGGTGAAGGCCGAGAGGTATTCCCCACCCATCTGCATCTTGCGCAGGCGCCCCACCGGAATGGTCAGGGTGCCGGTCACGGCGGCCGGCGTGAGGCCGGTCATGCTGGCCTCACGGGTATTCGGCACCACCTTGGCCCACTGGTTGTTCTCGGCCAGCATGGCTTCGATCTCATCAAGCGGCACGTCGCGGCGCAGCTTGATGGTCAGCGCCTGCGAATGGCAGCGCATGGCGCCAATGCGCACGCACAGGCCGTCCACGGCGATCGGCGCAGCGCCGGTCGCGCCCAGGAAGCCTTCGCCGCGACCCAGGATCTTGTTGGTCTCGGCGCCGGCCTTCCATTCTTCCTTCGACACGCCGTTGCCCAGGTCCTTGTCGATCCAGGGAATCAGGTTGCCAGCGAGCGGCACGCCAAACTGCTTGGTTTCGTCGGCCGACAGGCCGTGCTGGGTCGCCAGGATGGTGCGGTCGATTTCCAGGATGGCCGATGCCGGGTTATCCAGCAGCGACTTGACCGACGCGTTGAGCGTGCCGAACTGCGTCAGCAGCTCGCGCATGTGCTGCGCGCCACCGCCCGAGGCAGCCTGGTAGGTCATGGACGTCATCCAGTCGATCAGGTCGTGCTGGAACAGGCCGCCCAGGCCCATCATCATGCAGCTGACCGTGCAGTTGCCGCCGATGAAATTCTTGACGCCCTTCGTCAGCGCGTCCTTGATGACACCAAGGTTGACCGGATCCAGCACGATGATGGCATCGTCCTTCATCCGCAGCGAGGACGCCGCGTCGATCCAGTAGCCCTTCCAGCCAGCTGCGCGCAGCTGCGGGAAAATCTCGTTGGTGTAGTCACCGCCCTGGGCGGTGAGGACAACGTCGCACTTCTTCAGCGCTTCGATGTCGTTCGCGTCCTTGAGCCTGGTTTCATTCTTGGCCATGGCCGGAGCCTGGCCGCCAGCGTTGGACGTGCTGAAGAATACGGGCTCGATATGGTCGAAATCGCGCTCTTCCTGCATGCGTTGCATCAGGACGCTGCCGACCATTCCTCGCCAGCCGACGAGACCTACAATCATGACTAACCTCGGATGTGATTTGAACTTCCCCGCGCTTTCCTCGCCCGACGTGACTGCGCGGGGAAGACGAGCAGGCACGACGAACGATCTAGCCGATCGTTTTGGTAGTAATGGTTTTAATCGTCGTTGCGGTAAGCGGGTGGCCGTGCGAACCCAGGCCAACCGGGCTGCGGGTAGCAACCGGGGCGGCGATGGCAGTCGAGGGGGACTGGAAGATTCGGACCATTCGCAAAGTCTACACGATTTTGTGGCGCTGCCACACGGGGGAAATCGGGGACAAATGAAAGAAAAGGCGCCGCATGCGGCGCCTTTTCAACTTTAATGCGGCTTACAGTGCCGCGAGCACGGCCTCGCCCATTTCACGCGTGCCGACCTGCTTGCAGCCCGGCGTCAGGATGTCGCCGGTGCGATAGCCCTGGGCCAGCACCTTCTTGACGGCGTTCTCGATGCGGTCGGCCTGCTCGGCGCGGTTCAGCGAGAAACGCAGCATCATCGCCGCCGACAGGATGGTGGCCAGCGGATTGGCCACGCCCTTGCCGGCGATGTCCGGTGCCGAGCCGTGCGACGGTTCGTACAGGCCCTTGTTGTTGGCGTCCAGCGAAGCCGATGGCAGCATGCCGATCGAGCCGGTCAACATGGCAGCCTCGTCCGACAGGATGTCGCCGAACATATTGCCGGTGACGATCACGTCGAAGCTCTTGGGCGCCTTGATCAGCTGCATGGCCGCGTTGTCCACGTACATGTGCGACAGCTCGACTTCCGGGTATTCCTTGTGCACGTCGATTACGACGTCCTTCCAGAACTGGAAAGTCTCGAGCACGTTGGCCTTGTCCACGCTGCACAACTTCTTGCCGCGCTTGGCCGCGGCCTGGAAGGCCACGTGGGCGATGCGGCGGATTTCCGGCTCGCTATAGCGCATGGTGTCGAAGCCTTCGCGCGCGCCCTTGAAAGGACCGTCCGGGGCTTCGCGCATGCCGCGCGGCTGGCCAAAGTAGATGTCGCCGTTCAGCTCGCGCACGATCAGGATGTCCAGGCCGGCCACCAGCTCGGGCTTCAGGCTGGACGCACCGGTCAGTTCCGGATAGCAGATCGCCGGACGGAAGTTGGCGAACAGCTGCAGGTGCTTGCGCAGGCCGAGGATGGCCTGCTCGGGACGCAGCGGGCGATCCAGCTTGTCGTACTTCCAGTCGCCCACGGCGCCGAACAGGATGGCGTCGGCTTCCTGGGCCAGCTTGAGCGTGGCGTCAGGCAGCGGATGGCCGCTGGCCTCGTAGCCGGCGCCGCCCACCGGGGCGGTTTCCATCTCGAATTTTTCGTCGAGCGCGTTCAGGACCTTGACGGCCTCCGCGATGATCTCGGGACCGATGCCGTCACCCGGCAGGACTGCGATTTTCATGCTTTGTCTTCCTTGTTTTGTCTCAGCGTACCAACCGGCCTCAGCCGACCACGCGGTTGTTCAACCACGGCATCCTGGCCACGCGCTCTGCCTCATACGCCTTGATCTTGTCGGCATGGCGCAGGGACAGGCCGATATCGTCAAAGCCGTTGAGCATGCAGTACTTGCGGAACGGCGCGATATCGAACGGGTAGCTGTTGCCGCCCGGCGTGACCACCAGTTGCTTATCGAGATCGATGGTCAGCTTGTAGCCATTGAACGCATTGGTCTCGTTGAAGATGTGGTCGACCTGCAACTCGGTCAGCACCACCGGCAGCAGGCCGTTCTTGTAGCAGTTGTTGAAGAAGATGTCGGCAAAGCTCGGCGCGATCACGGCGCGGAAGCCATATTGCGTCAGCGCCCAGGGTGCGTGCTCGCGCGAGCTGCCGCAGCCGAAGTTGCGGCGGGCCAGCAGGATCGAGCCGCCCTGGTAGCGCGGCTGGTTGAGCACGAAGTCCGGGTTCAGCGGGCGGCAGCTGTTGTCTTGCCCGGGCTGGCCCACATCCTTGTAGCGCCATTCGTCGAACAGGTTCGGGCCGAAGCCGGTGCGCTTGATCGACTTGAGGAATTGCTTCGGGATGATGGCGTCGGTGTCGACGTTCTCGCGGTCCAGCGGCACCGTGAGCCCGCTGTGTACAGTGAACTTATCCATGGTCGGTTCCTTACTTCTTTGCCGCGCTTTCGAGCGAGCGGCCTGCGGCCTGTGTGTCCTTGCCAAGGCCGGCCATCGTATGGCAGCCGGCCAGTTGCAGCATGCCCAGGCATGCGAGCAACACAATCAGGGCTTGTTTCATGATGAGCCTGCGCGAATTAGCTGAGCTGGCGGATATCGACGAAGTGGCCTTCGATGGCAGCCGCGGCGGCCATCGCCGGGCTCACCAGGTGAGTCCGGCCACCGGCGCCCTGGCGCCCTTCGAAGTTGCGGTTCGAAGTCGACGCGCAGCGCTCGCCCGCCTCCAGGCGGTCGGCGTTCATGGCCAGGCACATCGAGCAGCCCGGCTCGCGCCACTCAAAACCTGCAGCCTTGAAGACCTTGTCCAGCCCTTCACGCTCGGCTTGTTCCTTGACCAGGCCCGAGCCCGGCACCACCATCGCCAGCTTCACGTTGGACGCCACGCGCCGCCCCAGCTTCTGCACGACCCACGCAGCGGCGCGCATGTCTTCAATGCGGGAGTTGGTGCAGGAACCAATAAAGACCTTGTCGATCTTGATGCTGTCCACTGGCACGTTGGGCTGCAGGCCCATGTACTCGAGCGCGCGCTCCATGGCGTTGCGCTTGTTCGGGTCTTTTTCCTTCTCGGGATCCGGCACGCGGTCCTCGATGCTGACCACCATCTCGGGCGAGGTGCCCCAGGTCACCTGCGGACGGACCTCTTCCGCGCGCAGCTCGACCACCTGGTCGAAATGCGCACCGGCGTCCGAATGCAGCGTGCGCCAGTAGCCCACGGCCTGCTCCCACTCCACGCCCTGTGGCGAGAACGGGCGGCCCTTGACGTACTCGAGCGTGACATCGTCCACTGCCACCAGGCCGGCGCGCGCGCCCGCCTCGATGGCCATGTTGCACACCGTCATGCGCCCTTCCATGCTCAGGTCGCGAATGGCCGAGCCAGCGAACTCGATGGTGTAGCCGGTGCCGCCCGCGGTGCCGATCTTGCCGATCACGGCCAGTACGATGTCCTTGGCGGTGCAGCCGCGCGGCAGCTTGCCTTCCACGCGCACCAGCATGTTCTTGGCCTTCTTGCCCAGCAGCGTCTGCGTGGCCAGCACGTGCTCCACCTCGGAGGTGCCGATGCCGTGCGCCAGCGCGCCAAACGCGCCGTGCGTGCTGGTATGCGAATCGCCGCAGACCACCGTCATGCCCGGCAGCGTGGCGCCCTGCTCCGGCCCGATCACGTGCACGATGCCCTGGCGCAGGTCGTTCATCTTGAACTGGGTGATACCGTACGCGTCGCAGTTGTTGTCCAGCGTATCCACCTGCAGCTTCGACACCGGATCGGCGATGCCCTGGCTACGATCCGTGGTCGGCACGTTATGGTCCGACACCGCCAGGTTGGCACTGATGCGCCAGACCGGGCGCTGCGCCAGCTTCAGGCCTTCGAACGCCTGCGGGCTGGTGACTTCGTGCAGCAGATGGCGATCGATGTACAGCATCGTGGTGCCGTCGTCCTCGACGTGCACGGTGTGGTCATCCCAAAGTTTGTCGTAAAGCGTCTTGGCCATGATGCAGGGGGGGCGGGCCGGGACCGTTTGGTACAGCACGGTTGGCGGCGTCGCGCGGTAGTTTGGGGGATTTTTCGCAGGAACGCGGGCAATGAAATGCGGCTTGCTGCGATGCTTGACTTCACAATCGATTATGCCACAGCGATAGCGCGCGACCGGGCCGTGGCCGGCCTGCGCGGCGGCGGAAATGTAATGTGATTGGCGAAAGGGGGATTTCGCCGATGGCGAAAAGGGGGAATGGCGAGGGTTTTCTCCCGCTCGCCCGCCAGGCGGGTGAGCGGGAGAAAAATTGGGCTTAACCGCCCAGGTAGGCGCTCTTGATGCGGTCGTTGGCCAGCAGATTGGCACCGGTGTCCGCCAGCACCACGCGCCCCGTCTCCAGCACATAGCCGCGATCCGCCACGCCCAGCGCCTTGTTGGCGTTCTGCTCGACCAGGAACACTGTGACGCCCTCGTCACGAATGGTCCGGATGATGTCGAAGATCTGCGCGATCACCAGCGGTGCCAGGCCGAGCGTCGGCTCGTCCAGCAACAGCAGGCGGGGCCGGCTCATCAGTGCGCGGCCGATGGCCAGCATCTGCTGCTCGCCGCCGGACATGGTGCCGGCGCGTTGCGTGGAGCGCTGCTTGAGCCGTGGGAAGAGCTTGTAGACGTGCTCGACGCCCGCCTCGATCTCGTCGCGCTTGCCGAAGAAGGCGCCCATCTTCAGGTTGTCCAGCACCGTCAGGCTGGGAAACACGCGCCGCCCCTCCGGCGAGATCGCCATGCCGAGGCGCATGATCTCGTGCGTGGGACGGCGCGTGATGTCCTGCCCTTCAAACATCACGCGCCCGCTCGACGCGCGCGGCGAGCCGCACACGGTCATCATCAGCGTGGTCTTGCCAGCGCCGTTGCTGCCGATCAGCGTGACGATCTCGCCCTTGTTCACCTCAATCGATACGCCAGACAGCGCTTCGATCGCGCCGTAATGGGTATGGACTTGTTCCAGCTTCAGCATCAGTCCTCTCCCAGGTAAGCCTTGACCACGCGCGGGTCGTTGCGCACTTCGGCCGGTTTGCCGACCAGGATCGGGCGGCCGTGTTCCATCACCAGGATGCGGTCGGATACGCCCATCACCAGGCTCATGTCATGCTCGATCAGCAGCACCGAGATCTTGTGCTCGCGCCGCAACTGATCGATCAACTGCGACAACTCGACCTTTTCCTGCGGGTTGAGGCCGGCAGCCGGCTCGTCAAGCATCAGCAGGCGCGGATTGGTGATCATGCAGCGCGCGATTTCCAGCCGGCGCTGGTGGCCATACGACAGCGTTCCCGCCTCGCGGTTGGCCACGCCACGCAGACCCATGCGCTCGAGCCACAGCGCGGCGCGCTCCAGCGCCTCGCGCTCGGCGCGGCGATAGGCCGGCGTAGCAAACAGCCCGCGCAGCAGCCCGGAGCGTACCTGCAGGTGTTGCGCCACCAGCAGGTTCTCGACCACCGTCAGTTGCTTGAACAGCCGGATATTCTGGAACGTGCGCACCAGGCCGCGGCGCGCCACCTGGTGGCTCGGCAGGCGGGCGATCGAATGCCCGTCCAGCATGACCTCGCCGGCGGTGGGCTTATAGAAACCGCCCACGCAGTTGAACACCGTGGTCTTGCCCGCGCCGTTGGGGCCGATGATGGCGAAGACCTCATCGCGGCGCACATCGAAATCGATGCCGTCGACCGCCAGCAGGCCGCCGAAGCGCATCTGCAGGCCGGAGACTTTCAGCAGTTCCGCTGATTGAACTTGGCTCATTGCGGCAACTCCACATGGGGGCGGCTCGCGGGCAGCAGGCCCTGCGGACGCCACATCATCATCAGCACCATCACCAGGCCGAAAATCAGCATGCGGTACTCGGCAAAGCCGCGCGCCACTTCCGGCAGCGCGGTCAGCAGGATAGCGGCCAGGATCACGCCCAGCTGCGAGCCCATGCCGCCCAGCACCACCACCGCCAGGATCAGCGCGGACTCGATAAAGGTGAACGATTCGGGATTGACCAGGCCCTGGCGCGCGGCGAAGAACGCGCCGCCCAGGCCGGCAAACGCCGCGCCCAGCGTGAACGCCGACAGCTTGATGCGGGTCGGGTTCAGGCCGAGTGAGCGGCAGGCGATTTCGTCCTCGCGCAGGGCTTCCCACGCGCGCCCCATCGGCATGCGGATCAGCCGGCTGGTGACGAACAGCGTGAAGCCCACCAGCAGCAGCGCCAGCAGGTAGAGGAAGATCACCATGTGCTCGCCGCTGTAGTCCCAGCCCAAGAGCTCATGGAAGGTCTTGACGCCTTCCACGCTCGAACTGCGCGCCATCTCGATGCCGAACACAGTCGGCTTCGGGATGCCCGACACGCCATCCGGTCCACCGGTGAGGCTGGTCAGGTTGTTGAGCAGCAGGCGGATGATCTCGCCGAAGCCCAGCGTGACGATGGCCAGGTAGTCGCCGCGCAGCCTCAGCACCGGAAAACCCAGCACGAAGCCGAACAGCGCCGACATGCCGGCGGCAATCGGCAGGCACTCCCAGAAGGTCAGCCCGAAGTATTGGTTGAGCAGCGCGTAGGTGTAGCCGCCGACCGCGTAGAAGCCGACGTAGCCCAGGTCGAGCAGGCCGGCATAGCCCACCACGATGTTCAGGCCGAGGCCCAGGATCACGTAGATCAGCGCCAGCGTGGCCACATCCACCGCGCCGCGCGAACTGAAGAACGGGAACACCAGGCCAACCGCCAGCAGCAGCCAGATCACCTTGCGCTGCTGGGTCGCGCCCAGCGCGGGCAGGCTCGGCACCTTGACGCCGGCCGTGGCGCGCTGGAACAGCGGCTTGAAGAGCTGGAACAGGAAGACCGCGCCCACCGCCAGCCACACCGGCTTCCAGTGCGGCTCGAGCACGACCTTGTAGCCGTCGAGCTTCAGCTGCAGCCCCAGCACGGGAATGGTCAGGATGGCCGTCATCACGGCCGCGACGATGGCGTTCTTCAGGGTCTGCCCTGCCGGCGCGCCCTGCGCCATGCCAATTGGCGTAGAAATAGCTTGTGTCATAGCGTCCTCACACCTTTTCAACGTCAGGCTTGCCCAGCAGCCCGGTCGGGCGGAACAGCAGGATCAGCACCAGCAGGCCGAACGCCACCACGTCCTTGTACTCGGCCGGCATATAGCCGGAGGCAAAGGTCTCGGCCAGGCCCAGCAGCACGCCGCCGAGCATGGCGCCCGGGATGCTGCCGATGCCGCCCAGCACGGCCGCGGTGAAGGCCTTGATGCCCGCCACGAAGCCGATATACGGGTTGAGCTTGCCGATGGTCAGGCCGATCAGCACGCCGCCCACCGCCGCCAGCATCGCGCCCAGCACGAAGGTGAAGGAGATCACGCGGTTGGTGTCGATGCCGAGCAGGTTGGCCATGCGCATGTCCTCGGCGCAGGCACGGCAGGCGCGGCCCATGCGCGAGTGGCCGATGAACAGCGTCAGCGCGAGCATCAGCACCAGCGTGACGCCGACGATCAGCAGGCGCGAATACGGTACGGTCACGGTGAAATCACTGCCCATCTGGAACTCGATGGCGCCGGAGATCAGCACCGGCACGGACATGTCGCGCGCGCCCTGCCCGATCTGCACATAGTTCTGCAGGAAGATCGACATGCCGATGGCGGAGATCAGCGGCACCAGCCGCGGACCGCCGCGCAGGGGCCGGTAGGCCACGCGCTCCACGGCGAAACCATACAAACCGGTGACCAGGACGGACACCAGCAAGGCGGCACCCAGCACCAGCGGCAGCGGATAGCCCGCGCTCGCGCCGATGGCGGTGAGCGTCACCAGGCCCACGTAGGCGCCGATCATATAGATCTCGCCGTGGGCAAAATTGATCATGCCGATGATGCCGTAGACCATGGTGTAGCCAATGGCGATCAGCGCATAGATCGCACCCAGCGTCAGGCCATTGACCAGCTGCTGGGTAAACTGTGGAAGGAACTCGTTCATGCGGGAAGCCCCATAACTTTGAAGCTGGAGACGCCGGCGTTGCAGGAGGTGCGCAAGCGCCGGGCCGGCTCCGTAATGCCGGATATGCCCAGGCCCCGGGCGCGGCGGATAAACCGCGCCGGCCGGGCAACCGGACCCCGATACCAAAACGCCCCGCTCAAGCCATGAGCGGGGCGCGCAAAGCCAATGTGCGGCTTAGTTGGCTGCGGTCTTGGTGGCGTCCTTGTGCCAGGTGAACACAACGAACTTGAACGACTTCAGGTCGCCCTGCGCGTCGTACTCGACCTTGCCGATCGGAGTCTGGAAGGCGTTCTTGTGCATGTACGCGGCAACCTTGGTCGGGTCGGTGCTCTTGGCGCCGGAGATGGCGTCGCCAATGATCTGGACCGCGGCGTAGGCCGGCATCTGGAACGGACCGTTGGCGTCACGCTTCTTGTCGGCGAAGGCCTTGACCAGCGCGGCGTTGGACGGATCGGCGGAGAAGTCGGCCGGCAGCGTGACCAGCATGCCTTCCGAAGACGCGCCGGCGATGGCCGTCACGTCCTTGTTGCCCACGCCTTCAGGACCCATGAAGGTCGCCTTGACGCCCTGCTCGCGCGCCTGGCGCAGCAGCAGGCCCATTTCCGGGTGATAGCCGCCGAAGTAGACGAAGTCCACGCCTTGCGACTTGAGCTTGGTAATGACGGCGGAGTAGTCCGAATCGCCGGCGTTCACGCCTTCGAACACAGCCACGGGGATCTTGGCGGCTTCCAGGTCCTTCTTCACCGACGAGGCAATGCCCTGGCCGTACGACTGCTTGTCGTGCAGGATCGCGACCTTCTTGGGCTTGATCTTGGTGATGATGTACTGGGCAGCAGCCGGGCCTTGCTGGTCGTCGCGGCCGATGGTGCGGAAGATGAACTTGCGCTTCTTGTTTTCGGTCAGCTGCGGCGCGGTGGCCGACGGCGTCACCATGACGATGCCTTCGTTCTCGTAGATGTCCGAAGCCGGGATGGTCGAGCCCGAGCACACGTGGCCGATCACGTAATGGATCTTCTGGCTGACGATCTTGTTGGCTACCGCCACGGCCTGCTTCGGTTCGCAGGCGTCGTCCATCATCACCACTTCGAACTTGTTGCCGCCCGCACCGCCGGCGGCATTGATCTGCTCGATGGCAGTCAGCGCACCAGCCTTGACCATGTCGCCGTACTGGGCAACGGAGCCGCTCATGGGGCCGGCAATGGCAATCTTGACGGTTTCAGCGTTGGCAGCGGCGCCGAAAGCGCACAGGGCCGTGGCCAGGGAGATGGACGTAAGACGGGACAGCGTCATTCAGGAGCTCCTCGATTATGGTTGGGTCATGGGCCAAGACGGCATGACCTGCGCAATCGAACAACACCCGCGAGCTAAAACCTGGAAAAGACGCCCGAGACGCGGAAGACGGGCCTGCAAGAAATGAAGCGTGTGCGGGGCCCGGCATGTGTCAGCCCTCCTATGCAATCCATGCAACGGAAGACCTTGGTTCGGAAAGACAACGTTGATGCGTTCTCTATTGCGCAGGTGATTCGCCTGCCCCGCTCGCCTCAACGCAGTCCGGAAGGGTGGCCCGGCTGCTGTCGGCAAAGCAGCCCGCATTATAGGGTCAAATTCCGCGCCGGATGGCACATTTGCACAACAAATGAGGATCTTAATGGTAGTAACACAGCACAAATCGTCGGAAATTGGCGTCTTCGCCACCTTTCACGCAATAAATCTTTTGCGCCGCACAAGTGCCGCCGGGCTTGTAGGACAAGGCCTTGGCAAGGCCGGTGCGTTTGGTATTGCTGCGCCGCCCCGGCGAGTCATTTCGCGTCTTGGCTGAAGGATCAGATCTGTGCCTGTGCACGCGCACAACAGCAAAACGCCCCGGCCAAAGGCCGGGGCGTTTCATGATGCATGCGGCGCCGTGACTGCCGGCGCCACCTTACCGGGGCATCAACGCGTGCCCATATCCGGCACGTTGCGGCTTGCCGCGCCGTTGAACAGCTGGCGCGGACGGCCGATCTTGTATTCCGGATCGGTGATCATTTCTTCCCACTGCGAGATCCAGCCCGGGGTGCGTGCCAGAGCGAAGATGCAGGTGAACAGCGACGTCGGGATGCCGAGTGCGCGCTGCACGATGCCCGAGTAGAAGTCGACGTTCGGATACAGCTTGCGGCTGACGAAGTACTCGTCTTCCAGCGCGATCTTTTCCAGTTCCATGGCGAGCTTGAACAGCGGGTCGTTGTGCAGGCCCAGTTCGTTCAGCACTTCATAGCAGGTCTCGCGCATCAGCTTGGCACGCGGATCGTAGTTCTTGTACACGCGGTGGCCAAAGCCCATCAGGCGCACGCCCGAGTTCTTGTCCTTGACCTGCTTGATGAACTCGGTGATGTTGTCGACGCTGCCGATTTCCTCAAGCATCTTGAGGGCGGCTTCGTTGGCGCCACCGTGGGCCGGGCCCCACAGGCACGCCACGCCGGCGGCGATGGCGGCGAACGGGTTGGTACCCGAGGAGCCAGCCAGGCGCACCGTGGAGGTGGATGCGTTCTGCTCGTGGTCCGCGTGCAAGATGAAGATGCGGTCGAGCGCGCGCTCGAGCACCGGGTTCACCTTGTACGGGGCGCACGGCGTGGAGAACATCATCTGCATGAAGTTGCCCGAGTAGGACAGGTCATTCTGCGGATAGATATACGGCTGGCCGATGTTGTACTTGTAGGCCATGGCGACCAGGGTCGGCATCTTGGCGATCAGGCGGATCGCGGAGATTTCGCGCTGGTGCGGATCATCGATGTCCATGGCGTCGTGGTAGAACGCGCTCATGGCGCCCACCAGGCCCGTCAGGACCGCCATCGGGTGGGCATCGCGGCGGAAGCCGCGCAGGAAGAACTGCATCTGCTCGTGAACCATGGTGTGGTTCATCACGGCGCCCACGAATTCTTCCTTCTGCTTGGCATTGGGCAGTTCGCCCTTGAGCAGCAGGTAGCAGGTTTCCAGGTGGTCGCACTTGGTAGCCAGTTGCTCGATCGGGTAGCCGCGGTACAGCAGCTCACCCTTGTCCCCGTCGATGTAGGTGATCTTCGAATTGCACGAAGCCGTCGACATGAAACCGGGGTCATAGGTGAACTTGCCGGTTTGTCCGTACAGCTTGCGAATATCGATTACGTCGGGGCCAACGGTACCCGTATAAATCGGCAGCTCAACGCTGGGGGAACCATCGGAAAACGATAGCGTGGCTTTCACATCGGACGGCGTCATGTCGGTTCCTTCTAATGCTGACTAATAATGTTGACGAAACTCAGACCGAACGCAGCAGGGCAATCACGTGCTGCATCGGGGGCGTGTCGAGCTCACCGTCCAACTCCTTGCGCGCAAGAAGCAGGTCCATCAACTCGTTGTCGCTCAGCTCGAAGAGTTCGGAGAGCGAGGCCACGTCCTGGTCGGAGAGGCTTTCTTCGTAACGGTTGAAAAAACGTTCGACGATGATGTCGTTCTCCAGGAGGCCGCGCCGCGCGCGCCAGCGCAGTCGTGCACGCCGGTGCGGGTCGGCCTGGTGGGAGAAACTGGGGGAAACACTTTCGGTCATAGGTACCTACTTCCGGCGCGCCGGTCGGGTATGCAGTTTGATAGCCCGGACTGACGCGCCGCTTACAACAACCGCGCAGGATCAGACCGCGCGGCGAACCATCAGCTCTTTGATCTTGCCGATGGCCTTGGTCGGGTTCAACCCCTTCGGGCAAACATCGACGCAGTTCATGATGCTGTGGCAACGGAACAGGCGGTACGGATCGTTCAGGTCGTCCAGGCGCTGGCTGGTCGCCTGATCGCGGCTGTCCGCGATAAAGCGATAGGCTTGCAGCAGGCCGGCCGGGCCGACGAACTTATCCGGGTTCCACCAGAACGACGGGCACGACGTCGAGCAGCTTGCGCACAAGATGCACTCATACAGGCCGTCCAGCTCGTCGCGTTCCTCGGGCGACTGCAGGCGCTCTTTCTCGGGCGGCGGCTCGTCGTTGATGAGGTACGGCTTGATCGAGTTGTACTGCTTGAAGAACTGCGTCATGTCGACGATCAGGTCGCGCACCACCGGCAGGCCGGGCAGCGGACGCAAGACGATGCGTTCCGGCAGCTCAAGCATATTGGTCAGGCAGGCCAGACCGTTCTTGCCGTTGATGTTCATCGCGTCCGAACCGCACACGCCTTCACGGCACGAGCGGCGGAACGAGATGGTTTCGTCCAGCTTCTTCAGCTTGACCAGCGCGTCCAGCAACATGCGCTCATGACCGTCGAGCTCGACCTCGTACGTTTGCATGCGGGGGGCCGCATCCTTGTCCGGGTCGTAGCGGTAGACTTCGAAAATACGCTTCATTTCTGTGGGTCCTGTGGGTCCTACGCGGTGCTTAGAAGGTCCGGGCCTTGGGAGGAACGCTTTCCACCGTCAGCGGGTTCATCTTCACCGGCTTGTAGTCGAGGCGGTTGCCTTCGCTGTAGAACAGCGTGTGCTTGAGCCAGCTCTCGTCGTCGCGATTCGGGAAGTCGCTGTGCGCGTGCGCACCGCGGGATTCCTTGCGGGCAGCTGCCGAAATCATGGTGGCCTTGGCCACTTCCACCAGGTTGGCCACTTCCAGGGCTTCCACCAGCGCGGTGTTGAAGACCTTGGATTTGTCCTTCAGATGGATGTTGTCAGCACGTTCCGCCACTTCGAGGATGCGCTCAACGCCTTCGTCCATCAGCTTCTGCGTACGGAACACGCCCGCATGCGACTGCATGTTCTTGCGGATGTCATTGGCCACGTCCTGGGTGTATTCACCCGACGACGACGATTGCAGCTTGGCCAGGCGCGACATGGCGCGGTCGGCAGCATCGGCCGGCAGCGGCTTGTGCTCTTTCTGCTTGATCGAGGTCGCCGCGATGTGGTTGCCGGCCGCGCGGCCGAACACCACTAGGTCCAGCAGCGAGTTGGTGCCCAGGCGGTTGGCGCCGTGCACCGACACGCAGGAGCATTCGCCGATCGCGTAGAAACCGTTGATGACTTCGTTGGGGTTGCCGTTCTTCGGCGCCACCACCTGGCCATTGATGTTGGTCGGGATACCGCCCATCTGGTAATGGATGGTCGGCACCACCGGGATCGGTTCCTTGATCGCGTCGACGTTGGCGAACTTGACGCCGATCTCGCGGATCGACGGCAGGCGCTTCATGATGGTGTCGGCCCCGACGTGCGTCAGGTCCAGCAGCACATAGTCGCCGTTCGGGCCACAACCGCGGCCTTCCTTGATTTCCTGGTCCATCGAGCGCGAGACGAAGTCGCGCGGCGCCAGATCCTTCAGCGTCGGCGCATAGCGCTCCATGAAGCGTTCGCCGTCCTTGTTACGCAGGATACCGCCTTCCCCGCGCACGCCTTCGGTGATCAGCACGCCCGCGCCGGCCACGCCGGTCGGGTGGAACTGCCAGAACTCCATGTCTTCCAGCGGCACGCCTGCGCGCGCTGCCATGCCCAGGCCGTCACCGGTGTTGATGAAGGCATTGGTCGACGCGGCATAGATACGGCCGGCGCCACCGGTGGCGAACAGCGTGGTCTTGGCCTCGAGGATGTAGACCTCGCCGGTTTCCATTTCCAGCGCGGTCACGCCCAGCACGTCGCCGTCGGCGTCGCGGATCAGGTCCAGCGCCATCCACTCGACGAAGAAGTGCGTCTTGGCGCGCACATTACGCTGGTACAGCGTGTGCAGCAGTGCGTGGCCGGTACGGTCGGCAGCCGCGCAAGCGCGCTGGACCGGCTTCTCGCCGTAGTTCGACGTATGGCCGCCGAACGGACGCTGGTAGATGGTGCCGTCGGCGTTACGGTCGAACGGCATGCCGAAGTGCTCGAGCTCGTAGACGACCTTGGGAGCTTCACGGCACATGAATTCGATTGCGTCCTGGTCGCCCAGCCAATCGGAACCCTTGATGGTGTCGTAGAAGTGATAGTGCCAGTTGTCCTCGCTCATGTTGCCGAGCGAAGCGCCAATGCCACCCTGCGCCGCCACGGTGTGCGAGCGCGTCGGGAAAACCTTGGAGAGCACGGCGACATTCAGGCCGGCTTCCGCGAGCTGGAGGGATGCGCGCATCCCAGCGCCGCCCGCCCCGACGATGACCACGTCAAAGCGACGACGCGGCAATCCTGTCTTGACTGCGACCATTTATTACACCCTCCAGAGAATCTGAGCTGCGTAGCCCGCACAACCGACGAGCCACAGAATCGTAAGAACTTGCAGCACGAGGCGCACTGCCATCGGCTTCACATAGTCCATCCAGATGTCGCGCACGCCAATCCAGGCGTGATACAGCAGCGACAGGATGGTGAGGAACGTGATGATCTTCATCCACTGGTTGGAGAAGAGACCTGCCCACGCTTCGTAGGAAGCGCCGTTCGAGAGCAGGAAGGCGACTGCCAGCACGATGGTGAAGACCACCATGATGACAGCGGTGACGCGCTGCGCGAGCCAGTCTTTGAGACCGTAGTGCGCACCGACGACTAGACGCTTGGGACCGATATTATTATTTGCCACGTTGACTCTCTCCTCAGAACAGGCCGAACAGCTTCAGGCCGAACACAGCGGTGAGCAACAGGCTGATGATCAGCACGGCAACAGCGGACTTCGCCGAAGCGGGCTTGGTCACGCCAACGTGCACGTCGAGCAGCAGGAAACGGATGCCGGCGCAGAAGTGGTGCAGGTAACCCCAGATCAGAGCCAGCAGAACCAGCTTGACGAAGCCGCCGGACAGAAGCGCCGAGAACTTTGCGAAGCTCAGTTCGGAAGTGACGCTCTGCTCGAAGAGATACAGGACGAAAGGAAGGAGGAGGAACATCAGAGCGCCGCTTGCGCGATGCAGGATGGACACCTTGCCGGCCCAGGGCAACCTGTAACGCGCCAGCTGCGTCACATGGATGTTCCTGAACTCCGGCCTGGCTTGTTTGGCTTCAGCCATTGCTAGACCCCATTTGCGGTAAACAAAAAACGAAACTTCTGAGCGCCCTGGATGCAAATGGATGCAGCCGGAGCAAATCCCGATAATTTTAGCGCCTTTGTTGCGCGGCGCACCAATAATTTTCAGCTATCGCGCACCAACATGGCGTGCCCGACAATCGCACGCAACCATGCCGCGAGGTAATCATCCCTGCTTTGCGCAACAGCGGCGGCTGCCGTGGCTGCAACAGCAATAATCGACATGGATTGCATTCCGGCGTATCAGCTCAAATCGTTCTGATAATAGTGCCGGGTGGTTACATACAGGCCGCGGCGGACTTCGACGGGCCGGTCGCCATAGGTGAACGAGACGCGCTCGACGGACAAAAGCGGCGTGCCCGCATCCACGGACAACAGCGACGCGGTGGCCTGGTCAGCGGCCACCGCGCGGATTTTTTCGCTCGCCCGGATCATGCGCGTGCCGAACTCGGCCTCGAACAGCGCATACATCGGGCCCTTCCATTCGGTCAGCTTCTCGGCCGTCAGGCCCTTGAAGTTGGTGCCCAGCAGCCAGATTTCGTCCAGCACGGTCGGCTCGCCGGAGAAAAACAGCACGCGGCGGATCTGCACCACGCCATCGCCGGTGCGGATGTCGAGAAGGCGTGCGATTTCGGCCGGCGCGCGCAGGCGCTTGCATTCCAGCACCTGGCTGGCCCCATAATGGGGCTCGCCCTCGTCCGGCACCAGGCGCAGGAAGCGGAACTTCACGCCATCCTCGTGGTGCGTCGTGACAAACGTGCCCTTGCCCTGGCGGCGCGCCACCAGGTTCTCGGCGGCGAGTTCGTCGATGGCCTTGCGTACCGTGCCCTGGCTGACCTTGTAGCGGGCCGCCAGATCCATTTCACTGGGGATCATGTCGCCGGGCTTCCATTCGCCGGACTGCAGGCTCTGCGTGATGAGCGCCTTGATCTGCTGGTAGAGTGGGCTGAATGTTGGCGAGGCCGCCGCCGCGGACGGCTGCGTCCCGGCGCCGGACGTAGCGGCGCCGTTATCCTGCACTGCAGCAACGGCAGTGCCGGCGAGGGACGGGGGCAGGGATGACATAGGCGAATTTCACCACAAAACGAGGAAGCGCGTCCAGCCCGCCATCAAATGTCTTATGTCTTATATAAGACATATGAATTGACAACACAAATGGGCAGGCCTACACTCCCGCAGGTTTCACGCCTGCACCCGCTCTGGATACGGCACCCCTCTTCGCAGTAGACTTACGCTTTGTCGCACCCCATGACCCGTTGTGGCTCTCTCCAGTCGGTACCGCTAGCAGCGCGCCGGCGGATTGCCGCTTGCCGCCGTGGCGACAAACCCGCAACCGGTGACGTCCGGACTACCGTCCGGCCAGGCACCGACCAGTTTCCCCCTCTTCTTGTTTGGAGAATTACTCATGGCTAAAGCCCCAATGCGCGTCGCAGTCACCGGCGCCGCTGGCCAGATCGGCTACTCCCTGCTGTTCCGCATCGCCAATGGCGACATGCTTGGCAAAGACCAGCCGGTCATCCTCCAATTGCTCGACCTCCCGCAAGCCCAGGCCGCCGTCAAGGGCGTGGTGATGGAACTGGAAGATTGCGCATTCCCGCTGCTGGCCGGCGTGGTGATCACCGACGACCCCAAGGTCGCGTTCAAGGACGCCAACGTCGCGCTGCTGGTCGGTGCCCGCCCGCGTAGCAAGGGCATGGAACGCAAGGACCTGCTCGAAGCCAACGCACAGATCTTCACGGTGCAAGGCAAGGCGCTGGACGAAGTCGCCGCGCGCGACATCAAGGTGCTGGTGGTCGGCAATCCGGCCAACACCAATGCCTACATCGCGATGAAGTCGGCTCCGAGCCTGCCCAAGGAGAACTTCACCGCCATGCTGCGCCTGGATCACAATCGTGCCCTGTCGCAAATCGCCGCGAAGACCGGCAAGCCGGTTGCGTCGATCGAGAAGATGTTCGTCTGGGGCAACCACAGCCCGACCATGTACGCCGACTACCGCTACGCGACCGTCGACGGCCAGAGCGTCAAGGACCTGATCAACGACCACGCCTGGAACAACGACGTGTTCCTGCCGACCGTTGGCAAGCGCGGCGCCGCCATCATCGAGGCCCGTGGCCTGTCGTCGGCAGCTTCGGCCGCCAACGCTGCCATCGACCACGTGCATGACTGGGTCCTGGGCTCGAACGGCAAGTGGGTCACCATGGGTATCCCGTCGGACGGTTCGTACGGCATCCCCGAAGACACCATGTTCGGCTTCCCGGTGACCACCGCCAACGGCAAGTACGAAATGGTCAAGGGCCTCGAAGTCGACGCCTACAGCCAGGAAAAGATCAATATCACGCTCAAGGAACTGGAAGAAGAGCGTGCCGGCGTGCAGCACCTGCTCGGCTGATCCAGGATCCAGGCAGCGCCAATGACCAGACCGGAGCCTCGCATCGATTCACGAATCGGCGCAGGCTCCGGTTTTTTCATTCTGGCGCCCCGCCCCTTCCTCCCTCAACCGCTATTCGATTGAATAAAGTGCATCCTTCCGAGGTCTTGTTCCAGGGCGAAGCCATTCCGACGCAACTGCCGGTCTGCGACCACTATGCCGGCAACGAAAAGCTGATGCTGAAATCGCTTGCCCTGCAGCAAGAGCTTGGGCCCGTCTTCGATATCACCTTCGACTGCGAAGACGGCGCCGCCGTCGGGCTGGAGCGCGAGCACGCCGAGTTGTGCGCACGACTCATCAACAGCCCGCAAAACCACTTCAACCGCGTGGGCGTGCGCATCCATGACCCGGCGCACCCCTGTTGGCGCCAGGACATCGACATCCTGGTGGGCAGCGCCGGCGCCCGGCTGGCCTATGTTGTGGTGCCCAAGGTGACCGATGTGGTCGAGGTGGCGCGCGTCACCGACCACGTGAACCAGGCGGCCCGCGCCGCCGGCATCGCACGGCACATCCCTATTCATGTGCTGATAGAGACGCATGCCGCGTTGGACCAGGTATTCGACATCGCCCGCCTCGTGCAGGTGGAATGCCTCAGCTTCGGGCTGATGGATTTTGTTTCCGCCCACCACGGCGCCATTCCGGGCGACGCCATGCGCTCGCCGCAGCAGTTCGAGCACCCGCTGATCCGGCGCGCCATGCTGGAGATCTCGGCCGCCTGCCATCGGTACGGCAAGGTGCCCTCGCATAACGTCAGCACCGACATCGAGCAGCCGTCCCGCGCCGGAGACGATGCCCAGCGCGCCCGGGCCGAATTCGGCTACCTGCGCAAGTGGAGCATCCACCCGAGCCAGATCCAGCCGATCGTGGCGGCCTTCCGCCCCAGCGGCACGGAGATTGGCGCGTCCAGCGAAATCCTGCTGGCCGCCTACGAGAACAACTGGGCGCCGATCCGCCACCAGGGCCGGTTGCACGACCGCGCCAGCTACCGGTATTACTGGTCGCTGCTGCAGCGGGCGCACGCCACCGGTGCTGATTTGCCCGGCACGGTGCTCGAACGCTTCTTTGCATGAACGTTGCCTGGCGCGCGCCAGGCGATGACCACGGTGTGCCACAGGATCGACCCCGCGCTTGGCTCGGGCAAGAGACCAGACAGGAGACGCGATGTCAGAGCTGCAGCCAGTCCCGCAGAACGGCCCGAAGCCGAAGAAATCCGTCGCCCTGTCGGGCGTGACCGCCGGCAATACCGCGCTGTGCACGGTCGGCCGTACCGGCAACGACCTGCACTACCGCGGCTACGACATCCTCGACATCGCCGAGACCTGCGAATTCGAGGAAATCGCCC